>NZ_SOCE01000001.1:1387665-1706793 GCF_004365175.1 Kribbella voronezhensis | reverse complement strand
CCGCGCCCCAGTCACTCGTGACGTTGTAGTTCACCGAGCAGGCCACCGCGGCGTGAGCCGGTGGCGCGACGATCGGCATCATCCCTACCGCTGTCGCGGCCGCTGCTACCAAGGCGAACGGCTTGATGCGCCACCGTCTCGCTCTCGTCCGGTCTTTCATACATCCTCCTCGGTCAGGGCTCGATACCCCAGGTGAGGGCACCGCCGGAGTAGGCGGTGACCCGATCGAAATCGGTGAGCGAGCTGCTCACCCGGTAGCTGTGGTCGTCGGCCTGGTTGAAGGCGGACCAGTCCGTCTTCGCCACGCGCAGTTGGATGTCGCCGGTACTGGCGCCGGGTGCGAGGCTGCCCCCGGCGAACGAGACCTCCAGGTAGGCGTCCGCACCGGTGCGGACGGTGCCCAGCTTGACCACCTGGGCGCCGATAGTGGCGCAGCCGGCCTGAGCCCAGTCGCACCACACCTGATAGCTGGGTGAGGGAGCGTCGCCGGTGAACCAGTACCGCAGCTTCACGCCGGTCAGTGCGATGCTCGTCGTACCGCGGTTGGTCGCCTGGAGGGTGACTCCGAGCTGGTTCGCGACCGCCGACGAGGTGCCTTTCTGCTGCACGGTCAGCGTGCTCGCCGGCGCCGAGGAGGTACGGACGGCGACGGGGGCACTCGCCGCCGAAAGGTTGCCAGAGGCATCTTTCGCGCGGACCGAGAACGTGTAGGAGGTGTCCGGGGTCAGGCCGGTGACCTGCAGACTGGTCGCGGCGGTGGCGCCCATGACCGTCGTACCGGAGAGCACTTCGTAGCCGCTTACGCCCACGTTGTCGGTAGACGCGGCCCAGTTCAGGGTGACACTGCTGCCGCTCACCGCGGTGGCTGCAAGGGATGTCGGTGTGCTGGGCGGCTCGTGGTCGACTGTGCCGTTCGGCTCGACGCCCCAGACCACGTTGCCGTTCTGGCGCAGCACCATCCGGTCGGTCTGGGCGACCGTTGCCCCCAGACCCGTGGCGGACCAGTCATTGGTCGGATCCCAGGTCCCCGAGCTGGTGATGCGGAACTGGACTTCCTTGCGGTACGCCGATTGGCCGGCCGGGGCGACGCCGGTACACGGGATCTCCACGTAGTACGTCGAACCGCTGTACTGCGTCGGAGCGCTCGCGGCGCCGCACTGGTTGTAGTTGGTCGTGACACTCAGCTGGCTGGGCGTAGTGGCACCGTCGAGCGTGAAGTAGTAGCGCAGTGTGCCGTTGAACTTCCTGGCAGGCCAGGCGCTCTTGTTGATCACGAAGGCCTTGATCTCGGTGAACTGGGCGCCTGCCTGGTTCACCGCGGCCTGCACAGTCAGCTCTGGGCCGTCGGGGGTCTCCGCAACAGGGAAGTTCGTCAACGGGGTGCCGCCGTACTCCTTGTAGAGCCGGGCGAGTGCACCGGTGAAGCCCGCGTTGTAGTCGAGCGCGACTTCGTTCATCACGTAGTCGCTGCGGCTGTCGGTGTAGGCGTCGTCGTTGGACTGCGGGCCGCCGACCAACGCGCCGTACAGGATGTGCCTGCTGATGACGGGGTCCTGAATGTTGTCGCTCCAGGAGCCGTGTGCTGTGCGGTGATGTGGGTTGCGGGGCGGATTGGTGCCGAAACCCACGACATAGCTGGAGTTTCGGGGATTGTCGCCGAGCGCGTAGTTGATCTGCCGTACGCCGAAGTCGTGGTACGTCCTGGCTCTCGCACTGTCCCGCGTGGACAGCCAGTCGGAGTACACCAGGGCCGCGAACGCGGTGTTGGCCGAGTAGCGCAGCGAACCCCACGTGTCGAGCACTGCCTGGCCGCCGGGCGAGGAGCGGATTCGGTTGCCGTTGTAGCCGGTGGTCCAGTAGTCCAGCCACCGGTCGGCGTCGTTGACGTACATCTGCTCACCGGTCAGCTTGGCCATCAAGACGTAAGCACCGTAGGACTTGTCGTCCCATGCGATCGTCCACCGGTAGGACCGCTCGGAACTCTGCGGCTCGGTCGAGAGCTTCAGGTACTCCGTCTTGGCCTTGGTCAGGTACGCCGCGTCACCCGTTGCCCGGTACAACCAGATCGCACCCCAGACGAGCTCGTCCTGATAGCCGCTCCAGGAGTTGTAGAACTTGGCGGCGTCGGTGATGCAGTCGCTGTACTTGCCGCGGTACGTGTCGGCGAAACCGTAGAGCTGCTTGGCGTGCGTGAGCAGCGTCGCGGCGTACGCCGGATCGCTCTGCTGGAACACCATCGAGGCCGAGGCCATCGTCGCGGCGTACTCACCCGCGAGGTCCGACCCGGGACAGGACGGATCGACCTTGTACGACGGGCGTGCCATCGGCATCACCTCGGCCGGGCCCCACCAGGAGTGGTCGGCGTCGCCCGCGCCGACCTGGCCGTAGACCACGGTGGGGGAGGGGTGCGCCTTGATGATCCAGTCGGTACCCCAGCGCAGGTTCGCCAGCAGCGGTCCGAGCTGGCCGGAGCTCACGTAGGCGTCGCGGTTGTCCACCACGCCCCAGGCGAGCATCGACATGCTGAACGCGAACGGCAGCCCGAACTTCACGTGGTCGCCCGCGTCGTAGAAGCCGCCGGTGAGATCGAGCCCGGCGTCGCTGCCGTCCTGCAGTGCCGAGTCGCCGCGCCAATTGACGCGATTGTTCGCCGGCAACTTGCCGGAGCGCTGCGCGTCGTAGAACCAGACGGCCTTCTGCAGCGCCTCCCCGTAGTTGAAGGCGGCCGCCGCCGACGCGGCCGGCGGCGGGCTGATGAGAGCGGTGAACAGGATGGCGAGGGCGGTCACCACTCGCAGGATGCGGCTTCGCACGAGAGCCTCCGAAGGGCGGGTTTCGGAATGCCTGGCAGGAAAGGGTCCGGGAGCGTTTGGGAGCGCTCCCAGATGTGGCAGCGTAGGACGCCGGAATCCGCCGTGAAAAGGGGGCTAAACGTTTCGGAAAGTGCCCGTCGGGTCAGCCTGGCGGGGAATGATCTTCGTGGTGATCGGCGTAGAGGTCGCAGTAGTAATGGGTGAGGCGATTGCGGTACTCCTCGCTCTCGCCGGTACTGACCTCGTACGGCGGAGCTTCCCTGATGTCGGTCCCGGTGCGGTCGACCCTGATCTCCCGGGCGGCATGGTCGATGGACTCGACCGCGCCGGCCGGCAACAGGATCCGCTGCCCGACGACCCACGCGCCGGTGTCGACGACGAAGGCCGGCTGGTCGTTCGCGTCGACGAAGTCGGCCACCGAGCCGATCTCCTCATCGGTCCCGACGACGTGGTAGCCGATCACGTCCGCCTGGTCGCCGAACTCGGTGCCAGTCCGGAACTTCCACAGCGGAAAGTCCGGAGTCGAGCTTCCGTCGTCGATGGCCATGAGTTCCCCCTTCGACCCCGGGTACCCCGGCCGGAAACGCGGTGCTGCCCGGCTGCGGGCTCAGGCCGGATTGACCGGCGCTGCCCAGCCCGGCCGCGGGATGATGCAGAATGGGTGACCGGCCGGATCCTCGAAGACATGCTCCGACAACCTCTTCGCGCCCAGAGCCAGTACCAACGGTTCGGCGGTCTCGATGTCGTCGACCATCACGTCGAGGTGGAACTGCTGAGGCCGCTCCCGATCGGGCCACTGTGGTCGCTGATGGTCGGGAGCCAACTGGAACGCCAGCCCTGAATTCGTGTCGCTGGGCGCGATCACGACCCAGTCATCACTCTCGTACGTCACCGGCAGCCCGAGCAGCTCCGAGTAGAACCGCGCCAGCCCAGCCGGATCCGGGCAGTCAATGACCACATGATGCAGACGTCCGATCATCCCGCCATGATCCCACTGCCGGCTCATGCCTCACCGGATGTCGAGCAAGGTCAAGAAGGCGGTCGCTGCCGGCGTGCGGCCGGTGGGGCTCCAGACGACGTACTCGATGCGGGCTGGTGCGTCGGTGACTTCGATCGTGATCACTCCTGTCAGCTGTGGCGCGTAGCTGCTGGCGAACAGGCCGACGCCGAGGCCCGCGGCGATCAGCCGGGCCATGAAATCGGCGGAGGTGACCTCGAAGGCGACGTCCCGGTCCAGGCCGGCAGCCTGGAAGGCCTGGTCGGTTTGCGCGCGGCCGGCCGTTCTGGCGGGCAGGTCGACGAAGACCTCTTTGGAGAGCCTGCGAAGACTGACGGTGGCCTGTCCCGCGAGCGGGTGGTCCGGTGCGACCACGGCGACGAGCCGGTCGCGGGCGAGTTCGCGTGCCTCGACACCGGTCGGCCGCGCCGTCGTCGGCAGTCCGAGGAAGGCCAGCTCGATGCTTCCTTCCTTCACCTGCTCGACAAGATCCTCGCTCGCGCCCACCCGCAGCGAGATGCGGACGTCCGGGTGCTGCTCACGGAACGTGCCCAGCGCAGCGGGGATGTCGACGGCGGCGACCGTCGGGATCAGTCCGACGGCGAGCCGCCCGCGGATCTCACCGACAGCCGCGGCAGCCTCGGCTGCCGCTCGGTCGGCCGCATCGAGGCACTGTCGCGCGGCCGGCAGGAAGGCCGTGCCCGCGGGGGTCAGCCGCACTCTGCGGCTGGTGCGCTCGAAGAGCCTGGTGCCCAGCTCGCGCTCCAGCCGGGCGATCTGATGGCTGAGCGCGGACTGCACCACCAGGCAGCGGCGGGCAGCCTGCGTGAAGCTGTTGGTCTCCGCGACCGCAAGGACATAGCGCAACTGCTGCAGTTCCACCCATCTATCTTAAATCACGATCGATGAGATGAAGAGCATGTGTTGGACTCATCAATAGCGCTCGGCCGAGACTGCTGGAATGACGCACCGATCGATGACTCACCAGCCGCAGGCGACCGGGAAAGCCTGGTTCGGCGTCGCCGCGATCACCGCGAGTCTCTTCGTCTTCCTGACCACCGAACTGATGCCCGTCGGCCTTCTCACCCCGCTGAGTTCCAGCTTGCGGGTCCCGGTGGGAGTCGCCGGCCTGATGGTCACCTTGTACGGCGTATCGGCAGGCCTCGGCGTTCCCTTCATCGTGGCCTGGACCCGGCGGGTCAACCGCCGGCTCCTGCTCTCGCTGCTGCTGGTGGTGCTGACGCTGGGGAACCTCGTCACCGCCGTTGCCCCGAGTTTCCCGTTGGTGCTGACGACCCGCCTGGTGATGGGCTTCGCCAGCGGGGTGTTCTGGGCCATCGGGGTCAGCATGGCGATGCGGATGGTGCCGGGACCGCTGGCCGGCCGGGCAGCGGCGGTGGTGATGTCCGGCATCTCCATCGCCGCTGTCGTGGGCATCCCGCTCGGCATCTTCGTCGAGAGCCTCACCGGCTGGCGCAGGACGTTCCTGATCTGGGCCGGTCTGAGTCTTCTCGTCCTCGCCGCGGTCGCCGTCCTCGTCCCGTCCCTGCCGTCCGACAACGCCGTACCGGTCCGGGCGGTGTTCGGGCTGCCGCGCGCGAACGCACAGCTTCGACTGGTGATGGTCATGGTCGTCTTGTTCGTCCTCGGCCACTTCGGGGCGTACACCTTCATCAGGCCGTTCCTCGAGGGCGAGTCCGCCACGACACCGACCGCCGTCACCATCTTGGTGATGCTGTACGGGATCGGTGGCGCGGCCGGGAACTTCCTCGCCGGACATGTTGTCACCAGCAACTTCCGTGCCGGTTTCGTCGTCGGCAGCGGGGGCGTGGTGGTGTCGTTGCTGTTGCTGCTGACGGCCGGTCACCAGCTTGCTGCCGCAGTCGTCGCGGTCACCTTGTGGGGCATGTCCTTCGGCATCGTGCAGCTGTGTCAGCTCAACCTCACCCAAGCCGCCGCGCCCAGTACGTTCGAAGCCGCGATGTCACTCAACACCATGGCCTACAACACCTCGATCGCCCTGGGCGCGCTGGTCGGTGGCCTGTTCGCCGACCATGCGGGAGTGCGGAGCGTCTTCTGGTTCGGCATCGCGCTGACCGCCGGATCCATCGTCGTCACCGCACTCACCTGGCCGAAACGCACTTAGCTGATCGTCCATTGCTGGAGCGGGTCGGTGGTGTCGGGCTGTTGTGTGACCTTCGCGCCGTCGGTGCTGGAGGCGGTGGTGACAAGGAGGCCACTGCTGACCGACTTGAGCGTGTAGGCGCCGTTGGCGAGTTTGGTGGCGATCCAGTGCTGGTTCGGGTTGCCGGTGCAGGTCCACTGGATGATGGCCGTACCGGCGGTGGTCGCGCCGCCGTTGACGTCGGCGCAGAGGCCGGAGGAGTTGTTCTTCAGCGTGTAGGAACCATCGGCCTGCTGGGTGAAAGTCCACTGCTGATTGGTGTCGCCGTGGCTGGTCCAGGTGATCAGTTGCGTCCCCGCGACGGTGCTGCGGTCGGGGTCGTCGAGCGCCTTCCCGCTGGTGGTGACGGTGTGTACGCCGTTGAGGTTCTGGGGTGCAGTTCCGACCGCGGTCACGGCCAGGGTCTGCTCGGCCCCCGTGCGGGTGCCGCCGACGGCGTTACCGGTCGTGTTGGTCCAGTCCCGGGTCGGGGTGGTCTCGGCGAAGCGGCCGGAGTCCGCGGAGAGGCCGAGGACCAGACCGCTGTGCCGGTTGACGAAACGGAAGGTCCCGCCGGTGTTCTTGATCAGCCACCATTGCTGGCCGGCCGTCGACCCGACCGCGGTGACGCTCGGCTTGGTGCCCCAGGCGCGACTGCTCGTCGTACCGGCGTCGATACCGAGCGCCTGGCCGGTCGACGAGTTGCGGATCTGGTACGAACCGTCGCCGGCGGCAACGAAGTACCAGGCTTCGAGGGCCGAGCCCGACGCGGTGCCGACGGACGTGGTTGCCGTGGTCCCGGATTGCTGGGTGAGGATCCGGCCGCCGGCACTGGCGATCCGATAGGTCTTGGTCAGGTCGAAGGGTGCGGCGGCGGGGGAGGTCGAGGTGACCGTGAGGTTGACGTACTCGCCGGACGAGCCGCCGGAGCAGCCGAAGGAACAGTACGAGCGGAAGCTCTTGCCGATGATCGTGGAGCTCGTCTTGTTCACGCTGTCCAGGAACCAGCGGTACCACGAGGCCGTGGTGTAGCTGCCGGTGTCGCCGATGGAGTACCACTTCTGACTGGTCAAATCGTCGGTGACGTAGAAGTGCTGCGGCTCGTTGCCGTCCTGTCGTACCGCCTGCGGCTCGCCGATGTAGAGACCGAGGTAGGCGTCGTAGGCGATGTCCATCACGAAGAGCGGCGAGGTCGGCGAAAGGGTGCCTGCGGCAACTTGCTGGTCCACGCTGCCGGTGCTGGCCGGGTTGTACTCCTTCGCCAACGGCGTGTAGCCGTTGGGATTCGCGGCGTCGACCGGGACGAGGTTGCTCTCGAGGCCACCGACGCCGGCCTGCGACCACGACCCGTCGTACCACTTCTGCCACGAGCCGGGTGCCATCTTCGCCGACATCTTGGCCCGGGCGACGTGCTGCCGGAAGTTCTTCCAGCCGCCCGACTTGTCGATGATCCGCGAGCCGTAGTACACGTAGAAGTAGCCGGACGCGGTGTCGACGAACAGCCGCTGGTCGCCGTCGCCGTACGAGTAGGTCTGGTTCGGGAACGCCGTACTGTCGTTGCGTTTCGTGCTGTACGGCGAGGTGATGACGTGGCTCTTGATCGTCCAGGTCTTGCCCTGGTCGGTGGAGACGGCGTAGTCGATCGCGTCGTAGTGCAGCCCGTCGCCGAACGGCTGCGGCGTGAACTCGTTGTGCACCAGTCCGTACCAGTCGCCGGTGTCCGGGTCGACCCAGACCCCGGCCAGGTCACAGAAGTTCTTCTGCGAGTAACCCGAGCCGGCCGGAGCGAAGGTTGCCTCGAGCCCCGTCGGGCTGTTGTTGCAGCGCCAGGTGGTGTCGTTGTTCTTGTCGCTGGAGTTGGCCGGATTGATCGCGTTGCTGAGGACGCTCGACTTGGTGGCGGTGTCGAGGTTGCTGCCGGTGTAGAAGTCCCACTTGCGCGGCTCCGTAGCGCCGTACAGCGCCGCGGACTGCTGGAAGTAGAACGTCCCGTCCTTGTCGATGTACGTGCCGGCCGGGGTGTCGGTGGGCGTGCTCCAGGTGCCCTTGGCGCCGACGCTGATGGTGTACGTCGCGGTCGGTGGCGTCGCCGACGCCGCCGAACCGATCCCGCCGACGACAATCCCCAGGCCTGCCAGCGCCACCACAGCTGTCTTCCGAGAACGTGACACGAGAACTCCTTGGGGTCGGGACGTCGCCGTCTCTGCGGGTTAGCGGGACAGTACGAGTCATTTGACCGGTAAACAAGATCGAGCTGAATAGAAAAATGTGCTTCCTAAGGCGTCTCGCGGTTGACGGTCGGTTGCGCTGGGACCGATACTCGGACCAGTCAGTTGACCGGTCCAACAGATGAGGTTGCCCGATGGTGACGATGCAGGACGTGGCCACCCGGGCCGGCGTCACCAAACAGACCGTCTCGAACGTGGTCACCGGCCGGGCGGCCGTCCGCCCGGACACGGCGGCGCGGGTCCGCGCGGCGATCGCCGACCTGGGCTACAAGCCCAACCTGGTGGCACGATCGCTGGCGACCGGTACGACGATGACGGTGGGCCTGATCGTGCCGACCGTCGCGAGTCCGTTCTACTCCGAGATCGTCGAGGAGGTCGAGAACGTGCTGGACGAGCACGGCTACCACCTCGTGCTCTGTACGACGCGCGCCGACGGCGAGCGCGCCAAGCGGCAACTGGCCGGACTGTCCAGCCGGCTGGTCGACGCGCTGCTGATCGCCGGCGACCGGGACCTGACCGATCCGCTCGCGCTGCTGCCCGACCCCCGGTTCCCGATCGCCTTGTGTGCTTGGGAGACGCAGGTACCCGACTCGCTGCCGGTGGTGACCATCGACTACGAGCACGCCGGATTCCTGGCCGGCAAGCATCTGCGCAGTCTGGGCCACCAGCGGGTGGCGGCAGTGGTCGAGTTGCCCACACATCAGCGCCGGCTGGCCGGGTTCCGGAACGCCTTCGCGCAGCATCGGGTGCAGGTCCGCGACGACATGGTCTTCGCGCCGCCGGAGGCGACGCCTGCTGGTGGCTTTGCCGCCGCGCAGGCGGCGCTCGCCGCGGATCCGTCGCTGACGGCGATCTTCGCTTCACATGATCTGCTCGCGCTGGGCGTGCTCGAGGCGGTGAAGGAGTCGGGCCGGTCGGTGCCCGGCGACGTTTCGGTGATCGGATTCGACGACACAGCTCCCGTCGGCCTGACGCATCCGGCCTTGACCGCCGTGGCGATCCCGAGCCGGGAGATGGCGCAGCAAGCGACCAACCTGCTGCTGCGAGCGATCTCCGAAGGCACAGCCCCGGTGAACTCCGCCCAGCTCCTCCGCACTTCCCTGGTGATCCGCGACAGCACCGGCCCCGCCAAACGCTGACCATCTCGCGTGCTGTCGAGGAGCTGCTGAACTTGCGGGCCCGCATCGGCGAGACGGGGCCTTGGAGGTGCTGACCGACAGCGGCGTAGCCGTCTGGCGTCAGCGCGTACGTCGGTAGGTTTGGGGTACCGCTCGCCTGGCGTCCGAGCGGTACCCCGTGGTTGAAGGCGTCAGAGGCGGGATTCCCACTTGATCTTGGTGCCGGATGCGTCGGCCGGCAGGCGGTCGCGTGCGGCGGTGTCGCCGTACATGGTCCAGCGGGCCCAGTCGACGACGGTCCGCGGGAAGCGCTGGTCGCTCCAGAAGCTGGTGTGGGTGCCGCCGATGAAGGTGAGGAACGCCTTCGGCCAGGTGATCTCGTTGTAGGCCTGGCGGGCTGAGGAATAGGCGCAGGTCGTGTCGTGGTCGCCGTGGACGAACAAGACTTTGGCCGAGACCGTGCTGGAGGGGTTGCCCATGTCGACGCAGGACTGCGGGTTGGCGGAGACGACACGGTGGTCGGGCCAGCGCGTGAGCAGGCCGTGGGTGACCATGCCGCCGAGGGAGTGACCGGAGATGCCGACGCCGATGCCGGTGTTGATGTGCCCGGCCAGCGGTCCGCTGGTGTTGAGCGCGAGGGTGTTGGTGAGGATCTGCGAGACGTCCTTGGAGGTGTTGCCGTTGTTGACGTCGGTGAAGTTGTGGTTGAAGTACGGGGCGGGGACGACGAAGCCGGCCGCGGCGAGTGCCCGGATGATGAACAGTGAGTTCTGTGGGCTGCTCCCGAAGCCGTGCGTGAAGTTGTAGATCGGGAAGACACCGGCGGCGACCGGGGCATCGGTCACCGGGCTGCCGCCGGGGGTGCCGGTGGCGGGGTAGTAGACGTAGGTGGTGCACGGGCGGCTGCCACGGGTCCAGTTGTACTTGCGTACGCCGACCGCGAACGGCGTGGTCGGTGCGGCGGCCTGGGGAAGGAGGGTGCCGAGCGCCTCGCCTGCACCGAGCAGTGTCAGGCCGGCACCGGCGGCAGTCATGCTGAGGAACGTACGACGTCGCATGGTCATGTGAACTCCAAACAGGCAGAGATGGGGGCGGAGAGCCTGCGTGATCTGAGGGCGGTTTCGCATGCTGTGAACGTGCACAGTCTTGAAGCCGCCCGAGAGGATGTCAAGAGTCTGATGCGCTTTGCAGCAATGCGGCCATGACCTGGATAGATGTGTGAACGCTCCCACCCATGTCAACCCGATGGGTATGGCGGCGTGCTGGGACGCGGCGGCCGCAGCCGTGGTCGAGCCGTCGAGTCAGGCGGATTCGCGGCGGACGAGGGTGGTGGCGAGGAGGACGGCGGCCGGTTGCTCGCCGCCGACGATCTCGGTCAGGAGGCGGACCATCTCGCTGCTGATCCGCTCGAAGGGTTGCCGCATCGTCGTCAGCGCGGGCGACAGGGTGGCGGCCAGCCAGGAGTCGTCGAAACCACCGACCGCGATGTCTTCAGGGACTCGCTTGCCGTGGGCGGACAGGGTGGTCAGGGCGCCCGCGGCCATCAGGTCGGAGGCGACGAAGACCGCGTCGATCTCGGGCCGGGTGGCGAGCAGGTCGGCCATCGCCCGCTGACCGCCCAGTCTCGAATAGTCGCCGTGGGCAACCAAGCCTTCGTCGTACGCCCTGCCCAGCTCTTCCCGGTAGCCCTTGAGGCGCAGGACACCACCGGGGGTGTCGAGCGGCCCGGTGATGGTGGCGATGTGCCGGCGACCCGAGTCGCGGAGATACCTCACCATTTCCCGGGCGCCGGTCACGTCGTCGGCGGCGACGTAGCCGACCCGGCCTTCGTACCCGAGCGGTACACCGCAGGCCACCACGGGAATGTGCTCGCGCAGCAGCGAAGCGATCACCGGGTCGTCGGCGTGGGACGAGATCACCAGTACGCCGTCGACGTGGCCGGCCGTGATGTAGTCGGTGACGTGCCGCCGTTCCGCCGGCGTTCCGGCGACCATCAACAGCAACGGGATGTCGCGTTTGGCCAGGGCGTCGGCCGCGCCGCGCAGCAGCACCGAGAAGTTCGGGTCCTCGAAGAGGAGTTGCTGTGGTTCGGTGAGCAGGAACGCCACCGAGTTCGCGCGGCCCGTGACGAGGCTCCGGGCGTGCCGGTTGGCGGCGTACCCCGTTGACTTGATCGCGGACTGGACTGCCGTCAGTGCCTCGGGTGACACCCAGTGGCCGCCGTTGAGCACTCGCGAGACCGTGCCGCGCGAAACGCCGGCGACAGCCGCCACGTCCTTGATGGTGGGCCGCCTGCGGCCACCGCTGAGTTCCACCCTGGCGAGTCTAGTGTCGCGGCACTGACTCGGGACGGCGACGACGGCGCGGCCACGGGCGTCCCGACCAGCCTGTCCGCCACCTCGAAGCGACTCGGGCGACGGGTTAGTTGGGATGGGAGCCAAACAAATTAGCGTGGATCAAACCATCTCGCAAGCCCCTGTGCACGTGCACAGATTTGCGACCACAAAGCCTTGTCAGGTCAGTGAACTTGCGCTTTCATCATGGTGATTATGCGATTGCGGAGCGTGTGCGCGTTCACAGGCACCAGTAAAGCCCGATCTCGCTAGCGCTCTTCCCTCCGCCCCCAGGAAGAGGTACCGCCCCATGTCGAGAAGTGACCACGAACCAGCACAACCCATCATCAGCGCCCCGCCAGGGATCTCCCGACGCACCTTGCTGGCCGGTGCGGCCGCCGGCGCCGGCGCCCTTGCGCTCGGCGTCGGCAGCCTGGCCGAAGCGACCACGGACGCCACCTTCGTGAAGGGCGCGGACATCAGCTGGATGCCGCAGATGGAGGCGCACGGCTACTACTGGAACAACAAGGCCGGGCAGCGCCAGGACCTGTTCACGATCTTGAAGAGCTACGGGATCGGCGCGATCAGCCTGCGCACGTGGGTGAATCCGTCCAGCGATCCCGCCAACGGGCATTGCAGTATCCAGGAGACCGCGAAGATGGCCGCGCGCTGCCGCGATGCCGGTCTGCAGGTCCTGCTCGGGTTCCACTTCGGCGACACCTGGAACTCGGTCGGCGTGCAGAATCCACCCAAGGCGTGGGCGAACATGTCCTACAGCCAGATGCTGAGCGCTCTGCGCAGCTATGTCTCCACCTCGCTGAACGTCATCAAGTCCGCCGGCGTGACGCCAGGCTGGGTGAAGATCGGCAACGAGCAGAACTCCGGGATCTGTCACCCGGTCGGCAGCGTCAGCAAGCCCGGCCAGATGACCGGCCTGCTGAACGCGGCCTACGACGCGTCGAAGCAGATCTTCCCGACCACACCGGTGATGATCCATCTGGCTCAGCCACAGAAGATGGACAGCATTCGCACGTTCATGAATGCCTACCGCGGCAACGGGGGCAAGTGGGACGTCACCGGCCTTTCGTCGTACGCCGGCGGCAGCAACGTGGCGCCGATCCTGGGCAACATGCGGACCATCCAGTCCACCTACGGCAAACCGATCATGCAGGTCGAGTTCGGCGGACCCGTGGACAGGGCGACCCAGACCCGGGACGCGCTGCATCAGTTCGCCACCGGCATCAAGGGCTTCGGTGGCCTCGGCACCTTCTACTGGGAGCCCGAGGGCTACTCGCCCTTCACCGGCTACACCATGACCGCCTGGAGCTCCGGCACCAGACGGCCGACCGCCGCCCTCGACGGATTCCTGAACGTCTAGCCGGGAGAAGCCATGAAACTCACTCGCATCATGATCCTCACCTCGGCGCTGACCGCCGCTGCCCTGGGCCCGCTGCCGGGCGTGGCCGCACCAACAGCACAGACGGCACCGACCGCGTTGCCGACGGGGTGTTCGGGAACGGCGCCGATCCGCTGTCACTTCGATGTTGCCCCCGGCAACTATGACGTCACCGTCGATCTCGGCTCTTCGACCCGGGCCGCCAACGCCGCCATGTGGGTGGAGGCGCGCCGGCAGATGCTGACGGCGGTCTCGACCAGCGCGGGCCAGGTGATCCGCAGTACGTCGACGGTCAACGTCCGAAACCCTGAAGGTCAGCCCACCGGCCAGGGCGGCACCGGGACCTCAGGCTTGAGCATCACCTTCGACGGCACCGCACCCGCGATCGGCTCGCTGACAGTCAAGCCGGCCGTCTCTCCGCTGGTGGTGTACCTGGCCGGCGACTCGACCGTCTGCGATCAGCCGACCGCGCCGTACACCGGCTGGGGCCAGCGCCTGCCGACCAGCATTCGCAACGGCGCCGTGGTCGCGAACTACGCGGACTCCGGCGAGAGCTCGGGCAGCTTCCTGGCCAACAGTGCGCTGTTCCCGAAGATGAAGCCGCTGATCAAGAGCAAGGATCTGGTCCTGATCCAGTTCGGGCACAACGACAAGGACACCACCGCGACCACTTTCCGGGACAACCTCACGAAGATGGTCAACGGCGTCCGCGAGCGCGGCGGGACGCCGGTGCTGGTGACACCGCCGGTACGCCGGTTGTTCAGCGGCACCCGGCTGACCGGGACCGCGTTGCACATCAACAGTCGCGGCGTGGACCTGCCCGCGGTGATCCGGGCCCTCGGCAAGACTGCGAGCGTCCCGGTGATCGACCTGACCGCCAAGAGCAAGGCGCTCGTCGAGTCACTGGGCCCGACAGCATCCCAGCAGCTGTACCTCACCAGAGAAGCGGGCGACAACACCCACTTCTCGGTGTACGGCGCGACTCAGATGGCCGGTCTCGTCGTCCAGGGTGTCCGCGAGCTCAACTTGTCGCTGGTCGGCTACCTGCGGCCGAACACAGTGGCGAGCGCACCTGCAGTTGCTGCTCAGCCGGCGAAACCTCAACTGGAGAAGCTGAATCGCGGTGTGATCAGTGTGCACACGGCCAGGGGCAATCGCGTGAGCTGGCGGCTGCTCGCCGACGACCCGGCGGGTGTCGCTTTCAACGTCTACCGCGATGGCACGTTGCTGACCAAGACACCGGTCACCGGTCCGACCAGCTACCAGGATGCCGCCGGCGCCGCGGGCGCGAAGTACGTCGTACGGGCTGTGGTCGGTGGGGTCGAGCGGCAGGCGAAGTCTGCTGGTGACGATTCGCTGACCCTCAACAGCGTTGCCGGTGCAACCGCAAGCAGCCGGGACGTGCCGTTGCAGATGCCGGCCGGCGGCAAGACACCGTCCGGTGAGAGCTACACCTACACCGCCAACGACACCAGCGTCGGCGATCTGGACGGTGACGGCGAGTACGAGATCGTCGTGAAGTGGGACCCGACCAACGCTCACGACAACTCCCAAGCCGGCTATACCGGCAACGTCTATCTGGACGCGTACAAGCTGAACGGGACGCGATTGTGGCGGATCGACCTCGGCCGCAACATCCGGGCCGGTGCGCACTACACCCAGTTCCAGGTCTACGACTACGACGGTGACGGCCGCGCCGAGGTCGCCGTGAAGACCGGTGACGGTACGAGGTCCGGTACCGGGCAGGTGATCGGCAATGCGAGCGCCGACCATCGCAACTCGTCCGGTTATGTCCTCAGCGGACCGGAGTACTTGTCGGTGTTCCGCGGTACGGACGGTGCCGTGCTCGCGACCGCCAACTTTCAGCCGCCGCGCGGAACCGTGTCGTCGTGGGGTGACAACTACGGCAACCGCGTCGACCGCTTCCTGGCAGCGACCGCCTACCTGGACGGCTCGCGACCCAGCATCGTCATGGCCCGCGGCTACTACACCCGTTCCGTCATCACCGCCTGGGACTTCCGCAACGGAGCGCTGACCCAGCGCTGGATCTTCGACTCCAACACGGCGGGCAGTCAGTGGACAGGCAAGGGCAATCACAACCTGTCCATCGCGGACGTGGACTCCGACGGCCGCGACGAGGTGCTGTACGGCTCGATGGCGATCGACGACAACGGGCGCGGCCTGTGGCAGAACAACACCCACCACGGCGACGCGTACCACGTCGGCGACTTCATCCCGTCCCGTCCGGGCCTGGAGGTGTTCAAGCCTTCGGAGACGACCAGCGAGGTGGCGCACTGGATGGGTGACGCACGCACCGGCCAGATCCTGTGGAGCGCTCCGTCGTGCGGTTGCGACAACGGACGCGCGGTGGCCGAGGACATCTGGGCGGGCAACCCGGGCGCGGAAGCCTGGTCCGCCGCGGTCGGTGGCCTGCGCAGTGCCACCAACGGAAGCCAGGTCGCGGCCCGCAAGCCGGGCTCCATCAACTTCGTCATCTGGTGGGACGGCGACGCACAACGCGAACTGCTCGACGGCACGCACATCGACAAGTACGGCACGGGTGGAGACACCCGCCTCCTGACCGGCTCCGGCGTCGTGGCCAACAACGGCACGAAGTCGACCCCCGCTCTGTCGGCCGACCTGTTCGGCGACTGGAGGGAGGAAGTGATCTGGCGTACGTCGGACAACCGGGCCCTGCGGATCTACTCCACCACCGACACCACGAGCATCAGTCACCCGTCGCTGATGCAGGACCGCCAGTACCGCCTGGCCGTCGCCTGGCAGAACACCGGCTACAACCAGCCCCCACACCCCAGCTTCGCGATGGGCCGCTGACATGGGTAGCAGACAGAAGGCCGCGGCGGCCGTGACCGGATTCGCCATCGTGCTGGGTGCGGCGCAGGTGCCTGCCGGCCCAGCGCAGGCCGTCTCCGGTACGGCGGACATCCATCCGATCGAGAGCAATGTCGCGGCGAAGTTCTGGGCCTCGGCCACCGCGACCAGCAACTCGTCCATGGCCGGGCGGGCCATCGACGGCGACCCGGCGACTTCCTGGTTCGCCGCCGCGCCGGGCCGGCAACGGCTGACCGTCGATCTCGGTGGCGCCTACGACAACCTGCGCAAGGTGCGGGTCGTCTTCGCCGACCCTGGCGTCCACCGGTACGTCGTCGAGGCGTCGTCCGACGGCGGCCGGTGGACCCGGATCGCCGACCGGTCGCACAACCGCGTCCGGTCGCGAGGAGCCGTGGAGCTGTTCACCCGGCCACGCACGCGCTTCGTCCGGCTCGCGGTCGACGCGCTCCCCGGGGGCGCGAAGGTCGGTGTCAGCGAACTCCAGGTCTTCAACTACCTGCGCGACGATCTCGTTCTCGGCGCCGACCTGTCCTCGGTGGACGACTTCCAGACCCGGGACTACTGGGTCGACCCGCTCGGCGCCGACCGTGGCGCCGGTCCGCGACTCCTCGACGTCGCCAAGGATCGCGGCATGCAGTTCGCCCGGCTCCGGATCTGGAACGAACCGCGGGCCGAGAGCACCGGCGAGCCGACCGCGGTCCCGCGCCAGGGCCCCGATCGTTCGCTGGAATCAGCCCGGTGGGTCAAGCAGCGGGGAATGGGCCTCGGCATCGACTTCCACTACGCCGACTCCTGGGCTGACCCTAGTAAGCAGCCCAAACCACGAGCCTGGGCCCGACTGGACTTCAACGACCTCAATCGTTCCGTGTACGACTTCACGGCCGGCTACCTGCGCCGGCTGGTGAAACAGGGCATCACACCCGACAAGGTTGCTGTTGGCAACGAGATCGTCAACGGCTTCCTGTACGGGAGCGAAGCCGCCGCCATCGGTACGACGAGTCCGCCGTACTTCGTCGACCAGGCCGCGATCTACCAGTCGAAGCCCGGCGGTGGTCTGCTCTGGCAGTACTGGGGGTCGACGGATCCCATCGAGCAACGGCTCTACAACGAGTCCTGGGACCGGTTCACGACGCTGGCGGCCTCCGGGATCAAGGCCGTCCGGGACGCGTCGCCGCGGACCAAGGTGGAGATCCACGTCGTCGTCGACAAGGGACGGTTGGCCAAGACCATGGAGTTCTGGCACCAGTTCCTGACCCGGGTGAAGGCCAAGGGCCAGCGCCCCGACGTCCTGGCGATCTCCTACTACCCGCAGTGGCACGGCACGCTCGAGGACCTCGAGGTGAATCTGCACACGATGGCGACCACCTACCCGCAGTACGAGCTCGAGGTCGCCGAGACCGCCTACCCCGCGTCGGGCGGCGACACGCCACAGCCGAACTCACCGTTCCCGCAGACCGTCCAGGGCCAGGCGGATGCGATCCAGCGCGTCTTCCAGGCTGCCAACGACGTCGTCGGGAACCGGGGGAGCGGCGTCCTGACCTGGGAGCCCGCGAGCTACCAGGCCATGTTCCGGGCGGTGCCAGGACTGCCGAACACCTGGGAACCGTACGCGTCGATCAACGTGTACAACGCGAGCCGAGCCAGGCACGTTCTCGAAGACACCGTTTTTGCCACCACCGTCGTCGGCACCCGGGCGGCACTGCCTGCCACCGTGCGGGTTCTCACCATCGCGGGCAGGAAGCTCACCGACGTCGCCGTCCGCTGGCAGGCGCTACCACCCGGCGCCACCGATGCTCCGGGCCAGGTGACTGTGTCCGGCCTGACCGACCACGGACCGGTGACCGCCGTCGTCGACATCGTCAAGGGAGTGCACCGATGAAACTCAGAACGGCCTTCGTCGCCGTCACTTTGATCACCGGAATGGGCATCATGCCGCCCGCGGCAGCGCAGTCGACCGCGAACCCGGCCGCAGCCGAGACCGTTGCGGCCGGCAACGGGCGGCCGGATGACTCGAACCTGCAGTACTACGGGCGCTGGAACAAGTCGAATGCGTCCTGGTACTCGATGGGCTGGGCCGGTGGGTATGTCGAGACCGGCTTCACCGGCAGCTCCATCGGCGTACGGCAACGCAACACGATCGACCTGTACTACTCCATCGACCACAAGCCGCCGCAATGGCGGCGCAACGTCTCCGGCACGGTCACTCTCGCCACCGGCCTGTCGGGAACCTCGCACACGATCCGGATCGGCTATCGGGAACGGGCCGGTTCCTACACCGGCGACCCGGTCTTCGGCGGACTCGTGCTGGCCGGCGGCGCACAGACCGTACCGATCAGCAGGCCGCCGAAGCTCGTCGAGTTCATCGGCGACTCGATCACCGTCGGCCAGCCGAACGCCAACCGGCCCTTCACCGCTTACCCATGGCTCACCGGCGAGGCGCTGAAGGCCGGCCACACCCAGGTCGCGCAGGGTGGCGCCTGCCTGGTCAGCCAGGACTGCTACGGAATGATGGACTGGTTCCGCCGGTCCTCGGCCTGGGTGAGCACCGACGACTGGAACTTCTCCACCTATCAGGCGTCCGCGGTCGTGATCAACCTCGGCACCAACGACGTCGGGCACGGCGTGTCGACGACGAAATTCCAGCAGAGCTACGTCGTCATGCTCGAGCGCGTCCGGCGCGCCTATCCCAGCGCGCAGATCTTTGCCATGGGCACCTTCCGCAACCGCTACGTGCCGGAGACCCGCAACGCCGTCGCGGCCCGCACCGCCGCCGGGGACGGCAGGGTCCACTTCGTCGACACCACCGGGTGGATCAATCCGGCCACCGACACGAGCGACAACGTCCATCCCACCGAGGCCGGTCACGTGAAGATCTCACAGCGGCTGACACCGATCCTGGCCGGCTATCTCCAGTTCGACCAGACCGGCTGCTCCTCGCCGACGGCAACCGCGGCGGCACCGTCAGCGCAAGCACCGGTCACCGTGTGGATGGCCGGCGACTCCACCATGGCGGCGCCGTCGGCAGGCGCGACCTGTCCGGTCGGGTGGGGCAGCCAGTTCGCCCAGTACTTCAACGCGAACGTCACCGTCAAGAACAGCGCCGTCGCCGGCCGGAGCATCCAGACCTGGTTGTACGACCCGAATGTCACCACCAGGATGAACTCGGCCGGGGAGTGTGTGGTCAGTCCGGCCACCTACTCCTCGCGCTGGCGGGCGATGCTGGATGCGACGAACGGTATGAAGGCCGGCGACTACCTGGTCATCCAGTTCGGGATCAACGACGGGGACAGGAACTGCCCGCGGCACGTGGGTTCGGCCCGCTACCGGGAACTGCTCGGCGTGATGGCGAGCGCTGCCAAGGCTCGCGGTGTTCATCCGATCCTGCTGACCCCGGTCGCCGCGATCACCTGCTCCGGCAGTACGGCTGTGGGCAACCGCGGCTTCATCAGTGAGACGAACTCCGCCGCCAGCGCCAACCAGGTGCCGGTCGTGGACCTGCACCGGCTCAGCTACACGCTCTACAACACCCTTCATTTCTGCCCGAACAACGGCGACTACAGGTCGGGGCCGGTGGGTGCGTTCTTCTGCAACGACCACACCCACTTCGAGGCGGCGGGTGCACGGCAGATCGCCGGCGTTGTCGCCAAAGCCCTGCGAGACCAGCAGATTCCCCTCTCGGCCTACCTGAAATAGGGTTACGTGAGGCTGAAACCAACGAGCCCCGCCTGCAATCAGCAGGCGGGGCTCTTTCAGCTGGGTGCTGGACGGCAAGCTACTTGGCAGTGGCGACGCCGGTCTTGATGGCGTCGATGATGCCCTGCTGGGTGATCGTGTTCGAGCTGCGGTTGAACAGACCGAAACCGTACCGGCCGTTCGCACCGTTGTCCCAGTAGACGGTCGCCGCGCCGTACTTCTTCGCGGTAGCCGTGACGGCGCGGGCGAAGTCCGCGCGATACCGGTTGTTGGATCCGTCGTACGACGTCTTGTCGATCGAGCCGTACTCGCCGACGACCACCGGATACCCGTGGCTGCCGAACTTGTCGTACATCAGCTTCAGTTGCGCGTCGAGGTAGTCTTCCTGGCCCCAGGTCGACCTCTTGGCGGGGTTGGTGGCGTTGCGGCCCCATTGGGTGATGTTGCCGCTTTCCTCGCCGGCGAAGTCCCAGGGCGCGTAGTAGTGCACGGAGATCATGATGCGTTGTTCGGTGCTGGGGATGCTGGAGGACCGGTACTGGTCGGTCGGCAGCTTGAAGCCGTAGTTCCCCGCGGTGTAGTCGATGTTGGTGTTCCAGCCCGGGACCAGCAGCCATCTCGAACTGTTGTTGCCGCCGGTCTTCCGGACGGTGTCGACGAAGAGCTGGTTGTAGGCGTTGATGTTCGAGTAGCACGGCTGGGTCGGGTTGCCGTACTGGCCGTCGAATTCCTCGTTCATCGATTCCAGGATCAGTCGCTGGTCGTAGTTCTGGAACCGGTACGCGATCTGCTGCCAGACCTTGGCGTACTTGGCCTTGATCGTCGTCTGGTCCGAGGCGTCACAGATCAGCCAGGAGCCGGTGACGGACTTGTAGCCGTCGCCGTGCAGGTTGATCATGACGTGCATGCCACGGTAGTAGGCGTAGTTGACGACTTGCTGGACCCTGTTCAGCCAGGTGGAGTTGATCGCGTAGTTCGGGCCGGCGCCGATGTTCTTCAGATAGGAGACGGGAATCCGGATCGATTTGAAGCCGGCTGCCTGCACCTTGTCGATGAGGGCCTGTGTCACGGTCGGATTACCCCAAGCCGTTTCGCTGGGATACCCGTTGGAGTTGGCCTCCAGCTGGTTTCCCAGGTTCCAGCCGGCGCCCAGATCGGCCACGATCTGCGAAGCGCTCGACGTCTGCGCACTGGTGCCGGCCGATGCCTTGTCCGTCAAGGCAGGGACCGCGACGGCGGTCGCCAGCACGGCGGCAAGGACGGCGATTCTGATCTTTGCTGTTCTCGAACCCATACGAATGCTCACTTCCTGGGGCAGTGGTGGAAGCGTCGAAGCGCTTCGACCAGTGGGGGCGGATGGTACTGGAAGAGCCGATCGGGTTGGGCCGGATCTTAAGCAGGCCCGCGTCTCGCTGACAAGACCTCGACAGCTCCGGCTGATCAGCTCACCGGGCTACTCCGTCTACCTGGATCGTCTGTACTGCGCCCGCTTCGAACGGGACGCGGACAAGCTTGCCGCTGACTGTGAGGTCCTGCCGTCGGGTGTAGCGGTCACCGGAGCCTGAGGTCAGCGTGGACCAGCGAGTGGCCGTGCCGTTCGGCACCGTGCCGAACGGGGACAGGTCGAACGTCAAGGTCTGCGCCGAACCGTTGTTTGCGGCAACGATCACCAAACGGCGTGCGGCCGGATCGTGGGCCGCCACCGCGTAATCCACGCCGGCGTTGACGATGCGCATGCCGGGCCGGATGTGCCGGGTGAACTGAGCGAGCACGTACAACTTCGTTTCGACCGCGCCGGGCCGGCCCGAGCTTCCGTCGTACCGGATCGTTCCCCAGCCGGCCGAGGGGTCCATCACCTGCCAGTAGCACCACGCCGTCTGCTTCAGCCAGCGGAAGTCCATCAGCAGGCAACGGGCCGTCATCATGCCGCTGCCGTCGTTGTCGCCGTGCTCGGAGTTCCACAGAACCTTGCCTGCGGCACGGACGTCGTTGCCCAGCAGATCGCGACGACCGCTCAAACCTTGGTAGCCATGCACATTGACCTGGCCCACCCGGCCTTTGGTCGCCGAATCGAAGCTGTTCCAGGTGGTCCGGGCGAGGTCGTAGTTCGTCTCGTCGGACGCCGAGATCGCTGTGTCTGTCAGGCCGAGCCGGTCCAGTTCGGTGCGGAGGTTGGTGATCACGCTGCGCTGGATCGTGGCGTCGATGTGGCAGCCTTCCTGCGTGCCGTCGGCCTTCCACCAACTCGACGACGGCTCGTTGAACGCGTCCACCGTCCGGAAGGTGACATCCCACTGGTCACGGGCGTGGCGGGCGGTGGTGGCCAGGTGCAGCGCGTGCTGGCGGTAGTTCCAGGACTGGAGGTTGTTGCCGCCGTCCGCCGCGCCCGAGGGGTTGTGGTTCGAGCACATCCACCACATCGGCGAGTTGGCGAACAGTTCGCTGATCGCACCGCGCTGGGTCGCCTTGACCAGCATCGCGCGCTGCTTGGCGTCGGCATTCCAGTTCCAGGCCGAGGACGCCGGGTCCTCGTTGCGCCAGTCCTGCCAGAAGCCCTCGAGCTGCTTGAATCGCGGGATGTTCGGTGAGGCGACCATGCTCGCGCCGTCGACCTGGTTCCAACTGCTCGCACCGAGGTTGTAGCGGGCGATGTTCAGACCGAGGCCGGGCAGCGAGGCCCCGTTGTAGCTGACCGTTTTGGTGGTGAAGAACAGGTCGGCGAAGTCGTCGCGGTCGCCGAACACATTCGCCCACCAGGCAAGCGACGTACCCCAGCCTTCCCACGCGCCTTGGTCGACGGCGGGGTCGACGCGCACGGTCGCGTCGGCTTGTGCTGGGCCGGTAGTGAGTACGCCGCTCGCGGCTGCGACGCCGGCCGCGGCGAGCAGGGTTCGACGGTGGATCTTTGCTGGTGAGTCCATGGGGCGGTCTCCTCGCTGAAAAGGGGCGGGCACAGCGCTGCGGGACCGCGCACACTGTCGGCGCCGTCCCTGGTGGAGTGTGACTCACCATCGCAGTCGGTGGGACGGTCTGCTGTCAATGCTGCGATCGCAAACGATCACAGTCGATCAGATGCGAAGGCGACGGCTGTGCACGTTCCCAGGAATCTGCGGGCCCGATCTTGCAATCATCCCCAACATGCGCTTCCATCCTTAGCTAGAACGCTGAGTAGCCGCCTGTGTACGTTCACATGAAGGCTGGAGTGAGGACATGAAACCCATGATTTTCGCCCGTGCGCTGGTGGCTTCGGCGATCGCAGTGACGGCTGTCGCCACTCTCGGCAACGCGCCGGCCGCGGGGAGCGCCGCGGCCGGCAAGGTCTATTACGTTGCACCGACCGGCAGCGACAGCGCGACCGGGACCCAGACCGCCCCCTGGGCCTCGATCGCGCATGCGCAGGCGGTTGCCCAGCCGGGTGACACCGTCTACCTCCGCGGCGGCACCTACACCTACACGCGGGCGAACCGGGGGTGCAGCAGCGGGACCGACCGAGTGGACGCGATCACCCTGAACAAGAGCGGCAGTTCCGGTAACCCGATCCGCTACTGGGCAGCGCCGGGGGAGACGCCCGTCTTCGACTTCTCCCGGGTGAGCGACAACTGCCGGATCAAGGGATTCGATGTCACCGGCAACTGGATCCATCTCAAGGGACTCGAAGTCAAGGGTGTGCCGCAGAACAACAACCTGAACCACGAGTCGTGGGGAATCTGGATCTCGGGCAGCAACAACGTCTTCGAGCAGATCAACGCCCACCACAACATGGGACCCGGTCTGTTCATCCAGGACGGCGGCGGCAACCTGGTCCTCAACTCCGACTCGCACGACAACTACGACCCTCGCACCTCCAACGGAGCAGGCGAAAGCGCCGACGGCTTCGGTGCGCACATCTCGGCCAATCACCCCGGCAACGTGTTCCGCGGCTGCCGCGCCTGGTGGAACTCCGACGACGGGTTCGACCTCATCAACGCGTTCTCCTCCGTCACCATCGAGAACTCATGGGCCTGGCGCAACGGCTACCTGCCGGGGACCACGACGGCGTCCGGCAACGGGAACGGCTTCAAGATGGGCGGCTACGGCGGTAAGTACGTGAGCAACGGAGCCAAGCACACCGTGCGCTTCTCGGTGGCGTTCAGCAACCGTACGGCGGGCTTCTACGCCAACCACCACACCCTGGCCAACGACTACTTCGACAACACCGGCTACAGCAACCACCCCGACTTCAACATGCTCGGCATCACGTCGAGCGGCGCGGCGACCGGCAAGGGCAACCTGCGCAACAACCTCGCCTACGCGGGCACGCTGCTGTCCAACATGTCCGGCACGAACGCGGCGTACAACTCGTGGAACCTGAACGTCGCGCTGTCGGACGCGCAGTTCCAGAGCGTCTCTACATCCGGTTGGGACGCGCCTCGCCAGGCCGACGGCAGCCTGCCCGTCCGGCCCAACCTCCGCCTCGCCGCGAACAGCAGCCTGATCGACAAAGGCACCAACGTCGGTCTGCCGTACAAGGGACAAGCGCCGGACCTCGGCGCCTTCGAATCCTGATGGGACGACCCGCCCCAGAACACCGTCCACAACGGAGGATCTGCAATGCTGAGAAGAATTTCCAGACGAGCCATCGCCGCGATGGCGTTACCCCTCGCGGTGACCCTCGCGTCGGCCGGCGGCGCCGCTGCCACTCCCGCGCCCAGGGTCCAGGCCGCCGCCACCATCCAGAATGATGTGTTCTGGAAGGACACTGCCGGGAACCCGATCTACTCCCAGGGCGGCGGTGTCCTGAAGGTCGGCAGCACCTACTACTGGTACGGCGTGAAGTACGGCGGCGCGGTCAGCTACTACAATAACCCGGCCGGCGGGAAGAACAGCAACACCTCCTTCAACGCGATCACCATCTATTCGTCCACCGACCTGGCGAACTGGAAGTTCGAGGGCAACGCGATGACGACCGCCGACGTGAACGGCGGCTGGATCGGCCGGGTGGGCGTTGCGCGCAACCCCACCACCGGCAAGTACGTACTGGTCTCCCAACTCGACAGTGGGCTCGTGTTCGCCACCAGCAGCACGCCGAACGGCCATTTCACCAAGGCCGGCACCCAGTCGAGCATCACGAACGTCTCCACCGGCATGTCCGGTGACCAGTCGATCTTCACCGACGACGACGGCCGGGCGTACGTGATCTTCAGCAACAAGTCCGGCCGGTCCCACCTGTACGTGTCCCCGCTGCGGACGTCCGACTTCCTGCACGTCGAAGCCGCGAAGAACATCTACAACAGCTCGTCGGGCGGCCGTGAAGGCAACATCATGTTCAAGAACGCCGGGACGTACTACTTCTGTTCGTCCGACCTGCACGGCTGGAACGCCTCGCACACGTACTGCATCACCTCGAAGAACATCATGGGCCCGTATTCCTCGGAGTTCGTGATGCAGGGCACCGACGCCGACTTCTCCCACGTGACGCAGACCGGCCTGGCGTTCTCGGTGACCGGGTCCGCGGGATCGTTCGTCATGTTCGGCGGCGATCGCTGGAGCGACTTCGCCGGCAACGGCCTCGGCTACAACGACTGGGTGCCGGTCACCTTCAACGGGACGACTCCGGTCTTCCATTCGCTGAACCAGTGGAACGTCGACGCCGCCGCGGGAACGTGGTCGGTCGGCAGCGCCAACAACTACGTGCTGAATCCGAGCGCCGAGGCCGACCGGGTCGCGCAGAGCAACCTGGCCGGGTGGACAACTGTCGGTGGCGCGGTCAACAGCAACAAACTCGGTGGGCACACCGGCCGCTGGGCGATCGCGCAGAGTTCGTCCTCGGCGTACAGCGCCACCCGCTACCAGAACATCTCGGTTCCGAACGGGACCTACACCTTGTCGGCCTGGGTCAAGAGCAGCGGCGGGCAGCGCAAGGCGACCGTCTTCGCCAGGAACTTCGGCGCGACCGAGCTGAATCGCTCGATCAGTCAGTCGATCGGCAGTTGGACGAAGATCAGTGTCACCGGCATCACTGTGAGCAACGGGTCGATCCAGGTCGGAGTACAGTCCGACGCCACTGCGGGCAACTGGGTGAACGTCGACGACTTCAGCCTGGTGAAGACCGGCTGACGGCAGCCGTGCCGGAGGGGTTCGTCAGCGCGCTGACGAACCCCTCTGCCGTGCGGACGGTAGAGTTCGGTCACCATCTGTTGCAGTTGAGGATCTATGACCGACACAGCGCCACGGCAGAAGCGGCCGCCGACCATCCACGACGTCGCGGCCCACGCGGGCGTTTCCCGCGGTACGGTTTCGCGCGTCCTGCAGGGCGGCCACAATGTCAGCCCGGCCAGCCATCAGGCGGTCGACGCGGCCATCCGCAAGCTGGGTTACGTGGTGAACCGCGCGGCCCGGAGCCTGGTGACCAGGCGCGCCGGGTCGGTCGCGTTCCTGCTGTCGGAGACCCATGAACGGCTGTTCCAGGATCCCAACCTGGCCACCCTGCTGCGTGGCTGCACGACCGCGCTCGCCGCGCACGACATCCCGCTCGTCCTGATCGCGGCAGGTACCGAAGCGGAACGCCGGCGAATCGCTCCCTATCTGGCCGCCCATCAGGTCGACGGCGTGTTGCTGTTCACCTCGCACCGCGGTACGCCGATGATCGAGCTGCTCCAGCAGGCCGAGCTGCCGTTCGTGTGCTGCGGCAAGCCGCACGACCAGGCCGGTGCGGTGTCCTACGTGGTCGCCGACGACCGCGAGGGCGCCCGGACGATGATGCGCCACCTGATCGACTCCGGCCGCCGGCGGATCGCGACCATCGCCGGTCCTGCCGACGGCCCTGGTGGGCTCGAGCGGCTGCACGGGTACCGGGAGATGCTCGCCGAGCACGGCATCCGCTACAACAAGTCGCTGGTGGCGACCGGGGACTACAGCCGGGCGAGCGGCGAGTCCTGCATGCGGGAGTTGCTGGCCCGGGTGCCGGATCTGGACGCGGTGTTCGTCGCGTCGGACCTGATGGCCGAGGGCGCGTTGAGTGCGATCGAGCGGGCGGGGCTGAGTGTCCCGGGCGACATCGCCGTGGGCAGCTTCGACGACTCGCCGGTTGCCACTGCCACCAACCCGCCGTTGACCACGATGCGGCAGCCGTGGCAGCGCATCAGCGACATGATGGTGCGCCAGTTGCTGGCCCAGATCGAAGGCGACGGCCCGGCCAGCGTCATCCTGCCCACCGAACTGGTCGTCCGCGAGTCCGCCTGACAACCCACAACACCCAGGAACGGCGAAGGTCAGGTCGAGTCGCGGACGACGAGTTCGGTGGGGAGGATGACCGCGGAGCGGCCGCCGGAGGTGATGCTGTCCTGGAGCAGGCGGACCATCTCGACGCTGACCCGGGCGAAGTCCTGACGGATGGTGGTCAGCTGCGGAGTGGCGCTGACGGCGGCCTTGGAATCGTCGAAGCCGCCGACCGCGACGTCCTCGGGGATCCGCTTGCCGGCCCGCTGGAGGACGGCGACGGCGCCCAGCGCCATCAGGTCGGAGCAGACGAAGACCGCGTCGAGGTCCGGTGCCCGCTGCAACAATTCTTCCATCGCCCGGGCGCCGGAGTCCTGCGTGTAGTCACCGTTCGCGACCAGTCGCGGGTCCGGTTCCCCCAGCACGTCCTGATAGCCGGCCAGCCGGTCGACGCCGCCCGGGGTGTCGATCGGGCCGGTGATGATGGCGATCCGACGACGACCGCGCGAGCGCAGGTGCTCCACCAGTTGCCGGGCTCCGTCGCGGTCGTCGGCGGCAACGTAGGAGATGTCGCGTTCGTGCCCGATCGGCCGGCCGGCGGCCACGATCGGCAGGCCACGGGCCCGCAGTTCGTTGATCAGCGGACTGCCGGCGTGTTCGGACACCAGCAGGACGCCGTCGACGTGCCCGGCGGTGACCCAACGGCCGACCCGCTTGCGGTCCTCCTGGGTGCCCGCGACCGTGAGCAGCAGGGTGATGTCGCGCTCGGCCAGCGCCTGGGTGCAGCCCTTGAGCAGGATGGCGAAGTTGGGGTCCTCGAACAGCCGGTCCTGCGGGTCGGACAGGATGAACGCGATCGAGTCGGACCGCTGGGTGACCAGGCTCCGGGCGTGCTGGTTCACGACGTACCCGGTCTTGCGGATCGCCCGCTGGACAGCGGTCAGCGCGTCGGGGGAGACGTAGTGGCCGCCGTTGAGCACTCGGGACACCGTGCCGCGGGAAACGCCGGCCACTTCGGCGACGTCTTCCATGGTCGGGCGCCGGGGCCCAGTGGAGGAACTCATGGTCACATTCTGCGTCGCGGTGACCGGAGTACCCGCACCCCACCCGCCGGTACGACGAGCTGACCCGCCGCCGGCGCGCCGGTGAGCAGTTCGTCGCCGTCGCCGGGCAGCCTCGCGTCGAGGTCGCCGTGGTTGATCGCGACCAGGTACTCGTACTCGGGTCCGAGGCGGCGCACCACCTCGACGTCGTCGGAGAGCCCGCCGTACCGAAGTACCGGTGGGAGCCCAGCCTCCCGCAGTACGGCGCTGAGGTCGCGCGCGGCGAGCCGGGTCGAGATGTACCAGGCCACGCCTTTCCCGTAGTGGTGGCGAGTAACCGCGGGACCGCCGGCCGCGGGCCCGTCGACGTATTGGCGGACCGTCTCGGCGCCGTCCAGTACGACGTGCTCGGCCCAGACGTCCCCGATGACTCCGTTGTCGAGCGACACCCTGTCCTCTGAACGCAGCGGCAGGAACTCTTCGACGGTCAACCCGAGGACGTCGCGAAGGGCGCCCGGATGACCACCCGGGTGCACCGTGTCGAACTGGTCGACGATGCCGGAGAAGTACGAGACCACGAGCGTCCCGCCGTTGCGAACAAAGGCGGCGAGATTCTCCGCCGCCTCCACCGTGGTCAGGTACAGGCTCGGGACCAGGAGGGTCCCGTACTGCGAAAGATCTCCTTCGGGGTCGACGAAGTCGGTGGTGAGGTGCCCGCGCCAGGTCGCCTCGTAGAACGCCCCGACCCGTTCGAGGTACGACAGGTCGACCGACGGCCGCCACTCCAGTTCGAGCGCCCACCACGACGCCCAGTCCCAGACCGCTCCGACGTCGGCGACGACCCGGGTGCCGCGCAGCTCTTCGAGTCTGGCCAGTTCCTCGCCGAGCTCACAGACCTCCCGCCAGACCCGGGTTCGGGTGCCGCCGTGCGGCACCATCGCCGAGTGGAACTTCTCGCCCCCGAAGCGAGAGGCCCGCCACTGGAAGAACAGCGCGGACTCCGCACCGCGGGCCAGGTGGCTCAGGCTGTTGCGGCGCAGCTCTCCGGGGCGCTTCGCGACGTTGCGCGGTTGCCAGTTCACCGCACTGGTCGAGTGCTCCATCAGCATCCAGCCGCGACCGCCGGCGACCGAGCGGGTCAGGTCGGCCGACATCGCGAGCTCGATGTGGCCGTCGCGCCGGTCGGCGTACAGGTAGTGGTCGTTGGCGACGACATCGACCTCGGTGGCCCACCGGCGGTAGTCGATCCACTTGCAGTTGTTGATCATGAAGTTGGTCGTCACCGGTACGCCGGGTGTGAGCCGGTGCACGATGTTGCGCTCGGCAAGGAAGTTGTCGAGGTGCGCGTCGGAGCTGAACCGGAAGAAGTCCAGTTGGTGGGCCGGATTGACGGCCATCGGCGCCGCGTACGGCGGTTCGATCTCGGCCCAGTCGCTGTAGAGCTGCCCCCAGAAGACCGTTCCCCAGGCCTCGTTGAGATCGTCCAACCGGCCGTAGCGACGGCGTAGCCAGGTCCGGAAAGCCGCCGCCGAGGTTTCGCAGTAGCAGTGGGTGTTCGCCCCGCCGTACTCGTTGTGGACGTGCCACATGGTTATCGCCGGGTGGCCCGCGTAGTGGGTGGCGAGGCGTTCGGTGATGGCAGTGGCGGCCTGCCGATAGGCCGGCGAGTTCGGGCAGAAGGCCTGCCGGCCGCCTGCGCCGAGGACGCGGCCGTCGCGGTCGACGATGCGGGCCGCCGGGTTCTGGTGGAAGAACCAGGGCGGCGGGGCAGCGGTCGGGGTGGCCAGGTCGACGGCGATGCCTGCCTCGTGCAGCAGGTCGATCACCCGGTCCAGCCAGCCGAAGTCGTAGATCCCCGGGGTCGGTTCCAGCAGGGCCCAGGCGAAGATGCCGAGGTTGACGAGGTTGACGCCCGCCTCGCGCATCAGCGCCACGTCCTCGGGCCACCTGTGCTCGGGCCACTGCTCGGGGTAGTAGTCACCGCCGAAGGCGATATCGCTCAGCTGCGGCAGGACGGGCTCGGCCCGGCCGGCCGATTCCGGGTGGACCGGTACGACGATGCTCATCGGCGGACGCCCAATCTGGGAGCGCGAACAGAAACAGCACACATCATGACACGGGTATGTCGTAGCTTTTGGAGTATTGACAGGGATATACCGCACACCGAGACTGTGAGCGCTCCCAGAAAATGGGGTGGACCGGTTCGACGCTGGTCCCGGTACCCAGGAGGTCGAGATGATGGATTCGGTTCGGATCAGCAGGCGGCGGCTCCTCGCCGGAACGTCCGCCGTGGTCGGTGGCGTGGCCGCCGGAGGGATGCTCAGCGGCTGCAATGCCAATTCGTCCGGTACGTCCTCGGGTACCGGCGGTCAGAGCAACGGTCAGGGCACCGTGACGCTGACCGTGATGTACAACAACAACGAGCTCACCAAGGAGCACATCGCCGACTTCGAGGCGAAGAACCCCGGCATCAAGATCAACTTCCTGCAGAACGACACCACCCGGCTCAACGCGATGCTGGCCTCCGGCGCTCCGCCGGATCTCGTCCGCGGTGCCGCTGTCGGCAGCGCCAACGTCAATGCCCGGGGGCTGGCCACCGACCTCACGCCGTACCTGGAGAAGAGCCAGGTGCTGAAGAAGGACGATCTGCTGTCGGTCAACGACAGCTATCGCTGGGACGGCACCAAGATCGGCCAGGGCGCGTACTACGGCATCGTCAAGGACTGGAGTCAGGACGCGACCCTCTGGTACAACGCCCAGTTGTTCGACCGGCAGAAGATCGCGCACCTGAGCGAGACCGAGCCGGTCGGCTACGACGACTTGCTTGCCATCGGCAAGAAGCTGACCAGCAAGCAGGGCGGCAAGACCAGCGTCTACGGTCTCGGTCTGGAATGGGCCTGGAACCTCTACGCCCCGCTCGCGACGATGATCCTCCAGCAGGGCGAGAAGATCTACACCGACGATCTGGCCCGCACCGACTTCACCACCACGGCCGCTCGCCGTGCGGTGGCGTGGTACGTCGACTTCGCCCAGGCCGGCGTCGGCCCGACCTCGCTGGCCCCGCTGCCGGACGGCGCCGACCTGTCCACCTTCATGGCGAAGCGGATGGCGATCAGCCAGGACGGCTACTGGTACGGCGGGAACTTCGTCAAGGAGGCCGCCCTGCAGCCGGTGGTCCGGATGGCTCCGGCGCCGGTGATGGGCGATCACCGGATCAGCCCGACGTACGCCGGAATCGGTGCCTGGATCCCGGCGAAGTCCAAGCACAAGGACGAGGCGTGGAAGCTGATGGAGTACTTCATGGCCGGACCGCCCGCGCAGGAGCGGGCCAGCAGTGGCTGGGGCCTGCCGGCGTTGAAGTCCCTGCTGCCGAAGCTGCCGCAGGAGTTGCCGTATCAGAAGCAGGCGTTCAAGACCGCGCAGAACGAGTTGCAGTACGCCGCGCCGCTCCCGGATTCGCCGTACGTCACCGTGGATGCCTGGAACCTCGCGCTGGACAAGCACCTGCAGCGAGCGATCAAGAAGCAGGCGACGGTGGAGGAGGCCTGCAAGGCGATCACCGACGAGATCAACAAGGTGCTCAAGCAGGGCAAAGAGCAGATCGGCTGACGGCGAGATGGCCCGGAACAGCTGGTCGCGGTACTCGAACCGAACCTTCTACCTGTTCGTCTCGCCGTGGGTGCTGGGTTTCCTGCTGCTGACGGCGGTGCCGCTCGGCTACGCGTTCGGGGTCAGCCTGACGAACTTCGACGGCAGCTCACCGCGCTGGCGGTGGGTCGGATTCCGCAACTACGTCGAGCTCTTCGGCGACGCCGAGGCCTGGCACGCCATGCTCAGGACGATCGCGTACGCCGCGATCGCCGTACCGCTCAGCGTCGCCGGGGCGCTGGGACTGGCCGTGTTGCTCAACCGCCGGCTGATCGCGGTCGGCCTGTGGCGGACGATCTTCTTCCTGCCCTCGGTGGTGCCGGTGGTGGCGATGGCGATCATGTGGAAACTCGTGCTGAACCGCGACGCCGGCATCGCGAACGCGATCCTGCACGTCGTCGGGATCAAGCCGATCGCCTGGCTCGTCGACCCGATGGCCTTCTACGCACTGATCATCCTGACCCTGTGGGGACTCGGTGGCGGCATGGTGATCATGCTCGCCGCGCTCCAGGGCGTCCCGACGGAACTGGAGGAGGCCGCCGTCGTCGACGGCGCCAACCGCTGGCGGGTGTTCCGGCACATCACCGTGCCGATGATCTCGCCGGTGATCTTCTTCCAGGTCGTGACCGGGGTGATCGCGACCCTGCAGATCGTCGTCCAGCCGCTGCTGCTCGCGGAGACCAACAGCATCTCCGGGGTGGGACAGGTGCCGCAGAGTACCCACCTGTACATGGTGCAGGTGTACCAGGAGTTCTTCACCAGCAACCGGTTCGGCTACGGATCGGCGATGTTGTGGGTCTACTTCCTGGTGATCCTGGCCTTCACGCTGCTGATCCAGCGCTCGAGCCGGTCGTGGGTGCACTACCAGGTCGACACCGAATCGGACCGATAGGAGAAGCACGTGCATGTACGCCGACCCGCGCCGACCGGGGTGCACCGGGTGTCGTCCCGGAAGCCGCGGCTGAGCGCCGGAGCCGTCTACGTACTCCTGATGGCGCTTGCCGTGCTCTTCGTCGGGCCGTTCGTCTGGCTGCTGCTGGCCGCGCTGAAGACCCGCGACGAGTGGGCCGCGGTGCCGACCCATATCCTGCCCCGACAGGCGCAATGGGAGAACTTCACCCACGCGCTGACGGACATCAACTTCCCGGCGTACGCTGTCAACTCGCTCTTTCTGTCGACGATGTATGCCGTACTGGTCACGGCCTCCAGCGCGGTGGTCGGCTTCGGGTTCGCCAGACTTCGGGGCAGTGGCAAACGTGGCCTGTTCCTGGTGCTGCTGTCGACGATGATGTTGCCGCAGATCCTCACCTTGCTGCCCACCTACGTCCTGTTCTCCCGCTTGGGTCTGGTGAACACGTACTGGCCGTGGGTGCTGTGGGGAGTGGCGTCGTCGCCGTACCTGATCTTCTTGTTCCGGCAGTTCTTCGCCGCCATCCCGTCGGAACTGGAGGACGCGGCCATCATCGACGGCTGCGGGTGGGGCCGGATCTTCGTCCGCATCTTCCTTCCACTGTCGAGGCCGGTGCTGCTCACGTCGTTCCTGTTGTCCTTCGTCTGGACCTGGGGCGACTACATCGCGCCGGCGCTGCTGCTCGACGTCGATCACACGACCTTGTCGGTCGCGATCACCGCGTGGTACCGCGATCCGCACGGCAACGCGATCCCCACCGTGCAAGCGGCCGCCGCCGCGTTGTACGTCCTGCCCGCCCTACTCATCTTCCTGTTCGCCCAGCGCTACTTCATCCGCAGCATCGTCTCCTCCGGCGTGAAGGGCTGAGCAGCCGGGGACTGTGCTCGATCCGCGGGAGGCCTGTACTACGGTGTGGAGCACGGGCCGGTTTGTCGGCGGACGTCGGTGGAAGGGGGCTCGATGGCTGTCACGATGCGGGATGTTGCCAGGCACGCAGGCGTCTCCCCGAAGACCGTGTCCAATGTGCTGAGCGGCTACCCGTACATCAGGGAGGCCACCCGCTCCAAGGTGCTCGAGTCGGTCGATGCCCTCGGCTACCAGTTGAACGTGCTGGCCCGGAATCTCCGGTCCGGCCGCACCGGGATCATCGGGCTGGCCGTGCCCGAGCTGAGCCTGCCGTACTTCGCGGAGCTCGCGGACGCCGTGATCGAGGCGGCCGAGCAGCGTGGTCTGACGGTGATGATCGAGCAGACCGGCGCCCGCCGCGAACGCGAGTTGACGGTGTTGTCCAGCGAACGGGGAAAGCTGGTCGACGGCCTGCTGTTCAGCCCGCTGGCCCTCGGGCCGGAGGACGTGGACCAGTTGCGGACCAGCACACCAGTGGTGTTGCTCGGTGAGCGCATCTTCCATGGACCGGTCGACCACGTGGTGATCGACAATGTCGCCGGCACCCAGGCAGCGGTCGAGCACCTGATCGCCTTAGGCCGGCGCCGGATCGCCGTCATCGGCACCCACCCCGGCGAGGTGGTCGGTACTGCGGCCATCCGGTACGGCGCGTATCTCTCGACGATGGCCGCTGCGGGGATCCGCCCGATCAAGAAGCTCGCCGTACCCGCGGGTCTTTGGCATCGGTCCAACGGAGCCGAGGCGATGGAGCAGTTGCTGTCCACCGGCTCGAAGTTCGACGCGGTGCTGTGTCTCAACGACACCCTCGCGCTGGGTGCGCTGCGCGTACTCATCAGGCACGGTCTGAGTGTCCCCGACGATGTGGCCGTGGTGGGTTTCGACGACATCGACGAGGCGCAGTACAGCACTCCCACCTTGACGTCGATCGATCCGGGCCGGACCGAGATCGCCGCGGCCGCCGTCGAACTGCTGGTCGCCCGGATGTCCGGCGACGCCTCGGCGCACCGGGAGATCGTCGCGCCGTACGCGCTGAACGTCCGCGAGTCGACCGCGAGTGTTCGCGTTCACATTTCCTGACCAGCAACGCCTTTCGCGCTCTTGACGGCATGGGTGGAGCCCGGGCATGATCCGTTCTACACCGGTGTAGAAACCGCCCGGCCGGAAGGGGAACCGCCATGCCCGACCATCCAGTGTCCCCTCGACCGGGCCCGACCAGACGCCGGGTGCTGGCCGGCGCGCTCGGCCTGGCCGGTGCGCTCGCGGTGCCGGGCTGCGGCGCGGCGAGCGGCCCGGCGCGGGTCCGCGAATGGAATCTGTTCGGTGGCGGCGACGGCGCCCGGCTGCTCCAGATCCATCAGGAATTCGTTGCCGAACGCAAGGATATTGCCTTCGAGGCGCACACGCTGGCCTGGGGGCCGCCGTTCTACACCAAGCTCGCGATGTCCGCGGCCGGCGGCCGGGCGCCCGAGGTGGCCACGCTCCATCTCTCCCGGCTACGGGGTTTCAGCCCGACCACCTTGCTCGACCCGATCCCGCTCGACCGGCTGAGCGCGGCGGGTATCAGCGCCTCCGACTTCCTGCCCCAGACCTGGGAACGCTGTCTGATCGAGGACAAGCTGTACGCCGTACCGCTCGACCAGCACCCCTTCGTCCTCTACTACAACACCGACATCTGCCGGCGGGCCGGTTTGCTCGGGCCCGACGGCCGGATCAAGACGATCAAGGGTGTCGATGCGCTGATCGAGACGATGAAGGCGGTCAAGGAGACGACCGGCAAGTTCGCGGCCTCGGTCGAGACGACGAACCCGTGGCGACTGTGGTGGACGCTCTACGGCCAACTGGAGGGCCGGTTCTTCGACGAGTCGGGAACGCGGCTGGCACTCGACGACGCCAAGGCCCTGGAAGCCCTGCAGTTGATGGCGAAACTCGCCGCCGACGGCCTCGTCCCGCGCTCGTCGCCGTACGCGGCCCTGGTCGCGATGTTCACCAACGGTGACGCGGGGCTGAGCTTCAACGGGGAGTGGGAGGTGACGACGTACGAGACCGCGAAGATGAAGTTCGGGATGGCGCCGTTCCCGCAGGTCTACGACGTCCCCGCCTGCGCGGGCGATGCGCACACGTTCGTGATGCCGCACCAGAACGGCCGGAGCGCGGCCAGTACCCAGGCCACCGTCGAGTACATCGCCTGGATGCTGAAACACAGCGTGGAATGGGCCGAGGGCGGGCACATCCCGGCGTACCAGCCGGTCGCCACCAGCGCCGAATACCTCGCCCTGCGGCCCCAGGCGGACTATCGCGACGCGGCGAACCACGTGCTGCTGGATCCGGATGCCTGGTTCAGCGGATCGGGCGCTCAACTGCAGAACGAGGCCGGTGCCGCGTTCTCCGGTGTGTTCTCCGGGCAGTCCAGCCCGCGGCAGGCACTCGATCAGTTCAAAGCCGCCGTCCAGAAGCTTCTCGACACCCCGTCCCCTGTCTAACGGGAGCAGATCATGGCCGTGCAAACCAGCCCCCGTACGCCGACCGGGACCCGCCGTACGTCGACCGGCAGCCCCCGTACGCCGACCGGGCAGCCGTGGACCGAGAAGTGGGGCGGGCTGCTGTTCGTCGCCCCGTTCCTCGTGCTGTTCGGATTCTTCCTGCTCTGGCCGACGCTGAGCGGACTGTGGAACAGCTTCTTCAACAAGAGCCTGGCCGGCGTCGGCGGTGAGTTCCTCGGGCTGGCCAACTGGCGCGAGGTCTTCCACGATCCCGCCGTCTGGTCATCGCTGAAGAACACCTTGGTGTTCACCGCGATGAGCACTCCACCACTGGTCCTGACCGCGCTGGTGATGGCGTTGCTGGCGAACCGGACCGGTGTGTTCGGCTGGTTCCTCCGGTTCGCGTACTTCGCGCCGTTCGTCCTGCCGGCAACGGTGGTCACCTTGATCTGGGTGTGGATCTACCAGCCGGGATTCGGTCTGGTGAACGGCCTGCTGACGTCGGCCGGCTTCGCCGAGATCGACTGGCTGAACACCGAGAACCGGGCGATGCTCGCCGTCGTGATCACCACCGTCTGGTGGACCGTCGGATTCAACTTCCTGCTCTATCTGGCTGCCCTGCAAGGGATCCCGGAGCACCTCTACGAAGCCGCCGCGATCGACGGAGCGGGCGACCGGCAGCAACTCTTCCGCATCACGCTGCCGCTGCTGAGCCGGACCACCGGACTGATCGTCGTCCTGCAACTGGTCGCGTCGCTGAAGATCTTCGACCAGATCTACCTGATGACCGTCGGCGGCCCGAACTTCAGCACCCGGCCGATCATCCAGTACATCTACGAGAGCGGCTTCACCAGCTACCGGATCGGCTACGCGTCGGCCATCTCCTACCTGTTCTTCGTCGTGATCGTGATCGTCTCGATCGCGCAGTTCAAGCTCTTCTCCGGCCGCAAGGAGGACCTTCGATGACAGCCCAGGCCATCTCGTTGCGGCCGGCGGTGAGTGGACCGGTGCAGCCGAGATTCAGCTTCGCCAAGGTCGCCTCGATCGTCGGAGCGGCACTGCTCGCCCTGCTCTGGCTGGTGCCGTTGCTGTGGGCACTCGACACGTCCCTCAAGCCCGAGCCGGAGACCACCAGGACGCCGATCACCTGGTTCCCCGTCGATCCGACCTCGGCCGCCTACCGGAGTGTTCTCGACCAGGGATCGATCCTGCGCTGGTTCCTGAACAGCACGATCGTGGCGGTCCTGGTGACCGCCCTGACCCTGCTCGTCTCGGTGCTGGCGGCGTACGGGTTCTCCCGGACGACCTTTCCCGGCCGGAAGGTGCTGTTCGGCCTCCTGGTCGCCGGAATCCTGGTGCCGCCGCAGGTCCTGATCGTGCCCTTGTTCGCCGAGATGACGACGCTGCGACTCGTCGACACCTACTGGGGTGTCGTCCTGCCGCAGGTGGTCGCTCCGGTGATGGTCTTCGTGCTGAAGAAGTTCTTCGACGGCGTACCGCGTGATTACGAGGACGCCGCCCGGGTGGACGGAGCCACCCGGCTGCGGATCGTCTGGAGCGTCATGGTGCCGATGTCGCGGCCGATCCTCGGCGCGGTCGCGATCTTCACCTTCATCGGTGCCTGGAACAACTTCCTCTGGCCGTTCATCGTCACCACCGACCCGTCGATGATGACGATCCCGGTCGGACTGGCCAACGTCCAGGGTTCCTACGGCCTGCGGTACGCCCAGATCATGGCCTCGGCCGTGCTCGGGGGTCTGCCGCTGCTGATCATCTACGGCCTCTTCCAGCGCCACGTGATCCGGGGAGTGGGAGACGCGGGGGTGAAGGGATGAGGCGCATCCAAGCTCTCCTCGGTTGTCTGTTCCTGCTCGCTGTGCTCACCGCAGCGCCCAGCGCGACCGCCGGCCCGGGTGGCGGCGAACTGACCGGCGACCTCACCGCGCACGATCCCGCGCTGATTCGCGACGGCGGTCAGTGGTACGTCTTCTCGACCGGTGACGAGCGCATCGCCGGTGGCACGATCCAGCTCCGCAAGTCCGGCGACGGCCGGCGCTGGTCCTTCGCGGGCACGGTGTTCGAACGGATCCCTTCCTGGCTGAGCTCCGAGGTGCCCGGGGTCTCGAACCTGTGGGCACCGGAGGTGGTGAAGCACGGCAACACCTTCTACCTCTACTACGCCGCCTCGACCTTCGGCTCGAACCGCTCGGTGATCGCACTGGCCACGAACACCACGTTGGACCCGGGCAATCCGGCGTACCGGTGGGTGGACAGGGGCCTTGTGCAACGATCGACGACCACCGACGACTACAACGCGATCGACCCGGGTGTGGTCACGGACGGCCAGGGGACTCCTTGGCTCGCCTTCGGATCGTTCTGGAGCGGTATCCGGATGATCCGGCTGCAGTGGCCCTCGGGCCTGGCCGCGCCGAACCAGGCAACGCCGCTGCGACTGGCTGATCGGAGAGTTCCGCCGAACGCGATCGAAGCGCCGTACATCGTCTCGCGCGGCGGCTGGTACTACCTGTTCGTCTCGTTCGACTTCTGCTGCCGCGGCACCGAGAGCACCTACAAGATCGCCGTCGGCCGCTCCCGGTCCGTCACCGGCCCGTACTCCGACCAGGCAGGCAAGCCGATGCTCGAAGGGGGCGGCACCGTCATTCTCAGCAGCGCCGGCCGCAAGATCGGGCCCGGCGGCCAGTCCGTCTCGGGCGACTGGCTCGCCCACCACTACTACGACGCGGATGCCAATGGCGCCGTCCGTCTCGACATCCGTCAACTCAGCTGGGGATCCAACGGCTGGCCCAGCATCCGCTGAGCGAGCCGGCCCCGACCACGACAGGAGCCACTCCGTGACCTCTGCCTCTCTCGTCCTCGACCCCGCCTTCCGCGTCGCGCCGGTGAACCGGCGGATCTTCGGCTCGTTCGTCGAGCACATGGGCCGCTGCGTCTACACCGGCATCTACGAACCCGGCCATGCCACCGCCGACGAGGACGGCTTCCGCAAGGACGTCCTCGAACTCACCCGCGAACTCGGCGTCTCCCTGGTCCGCTATCCCGGTGGCAACTTCGTCTCCGGCTACCGCTGGGAGGACGGCGTCGGACCGCGAGAAGCCCGTCCGCGCCGGCTCGACCTGGCCTGGCACAGCGTCGAGACCAATCAGTTCGGCCTGGCCGAGTTCGACCGGTGGTGCGGCAAGGCCGGCGTGGAGCCGATGATGGCCCTCAACCTGGGCACCCGCGGTGTCCAGGAGGCGCTCGACCTGCAGGAGTACGCGAACCACGCCGGCGGCACGGCGCTGTCCGACCTCCGGGTCCAGCACGGCGCGGAGTCGCCGTACGGGATCAAACTGTGGTGCCTGGGCAACGAGATGGACGGGCCCTGGCAGATCGGTCACAAGACCGCCGCCGAGTACGGACGGCTGGCGGCCGAGACCGCGCGCGCGATGCGGATGGTCGAGAACGACCTCGAGTTGGTCGCCTGCGGCTCGTCCTCCCGCGCGATGCCGACCTTCGGCAGCTGGGAGCGCGACGTACTGCGGGAGTGCTACGAGTTCGTCGACCACATCTCGGCCCACGCCTACTACAACGACGAGGAAGGCGACACCGTCTCGTTCCTCGCCTCCGCTGTCGACATGGACCGCTTCATCGACGCCGTGGTGGCGACGGCGGACCATGTCGCCGCCGAACTCAAGACGGACAAGAAGATCACCATCTCCTTCGACGAGTGGAACGTCTGGTACGGCGAGCGTTCCCGGCGGACCGACGGCCCGGGTGATGCCTGGGAGGTGGCACCGCGACGGATCGAGGACGAGTACAACGTCACCGATGCCGTTGTCGTGGGCAACTTGCTGATCTCCCTGCTGCGGCACAGCGACCGGGTCGGCGTGGCCTGTATCGCCCAGCTGGCCAACGTGATCGCGCCCATCATGACCGAGCCCGACGGATCCGCCTGGCGGCAGACGACGTTCCACCCGTTCGCGATCACGTCCGGGCTGGCGGCGGGGCAGGTGCTGCGGATCGAGCTGGAGTCCCCGTCGATCAGGACCGCGAAGTACGGCGAAGTCCCCAGCGTCGACGCGGTCGCGACGTACGACGAGGAGTCGGGAAAGCTGGCGGTCTTCCTGGTCAACCGTTCGATCGACGGCCCGGTCGACATCACCATCGACACCAGCCGCACGCCGGTGACCGAAGTACTGGACGCCCTGGGAATTCATGACGACGACCGTGATGCCGTCAACACCGCGCAGCACCCGGACCGCGTGACGCCGACCAAGAACGACTCGGTTCGGCTCGACGGCGGCAAGGTCACTGTGACCCTGCCCGCGACCTCATGGACGGCGCTGAGCCTCGCGACCCGCTGAGCCAGTCACCGAACGACAATGTCAGCGCGAGCGTGGCGAACGACCGGACCGGGTACTGCGGGAAGGCAATCGCTATCGACAAGGAGTCCGCTGATGAGCAGCAGCCAGTTCACCCCGATGCCGTTCGAGGGGCCGGAAGACCCGGACAACAACCCGGCCCCCGATGCGGCGAACGACACCTTCGACCCCGACGACGAGCCGCTGGCCGAGAGCGGCGAACCCGACGAGGACGAGACACCGGCCGAGGAGGATCCTGACGACCAGTTGCCGCGAGACTGAACGCCACCGTTGTCGTCGGCCGCCCTCACTCTGCGCGGTTCCGGGGCCGGCTCTGGAGCGGTTGCCAGCGCACCGGGCCGACCCGGAGGGCGGGCTTGATCCGAAGCGGGGCCCGGGGTGTGACCCGGACGTGAGGTCGAGGTGTGGTCGCCGGCCGGGTGCGGTTGTAGGCGGCTCGGCGGACCGGGTCCCGCAGGCAGTCGTACGCGGCGAGGATTTCCTGTAGGCGCTGGTCGGCGGCAGCGTCCGGCCCTGACGATGTGCGCGTGTCGGGGTGAAGCCGGCGGACGAGGCGGCGGAACGCGCGATCGAGCTCGTCGTCCGAGGCTGTAGCAGGCACGCCGAGGATCGCGTACAGGTCAGGAATCGGTCGCGTGGTCACGACTGCACCTCCTCGAGCCAGACCTTTCACGGTGGTGTCAACACGCACTTTCTTTATACCGCGTCAGCTCTTTTCGACGTACTGCGGAAGGCGTCGATGGCGAGGGTGGCGAAGCGGTGTGCGGCTGCGTCCCGGGCGCTGGTGAGGGTGGACGCCAGGCCCCGGCCGGCGAGCAGGACGAGTACCAGGTCGTCGATGACGAAGTCCGTGCGGAGTCTGCCTTCGGCTTGTGCTCTCTTCGCGAGCGCGCTGAGCATCGCGAGCAGTTCGCGTCGATGCTCCGAGAACGCCGCTCCCGGCGGGCCGGTGGACAGGAAGGCATCGACGAAGCCCTTGTTGCGCACGTTCAGCGCGGTGAGGCGTTTCACCACGGACGTGAACCCGCGCCACGGGTCGGGATCGCCGCAGCCCTCCTCGACGATCCTCCGGCAGGCCCCCATTTCGGCGGCGAACGCCTCGTCGATGAGCGCCTGCTTGGTGGGGAAGCGGCGGTACAGAGTCGCCGGGCCGACCTCTGCACGGCGGGCGATCTCGCGCATCCCGACGTCGAGTCCGCGGTCGGCGAAGAGGGTCCGCGCGGCGGTGAGGATCCGGTCGCGGTTGTCCTGCGCGTCGGCGCGAAGCATCTGAGACATCTGCTGACCTGGCGTTCTCACTTGGGATAAGTGGACGGAGGCGTCCACTACCGTCGAACTGTAGCGCGGTGAAAAGGAGAAAGTGGTGCGAGCAATAGCGATCCGGGAGTTCGGCGACCCGAGCGGGATGGCGCTGGTCGACGTACCGGAGCCGGTGCCCGGAGCCGGCCAAGTGGTGATCGCGACCGAGGCGATCGGCGTCGGCGGCGTCGATGCGGTGATCCGTCGCGGTACTCTCGGCGCCGGGTTCGCCCGAGGCATGATCCCCGGCAGCGAGGTCGCGGGGACCATCACCGCGGTCGGGGACGACGTCGACCGGGTGTGGATCGGACGGCGAGTCTGGGCCTTCACCGGCACCGAAGGCGGGTACGCCGAGCAGGCGCTCGCGTATCTCGAGGACGTGACGCCCCTCCCCGAGGGCCTCACGTCGATCAGCGCGGTGACCCTCGGCAGCGCAGCCGCAGTCGCCCACTTCGCCCTCGCCCACGCACATTTCGTCGCGGGCGAGTCGGTGCTGGTCCGCGGAGCCGCGGGCAGCATCGGTATCGCGACAGTGGAGCTCGCGGCGCGCGGGGGAGCGGCCGTAGTCGCGGTGACCACGTCAGCTGCTGACCGGGGTCGGCAACTCGAAAGACTCGGGGCAACACATGTGCTGGATCGGGCCGGGTACGGCGGGCAGGGCGCGCCGGAACTGTACGACGTCGTCATCGACATCGTCGGTGGGGACGCCCTGCCCACCTTCATCGACCGGCTCGCGCCGAACGGCCGCCTGATCCTCGTCGGAGCGGTGGCCGGGTTCCCGCCGGCCGACTTCGGGATGCGGCTGCTCCAGACGTTCCAGCAGTCGCGGTCCGTCGCCACGTTCAGCCTCGCGACGACAGCTCCGGCCACCCGGGCGGCCGTTCGCGCCGACCTCTTCGAGGCCGCCGTCCGCGGCGAACTGCACCCCGTCGTCCACCAGACCATGCCCCTCGATCACGCGGCCGAGGCACACGACCTGATGGACCGAGGCACCGTGTTCGGCCGGATCGTCCTCACGCCCTGACTGGCTCGCTCAGAGTGTCGTGTCTCTCTCCGCGGTGTCTTCGCTCGCTGAGGAAGGAGGTGAGGAGGAGCGCCAGCGCGACGATCCACGCGAGGACGCTCAGGAGAGCTTGTGGGGCGGGCTGCCAGCCGCGTTCGGTGAAGCCGAACAGGCCGATCGTGCGGGAGACGGTGAAGCCGGCCAGTCCACTCAGGCACAAGCCGGCTGCGGCGAGCCGAAGAAGTAGGGGGCTGCCGACCAGGAGGAGCGCGGCAACAGCGAACGATGCCGCAGCGTCCCACCGGAAGGACGTCCCGATGGTGGGGATGGCGTGATAGCCGCGGACGTAGAGCTGTGCGTGGATGTAGCCACTGGTCGCCAGGCAGAGGGCTACCGCCAGACGAGTCGCGAAGGCCTTCCTCATGCGAGCTTCACGTCCTTGACCGCGAGGTTCCGGGTGCCTTCGAGGTAGCTGACTTCGCGGATCCCGAGGGCGTCCTTCAGCTTTCCGGCCGGCAGGGTGACCGGCGTCGGGGCGGGGCGTTCGCCGGGACGCGGCAGCGGATAGGCGGTGGTGGTCGCGCTGTGGAAGGTGACGTTGCCTTCGGTCTTGGTGAAGAGCTGGTGGATGTGGCCGTTGAGGCAGGTGACCGAGGAGAACCGTTTGAGGTAGCTGAGGGCCTGGGTCGCGTCGTCCGTGCCCCAGCCCCACTGCGGATAGAGGGCGAACAGCGGGATGTGGCTGAACACCACGATCGGGGTGTCCGAGGACAGCTTGGCCACGTCCTTCTCGACGAACTCGAGCTGTTCGGTGCCGAGATGGCCCAGCTTTTCCAGACTCAGCGTGTTGACCAGGGACAGGAAGTGCACGCCCTGAAGGTCGAAGCTGTACCAGCCGTCGCCGGCAGTCCCGGCACCGAACGCCTTGCGGTACTTCTGGCCCGCGTCGTCGATGGAGTCGTGCTCGCCGGGGACGGTGAACACGTGACCGGTCTTCAGCTCGCTCATCATCTGCTTGACCTGGTCGAACTGGCCGGCGGTGGACAGATGGGTGAGATCACCGGTGTGCATGACGAAGTCCGCGCGGTACGGCAAGGCGTTGATCTGCTGGATGGCTTCGGCGAAAGACTCCTCGACCCCGGTGTTGGCCGGGCCTTTGAAGCCCAGATGGCTGTCACTGATCTGGATGAACCGCAGTGCGCCGGGCGCAGCCTGCGCGGGAGGTACGTCGTCCGGCCGCGCGATCTGGCTGATGACCTCGCCGCCGGTGACGGTGAGCACCACAGCGGCCCCGAACCATGCGGTATGCCGCAGCAGTTGGCGTCGCGTCATCCCTTCGGGACTCAGGTCGTCCTCGACAGGTGCTGAGTCCTGGCCGTCGGCGTTCACGCTGTCACCACCACGGTGCCGGTCATGAACGGGTGGATCGTGCAGAGATAGTTGTAGGTGCCGGCCTTGGTGAAGGTGTACTGGTAGGTGTCGCCGTTGTTCATCGTTGCCGACTTCAACGGTCCGTCCTTGGCCTGGCTGGTGACCGTGTGCGGATCCTGGTCACCGTTCGTCCACGTCACGGTCGCGCCGACCTTCACGGTGATACTGGCCGGACCGAAGGCGAACTCCTTGATCTTCACCGACTGGGTCGCGACGGCCGGACCGGTCGGCGCATCGGTGGGTGACATCGACATACCCGGCATCGTTGAAGGCGCCGACGAGGTGTCCCCGGCCGACGCCGAGGGGATGGGCTGGGACTGGGGCTTCGTGTCGCCACACGCGGCCACGGCCGTCAGGCTGACGGCCGCGGCGAGCGCGGTGATGAAGCGTCGTGTTCCACGGCTGTTTCTCATGCCTGTCAATAGGCGCGTGGGTTACGCCGGTTGCGGCGGCACGAAGACCTGGATCACTCCCTCGGACTCGCGGACCATCAGCTTCGGCAAGGGCGCCAGCGCTGTCGGGAGGCGGTGGTGCAAGACCGATCCGTCGACGGCGAACGCGGCGTTGTGGCACGGGCAGTTCAGCTGCCGCGCCGGTCCGTCCAAGGCCAGCTTGCAGCCCAGATGGGTGCAGACGCCCGATACGGCGTACAGGCCTTCGCTCGTGCGACGGACGAAGCCGATCATCGTGCCGGCGTCGAACGGCCGCACGCTGCCGTCGGGGAGGTCCTTGGCGGCGACGACTGCGCGCCATTCCCCGTTGTCGGGCATCAGGGTCTGGTCGGCCGGTGGTGGCTCTGCGGTGACCGCGCTGCCGGCGCCGCTCAGTCCCCGTTCGATCGCGGCGCCGAGCCCGATCGAAGCCGCCGACGCCGCCGCAACCGACGTCACGAACCGGCGGCGGCTGTTGCCCCGGGGCAGCTCAACCGGTGGGTTGTCGTCCAGTTCCGTCCGTAGCCGCTCGCGAAGCGACTCGACGAATTCCGGGCTCGGCCCGGTGTCAGCGCCGCCGGCCTTCAGTGCGATCGCGGTCCGGAGCTGCGATTCGTCGGTCCGGTCAACGGTGAAGGGTTTGGTCCGACGCCCTCGCAGCAGGTCTTTGACGAAGCGGCGCACTCCACGCATGGTCACGCCTCCATCCTGTCTGCCACCACCGCGGCCTGACGAAGCGCCCGGTGCTGAAGCACCTTCGCGTTGCCCACCGTCACTCCCAATTCCGCCGCGGCCTCTTTCAGCGAACACGCATTGAGAAACCGTAGCTGCAGAATGCGCCGGTACCGCTCGGGTAACTCGGCCAGGATCGCCTCAGCGCGAGCCCCGGCACCGGTGTGGCCCGAGTCGGCGGCCGGCTCGACCAGTGCCCAGTCCTCCTCGAGCACCGTGATCTCACGGCCGAGCGTTCGCCGCCAGTACCCCGCGAGCACGGTCCGCGTGGTCGCGAGAAGGTACGCCCGTACTTCGCCGACGCTCGCGGCCAACCGCAACGGCCGCAGCGCGGTGACGAACACCTCCGCGGCCAGATCCTCCGCGTCGGGCCGGTTGCCCACCTTGGCGTACATCAGCCGGTAGACCCGGTCGACGTTGTCGTTGTAGACCGCCTCCCAGTCCGGGTACCTGTCGTCGCTCACCACGTGCAGGTGAACCGGTGCGGCCACACCGTCATCCGGAGCGGGCTCACTGTCCGCCCTCCGCCGACCCCAGAACCGTTGTCCCGCCACGCGTCACCGCCCACTCCAAGTCAGGATCGACACCACACCAGGTAATAGGCGAGGGGGTTACACGGGCCGGGCTGTAACCCCACCGCCTATCCGTTGGTGTCCATCGAAATCTCTCCCTGGAGTCATCGTGACATCTCCGGTCTCGCGTCGAGATCTCCTCCTCGCCGGCGGCACGATCGTGGCGGCATCGGCCGTAGGAGCCAGTACTACGGCCGCCGCCACCCCCAACCTCCGCACGCACCACGGCGGCCGGAGCGGCGGCGGTGTGGTCGTCGCCTGGAATCAGACTTTGCTCCGCATCCTCCGCACCGCTGGTGCTCAGCCGGCCACCGTCCACCCGACCCGCAGCTTCGCGATCCTGCACGCCGCGATCCACCACGCTGTCACCAGCTCGGGAAGGTCCTACCTGCTCGCACACCCGGCCGGGGCGGCGGTCGCGGCCGCCGCGCAGGCGGCCCACGACGTACTGGTCGCCCTGTACCCGGCCCAGGCTGCGTCGCTTGACCGGCAGTTGGCAGCTGACCTGGCCACAGTTGAACAGCGGCACGCTCGCGAAGCCGGGATCGGAGTGGGACGCCTGGCCGCCCGGCGGCTCCTCGACCTGCGCAGGAACGACGGGTCGTCGGCCACTCCATCGCCGCTGCCGGCGGGCACCGAACCTGGCCAGTACCGGCCGGCACCGCCCGGGTTCTTGCCGGCCGTCTTCACCCACTGGGCACACGTCACCCCGTTCGTCGTCGACCGCGTCGACCGGTTCCTGCCGGAGGCCTATCCGGAGCTGAGCAGCCGCCGGTACGCCGCCGCGACCAACGAGGTCAAACGCCTCGGCCAGGACACCAGCACCAGCCGTACCGGCGATCAGACCGAGCAGGCCCACTTCTGGGCGGCACCGATCTGGAACTACTGGAACGAGATCACCCAGACCGTGGTGCTTGCCGAGGGCAAGGATCTGGCGGAGACCGCCCGCATCTTCGCCCACCTCAACCTGGCCTTGGCCGACGCGGTCATCGCGTTCTACGACGCCAAATACCACTACCGCGTCTGGCGACCGATCACCGCGATCCGCCTGGCCGGTGACGACACCAACCCCGCCACCGAGGCGGACCCGGCCTGGAACAGCCTCGGCACCACACCGCCGGATCCGGCCTATCCCGGCGCCCACAGCGTCATCTCCCAGACCAGCGCGACAGTGCTGACCGCGGAGTTCGGGCGAGGCCACCGCCTCGCCGTCACCTCCGAAGTCCTCCCCGGCGTCACCCGCCACTTCGCCACCTTCCAGGCCGTCGCCGACGAAGCCGGCCTCAGCCGCATCTACGCCGGCGTCCACACCAGACTCGACCACTACGCCGGCCGCAAACTAGGCCACGACCTCGCCCGAGCAACCCTCTCCCGAACAACCACAGGCTGAGGCTGCGAGCCGGTCGTCTGCGAACCTGGGCGGATGACGAGCATGCTCTGGATCGGTGGGGCGCCGGGCGCGGGCAAGTCGACGATCGCGAGGCAGTTGGCGCGGGCCGGAGATCTGCCGTTGCACCCGGTGGATCTGTGGACCTACGACCATCTCGAGCGGCTGCCCGCCTACAGGCTGCTGGCCGAGCAGCCTGTCGAAGGTCCGCAGGCGGCCGCGGAGGTGTTCGTGGAGATCTCCCGGGTGCGGCTGCCGGTGATCCTCGAAGACGTCAGGGCGCGCGGACTCGGCGAAGTACCGGCTTTGGTCGAGGGCCCACAACTGTTTCCGTCGATGCTCGGACCTGCCGTCCTGGCAGCGATCTGGTTGGTTGCCGATGCAGGTCTGACCCGGAAGGCGCGCGAGGAAAGGCTCGACGCGGTCGATGATCCGGAGGCCCGAGCGCGATTGGAATCCTTGCTGGCGCGCGACGAGTTCCTGGCGCGGTGGGTGCGGGAGGAGGTCGCCGCGGCCGGGCTGCCGTTGATCGAGGTGGAGGCGGACCCTGACTGGGATGCGATCAGGGCGATGGTGGAGACGACGCTGGGTGACGTTCGGAGACTGCGACCCGGTGATGAGCTGAGCCGCCAGCGCCAGATCGAGAACACGGCTGCCTGCCGGCAACTGCGGCTCTGGCGCGCCGACCGCGGCTTCGCCGACCTACCGACGTTCCCGTTCGCCTGCGAGTGCGGCCGATCCGGCTGCACTTCGACCGTCCTCGCGAACCCCGACCAGTACGAGGAACTCAGCGGCGATCGCCTCTTGGCTCCTCAGCACGGGGCCACGCCATCACCTCACTCGCCTTGAAAAGTTGCCTCCTACTCGCCGACGTGGGGGAGCGGCCGTTCAGGAGGCTGTGCTTTCCCGGATGACGAGGTCGTAGTCGGCGGGGATCTCGGTCGGCGGGGACTGGTCGCCGTCGAGGCGGTTGAGCAGGAGCTGGACGGCGTGCGTCGCGATCTGCGTCTTGTCGGGGCGGATGGTGGTCAGGCTGGGGGTGCTGTAGCGGCCGTCCTCGATGTCGTCGAAGCCGACGAGTGCGATGTCCTCGGGGACGCGGAGACCGCGGCTGAGGATGGTGCGGAGCGCGCCCAGCGCCAGCAGGTCGTTGTAGCAGAAGACGGCGTCGGGGGGATCGGGGAGGGCGAGCAGCTCGGACATCGCGGCGGCGCCGTCGGAGCGGTGGAAGAACTCGGTGGGACGGATCAACTCGGGGACGATCTCGTGGCCGGCGGCGCGCAGGGCGGTCATGTAGCCCTGGGTCCGGAGGCGGCCGGTCCGGCGGCTTTCGCCGGACTGGTCGCCGATCGCCGCGATCCGGCGACGGCCGAGGTCGACCAGGTGCTCGGTCGCCAGCCGGGCGGCGCCGACGTTGTCGATCATGATGTGGTCCAGGCCGCCCTGGATCACCCGCTCACCGAGCAGCACGACCGGCGTCGACGACGGCCGGTCGCGGAGGTCGGCGTCACCCAGCGCCAGCGGGTTGAAGATCAGCCCGTCGAACATCGCGGCCCGGTTGCCGCGCATCACCAGCTCCCGCTCGCGCACCGGATCACCGTCGGTCTGGTCGACCACGACCGTGTACCCGGCCGCGGCCGCCTGCTCGATCACCGCCCGGGTCAACTCGGCGAAGTAGGGGACGTCCAGCTCGGGCAGAACCAACGCGATCAGCCCCGACCGCCCGCGCCTCAGCGTCCGGGCGACCGCGTTCGGCTGGTACCCGAGTTCGTCGAGCACCCGCTGCACCCGGGCCCGGGTGTCCGGCGCCACCTGAGCGAAATCGTTGACGACGTTCGACACCGTCCGGACCGAGACCCCGGCCCGCTCGGCGACCTCACGCAGTGTGGCACCCACTCCGCACCCCTTCGCTGGCGTTGATTCGACCTCTTGACACTTGCAACGTTGCAAGCTTAGCGTTTCAACACCGTTTGCAACGTTGCAAGGATCATACGAAAGTCACCGGCTTCGGCTGAAGGTCCGGTTCCCCTTGAGGACGCGCCATGATCAATTCCGTTTCATCCCCGGTTTCCCGCCGCGCCGTACTGCGTGGTGCCGGTGCCGCCCTGGTTGCCGGTGGCCTCGGTGCCTGCGCTCCCGGCAACACGACCGGCAGTGATCCGCTGCCGACCAGCAAGTCGAGTACCGCGCTGTCGGGTGAGCTCACCATCTGGGACCGCACCGGCGACCTGTACAAGGTGTTCGACAAGGCGATCGCGTCGTTCACCGCGAAGTACCCGCAGGTGAAGGTGAACCACCTCGCCGTCGACATCAACGCCAAGCTCCCGGCCACGCTGATCAGCGGCGCCGGCGTGCCCGACGGCGCGTTCTACGACGACTCTCTGCTCACCGGGGTCGCGCCACATCTGCACGATCTGAGCCAGTTGATCGAGCAGTACAAGGCAGACATCGCGCCGTACAAGCTCGGTGTCGTCACCGTCGACGGCAAGGTGGTCGCGGTGCCGTGGGACCTCGACCCCGGTCTGCTGTTCTACCGCGAGGACATCGTCACCCAGGCAGGCGTCGACCCGGCGGGTCTGACGACGTACGACGCTCTGCTCGGGGCGGCGCGGACGGTCCGGGACAAGTTCCCGCAGGCCAGGCCGATCCACCTGGAGAACGACCAGTTCCTGGCGCAGTTGTGGATCGACATGTTCGCCAACCAGCAGGGCGGCGCCATGATCGATGCCCAGGGCAAACTCTCGATCGACTCCGATCCGTACCGCAAGGCGCTGACCTGGCTGGACACGGTCCGGTCGGAGGGGCTGGGCACGCTGGCGAAGTACACCCAGCCGACGGATCTGCAGACGCAGGACAAAGGGACGCAGGTGTTCGTGCCGTGGGCGCAGTGGTTCGTGTTCGCGCCGCAGCAGTTGCTGAAGGCCAGCAAGGGCAAGTGGCGGGCGGCGGCGCTGCCGGCATGGCAGGCCGGCGGTCCGCGGGCGGGTGTGATGGGCGGCTCGTCGTTCGTGATCCCGGCCAAGGCGAAGAATCCCGAGCTGGCCTGGCGGCTCTACGAGCACCTGGTCTTCAGCAAGGAGGGGTACACGACGGTCTACGGCCCGAACACGGTGTACCCGGGCGGCCTGAACACCTCGATCCCGTCGTACCTGCCGGCGCTGGACCCGAACACCCCGCTGTTCAAGCCGATCGAGGCGCTCGGCGGTCAGGATCTGTGGAAGGTCGCGGTCGAGGCAGGCAAGCAGGTGCCAGGCGGTTACGCGATCCCGACCTGGTGGGGCAAGGCCGTGGACTACTTCGGTGTCAACGTGCAGAAGATGCTGGCCGGCCAACTGAGCCCTGATGAGGTCCTGAAGACCTCGGCGACCCAGATCCAGAAGAACCTGATGGGGCCCAGTTGATGGTGACCGTGACCGAAGCGATGGCGGCACGGCGGGAGGCGAGGACGTCAGGGCGACGCCGGGTCAAAGCAGCGCCGTACCTGTTCGTCGCACCGTTCGTCCTGGTCTTCGCGGCCTTCAGCGCGTACCCGATCTTCTTCGCGCTGCAGTTGAGCTTCACCAACTGGCACGGTGCCGGTGCGCTGAAGGTGGTCGGGTTCGCCAACTACCGGTACCTGCTGGCCAGTCCGGACTTCTGGCAGTCGATGGCGACCTCGGGTGTCCTGTGGTTGCTCGTCGTACCGGCGCAGGTGCTGCTCGCGTTGACCATCGCCGTCGCGTTGCGGAAGGCGCGGTTCCGCGGGCTGTTCAGCGCCGCGCTGATCGCGCCCTTCGTCACTCCGCTGGTGGCGATGGCGCAGGTGTGGATCATCTTGTTCGACAAGGACTTCGGCGCGGTCAACCACGGTCTGACCTCGCTCGGCCTGCCCGCGGTCGGCTGGTTGACCACCTCCGTGTGGGCCAAGGTAACGGTCGCACTGCTGGTGCTCTGGCGCACGACCGGGTACGCCGTCATCTTGCTGCTGGCCGGATTGTCGACGATCCCGTCGGACGTCTACGAGGCGGCGCGGATCGACGGCGCCGGCGCGTGGCACCAGTTCTGGTCGATCACCGTCCCGCTGGTGACGCGGACGCTGAGCTTCGTCGTCGTGATCGGCACGCTGACCGTGTTCCAGCTGTTCGCGGAACCGTACGTCGTCACCGGCGGCGGACCGTTCAACGGGACCAGGACCGCAGGGCTCTATCTCTACAAGCACATCACGAACTCCGACCTCGGACTGGGGGCAGCGAACTCGATGCTGCTCGTGCTGATGGTGCTGGCGTTGTCGGTCGCGTCGATCCGGCTGCTGCGGTCGAGGGAGGACTCATGAGTACCCGTACGGGATCCGTCCGGCTGGGCGCCGCCGGACGTTACGCCCTACTGATCGTTGCCGCAGGCATCAGTCTCGCGCCGCTGGTGTGGATGATGGCCTCGGCGTTCAAGCCCGGTGGCGACATCATCGCCCGTCCGTTCAGCTTCGACGCCGGCCGGCTGACGCTGCACAACTTCCGCGCGATGCTGGAGACGATCCCGATCGGCACCGGCTTCCGGAACACCGCGATCGTCGTCGTGCTCAAGGGAACGCTGACGATGATCTTCTGCCCGATGGCCGGATTCGCCTTCGCGAAGTACGCCTTCCCGGGCAAGCGGCTGCTGTTCGGCACCGTGCTGACCACGCTGATGCTGCCGACACTCGTGCTGCTCATTCCGTTGCTACTGGAGATGAGTCAGCTCGGTTGGGTCAGCACGTTCCAGGCGCTGATCCTGCCCGGCGCGATCGACGCGTTCGGCGTGTTCTGGATGCGGCAGGTGATCATGGCGATCCCCGACGAACTCCTCGACGCCGCCCGCGTCGACGGCGCCGGTGAACTGCGGATCTTCGCCAGCATCGTGCTCCCCGTGATCCGGCCCGGGCTGGCGGCCCTCGGCGTACTGAGCTTCATCAACATCTACAACGACTTCGTCTGGCCCGTGGTGGCGGTGAACGACGAGCAACACCAGACCCTGCAGGTGATGCTCTCTGCGCTGGCGCAGAACATCCGCTCGGGGCAGCTCGGAGCGGACTGGACCAGCGTCTGGGGTCAGCTGCTCGCCGCGAGCACTGTGGCCGCCATTCCCGTCCTCGCCGTCTTCATCGTCCTGCAACGTCACCTGATCAAAGGCGTCATGGCCGGCAGCCTCAAAGGCTGACGTCCCGACTTGGAGAAACAACCATGAACACACCCCGTCCTGAATACCCACGTCCCCATTTCGACCGCTCGTCGCGCTGGCTCACTCTGAACGGCGAATGGGACTTCGCTCGTGGCGCGGACGACCCGACGGACTTCCCGGAGACCATCGTCGTGCCTTTCCCGTGGGAGCACCCCGACTCCGGCGTGATGGCGTACTGGTTGCCGACGGCCTGGTATCGCCGACACATCGATCGACCCGCAGAGTGGGCGGCGGAGCGGACCATCCTGCACTTCGGTGCGGTTCACCACCACGCGACCGTGTGGGTGAACGGTCAGCTCGCCGTCGAGCACGAAGGTGGCTACCTGCCGTTCGAGGCCGACATCACCGACCTGCTCGACTCCTCGGGCACCGGGACGTTGCTGGTGCGGGTGCAGGCGCCGACTGACAAGCGGTTCATCCCGCACGGCAAGCAGCGCAGCCTGCCGGCCGACGACTACGACGGTTGCGCGTTCACGCCGTCCAGCGGAATCTGGCAGACCGTGTGGCTCGAGCCGCGCCCGCCGGAGTACATCTCGCAGCTCGACCTCCGCCCGACCCCGGCGCTGGACGGCATCGAGGTCACGGTCGTGGGCCCGGCCCCGATCCGGATCGAGATCCCAGGCGTCGTCGTCCGCGAGTACGACGAACTCCCGGGTCCGATCACCCTGCCGATCCCGGAGCCGCGCCTGTGGAGCCCAGAGGATCCCTACCTGTACGACGTCGTCGTCACCGCCGGCGAGGACACGGTTCGCGGCTACACCGGGTTGCGCAAGATCGAGTGGCAGGGCCCAAACCTGACGCTGAACGGCGTACCGACGTACGTGCGGGGTGTGCTGGACCAAGGGTTCTGGCCGTCGGCCGGTCACGCGGCACCGAGCGACGAGGCGTTGCGGCGGGATCTCGAGCTGGCGCGCGAAGCCGGGTTCAACCTGGTCCGCAAGCACATCAAGCTGGAGGACCCGCGCTGGCTGTACTGGGCGGACCGGCTGGGGATGCTGGTGTGGGCCGAACCACCGTCGACCGGCCGGTTCACCGACGAGGCCGTCGCCGCCTTCGAGGACGTGACGGCCGGGATGATGGCGCGGGACGGCAATCATCCGAGCATCGTGATCTGGGCCGCGTACAACGAGGAGTGGGGCCTGGACTGGGACGTCCCTGGTGATCCCGCGAAACAGGACGCCGTACGCCGGGCGTACCGGCTCATCCGGCAGCTGGATCCGAGTCGCCCGGTCGTCGACAACTCGGGCTGGGCGCACGTCGAGACGGATCTGGTCGACTGGCATTACTACGACGACGACGCCACGTCGTGGGCCGCGGTCGTGGATCGCCTGATCAACACCGCCGACGGGAGTTTCCCTGTGCGGCTCGGGCCGGACTTCGTGGTGGACAAGGTGATTGCGGCACCTGGGTTCGATCCGGGAGACAAGCCGCAGCTCAACGGCGAGTACGGCGGTGGGTCGACGAGTGTCGAGCGTGGATGGCACCTGCGCTGGCAGACCCAGGAACTCCGCAGGCATCCGCGCAACGCCGGTTACATCTACACCGAGCTGTACGACATCGAACACGAGACGGTCGGCATCTACACCTACGACCGCCGCACGAAGGATCTGGGCGGCACCGTCCCGTCGGATGTCCACGCCGAAACCACGCTCATTGTCGACGTCACTCCGGAAGCCCCGGGCCGCGACCTGGTGGTCTCGACCGATTCTGCGACTGTGCCGGTACGCGTCTCCCACCACGGAACCGAACCCTTGCTGGGAACGCTGCACTGGTCGTTGTCAGGGGCCGTCGGTTCCGCGCCGGTCGAAGCCAAGCCGTTCGCCGTCACCGACCCGCTCGAGGTTGTGATTCCGGTGGCTCGTTCCGGGCGTCTGCACCTGTGGATCACCGACGCGGCGGGCACGACGGTCGCCCGCAGCTTTGCGGACGTCACGCAGTACTGATCTCGGGGACCTCTCGACCCACCCGCCCTTCGTCAGTGGAGGTTTCATGTTCATCCGTAGGTTGTTGGTTGCCGCCGGCATCATCGCCGGCGCTCTCGTCGCGATGCCGGCCACCGCGGCACCGCCGGGGAACGTGCTGTACAGCCCCAACCTGTCCAGCTATCCGAATGCCGACGCCAGTTATCCGCGGGCGATCCGGCTCGACCACGACGGGAACGCCGGCCGGACCGTGCTGGCGACCTTTGCCCACCGCAACGAACCGGGGCCGAGCAGCTTCCCGGTCTACCGCAGTACAGATGGCGGCGCTACCTTCGGGGCAAGCCCGATCAGCACGATCGGTTCGAACACGGCCGGCTGGGATCTCGGCGCGCCGGTCATCTACGAGGTGCCGCGGACCGCGAACGGCCTCAACCAGGGCGACCTGCTCGCCGCCGGTACGGCCTGGGACGAGGGCAACTTCACCGCGCAGAAGATCGAGGTGTTCAAGAGCACCGATCACGGCGCCCACTGGCAGTACCTGTCGAACTGCACGTCGACCAGCGGCCAGCCGAACACCATCGGCCAGGGCATCTGGGAGCCGTGGTTCCTGCTCGCCCCGAACAACACCCTCGCCTGCTTCATCTCCGACGAACGCCCAGCGGGTTCGCCGACGAACAACCAGATCATCGGTCACTACACCTCCACCAACGGTGGCGTGACGTGGAGCGCCGCCATCACCCCGGACGTCGCGTTCCCCGCCGACAATCTGGCCCGGCCTGGTATGTCGATCATCACCCCGCTTCCCAACGGCCAGTTCCTGATGTCCTACGAGCTCTGTCGCGACGCCACCAACGCGGACCATGCCTGCGAGGTGTACCTCAAGACCAGCCCTGACGGTTTGAACTGGGCGCCGACCAACAGTCCTGGCACGCTCGCCCAGACCACTGACGGCCGCCACCTGCTGCACACGCCGTACGTCGCCTGGATCCCAGGCGGTGGGCCGAACGGGACGTTGGTGCTCTCCGGCCAGCGAGTGGTGACCGGACCGACCGGGAACAAGGCCGTGATGGCGGAGTCCGGATCGGTGCTGCTGGCAAACACCTCGCTGGGCACCGGCAGCTGGACCGAGCTCGAAGCCCCGGTCAACGTCAACCCCACGGGCAGTTACGGCCCTGGTGCCCCTGGCTGTCCCGGGTACAGCTCGCCGATCGTCCCGTCGAGCAACGGTACGTCGTTCCTCTACCTGGCCGCGACGTGGCTCGGGACCGGGAACCAGTGCCAAGTCCGCTTCGGTACCGGCGTCGTCGGTGGACCGACCGGCGCGATCACCGGCCCCGCGGCGGCCGGCAAGTGTCTGGATGTCGACCACAACACCGCGGTCAACGGGAACGCCGTACAGCTGTGGACGTGTGGCAGCGTGCCCGGACAGCAATGGACGATGATGGCCGACGGCACCATTCGCGCCTTCGGCAAGTGCCTGGACATCGTCGGCAACGGTACGGCGAACTTCGCCAAGGTGCAGCTGTGGGACTGCGGCCCGGCCGGTGGACAGCAATGGCGTCCGCAAGCCAACGGTGCGCTGCTGAACCCGCAGTCCGGTCGTTGCCTGGACAGCCCAAGCGGTGCCACGACCGACGGCACCAAGCTGCAGATCTACGACTGCAACGGGCTCGACTCGCAGAAGTGGAACCTGCCCGGTTCGCCGACCGGACCGATCACCGGGCCCGCGGCCGCCGGCAAGTGCGTCGACGTCGACACCAACACCTCCACCAGCGGGAACGTCGTCCAGCTCTGGACGTGCAACGGCGTACCGGGTCAGCAGTGGAGCCTGGCGACCGACGGCAAGATCCGTGCCTTCGGCAAGTGCCTGGACATCGTCGGCAACGGTACGGCGAACTTCACCAAGGTGCAGCTCTGGGACTGCGGCCCGGCAGGTGGTCAGATCTGGCAGCCTCAAGCCAATGGCGCGCTGCTGAACCCACAGTCAGGACGCTGCCTCGACGCCCCTAACGGCGCGACGGTCGACGGCACCGACCTCCAGATCTACGACTGCAACGGCCTCGACCCACAGAAGTGGAAGGTACCGCTGTAAATCGTGTGCACAGCAGGCGAGGACTTGTCGCTCACACCGGCAGGTCCTCGCAGTGCAGTGGTTGCTGACAGTCGGAATCGGCACCCCTAGGCGATCCTGCCCAGTGGGGTTCGGGTGAAGATGTTGTCCGGGTCGTAGCTGCGTTTCAGGTCGTGCAGCCGGGCGAGCTTGGCCGGCGAGTAGGCCCGACGTACGGCGGCCGGGTCCTGGTCGGCGATCGTGTTGACGTAGGAACCGCTGGTGTAAGGCTCCAGGCCGGCCGCGTAGGTGCGCGCTGCCGTGATGCGCGCCTCGTCGTCGGCCGGGTCGGTCCAGGCGTCGCCGGTGGTGAACTCGATCAGCGCGTCGCGGTGGCCGAAGGCGGTGTCGGCGTCGGCGATGTCACCGATCGCCCCGCCGTTGAGCGTCAGGCGCGCACCCGGATTGTTGTTCGGGGCAAGGAACGCCTCGATCGCCGCGTCCGGCAGCGAACGCAGGTAGTGACCCTTGCAGTAGCGCCGCACCGCATGCCGTTCGGTGTCGTCCAGCCGGGTCTGCAGCTCCAGGTAGCTCAGCTCCTGCACCTGGGTCTCGACCGGTTTCCCGATCTCCTGGTACGACGGAAGCAGCCGCAGGCCTTCCTCCGGATCGCCGACCCACACATATCCGATGCCCGCCATCAGCCGCCCGTCGCGCTGCCCGACCCGCGCGACCGGAGTGGCCAGCCGAGGCATATCGACGAGCAGTTCCCGCCAGCCGCGCAAGGCCTCGGCCGCATCCGGCAGCTCGTAGAACTGATCCACGACCAACGCGCGAGTCCCTACCGGATGCAGCCGGAACTCGAAGGCCGTCACCACCCCGAAGCTCCCGCCGCCCCCGCGCAACCCCCAGTACAAATCCGGATGCTCCCCGGCGCTGACCCGCAGTACCGAACCATCGGCAGTGACCAGCTCGTACGACGTGACGTTGTCGCAACTGAGCCCGTAGGCCCGGGCCAGCCAGCCGATCCCACCGCCGAGCGTCAAGCCACCGACGCCGGTGTGCGACACGTTCCCGGCCGTGGTTGCCAACCCGTAGCGCTGCGTCGCCACGTCGAGCGCACCGAGCAACGCGCCGCCACCGACTCGGGCCAGGCGTCGGGCGGGGTCCACAGTCACCGAGCTGATCGCAGACAGGTCGATCAGCAGGCCGTCCGCCACCACCGGCAACCCGAGGAAGCTGTGGCCGCCGCACCGCACACCGATCTCCAGGCCGGCCTCGCGCCCGTACCGCAACGCCGCCACCACATCCGCCGTACTCCGGCATCGGGCGATCGCCGCCGGCCGCCGATCCACCATCGCGTTCCACACCGCGCGACCCGCGTCGTAACCCGCCTCGCCCGGCCGCAGCAGCAGCCCGTCCAACGCCGTGGCAGTCATCGCCGGACCAGCTCCCGCACCGACGCCCGCCGGAACCAGGCGATCGCGGCGGCGAAGACGAGGAAGGCCAGCGGAATCGCCGGCGAGATCCCCAGCACGAAGACGTTGGTGATGGTCGCGCCGACCATCAGCCCGACCAGACCGGATGCCGCGAGCCCGCACAGCCGCGGGATCAGCAGCCCGATCGCACCGGCGAGCTCCAGGGAACCGACCAGGTACCGGAACCACTGGCCGGCGCCGATCGAGCCGAACTGCTCCACCATCGCCGGATCCGCGGTCAGCTTCGGCAGCGCCGCCATCACGAAGAAGAACGCCAGCGCCACCTGGGCCACCCACAGGGTCACGATGCCCGGCCGGATCCGCCGCGAAGTCGTCATCGTCGTACTCATCATTGCCTCCAGGGAAGAGTTGTTCTCCTACGGCGAGCTTCGCGGCGCGGGCCTGCCGGCCACATCCGTGCCGACCACGGATTCACCACGGAAGGCCCGCGGATCGGACATGATGTCCGCGTGAACGAGGTGACGGTGTCGGCTCGCGAAGCCGAGGTGCTCGAGGCGCTCGGCGCGCATCGGTCGAACGCGCAGATCGCGGGTGCCCTGCACATCTCGATCCGCACGGTCGAGAGTCACGTCTCGTCACTGCTCCGCAAGTACGGCGTCGCGGATCGCCGCGAACTGGCCGACCTGGCTGGGGCACAGCGGGGACCGGGGATGAGCGGGGTCCCGGCCGGCCGGACGACCTTCGTCGGCCGCAGCCACGACACGACGGCGGTGCGCGACGCTCTCGAACGCTCGCGACTGGTGACGCTGCTGGGTCCTGGCGGCATGGGCAAGACCAGGCTGGCCGCGGTGGTCGCCACCGAGTTGCGGGCCGGCGGCGCCTTCGTCGACCTCGTCCCGGTCCGTGACGGGCTGGTGACCAGGGCGATCGCGACGGCTTGCGGACTGACCGAACGGCCGCCGCAGACGCTGGATCAGGTGCTGATCGAGCACCTGCAGGTTGGCCGCTCCCTGCTGGTCCTGGACAACTGCGAGCACCTGGTCGACGAGGTGGCCGCATTGACCGAACGGCTGTTGCGGACCTGTCCCGAGCTGACCGTGCTCGCGACCAGCCGGGAGCGGCTGGGCATCCCGGCGGAGGCGACCGTGCTGTTGCCCCCGCTGGACGCGGCTGCCGAACTGTTCGTCGACCGCGCCAGGGCGGTCGAGCCGGAGTTCCAGGCCGCGGCCGACGACATCGGCGAGATCTGTGCCCGGCTGGACGGCATTCCGCTCGCGATCGAGCTCGCCGCCGCCCGGATCGGTTCACTCGGCGCCGACGGCCTGCGGGCCGCTCTCGACGATCGGCTCCGGCTGCTCTCGGGCGGCCGAGGCATGGATGAGCGGCACCGGTCGCTGACTGCGGTGATCGGCTGGAGCTACGAGTTGCTCGACGACCCGGAACGTCTGCTGTTCCGCCGGCTCGGCGTCTACGTCGGTGGCTTCGACCTCGAAGCCGCGGCCGCGACCAGTCCCGAGCTGGGACGAGGTGAGGTCGCCGATCTGCTCGGCCGGCTGACCGACAAGAGCCTCGCCGTACGTCGTGGCTCGCGATGGCGGTTGCTCGAAACGATCCGGGAGTTCGCCCAGGCCCGGCTCAGCGGCGACGAGCTCGCGATCGCACAGGATCGGCGCTTGCACTGGGCGGCGGACACGGCAGCAACTCTGGAGAACCGACTGGACGAACCCGCCGCGGAATCCGGCCCGGACGTTCGAGCCGCCGGATCGCAAGATGGTGGTTGGCGGCAGTTGTACGACGAGGTGGTCGCCGATCTGCGCGCTGCGCTGGCAGCGACGCCGGCGGAGCCCGATCCAACGGCTCACCGGTTGGCGCGTTCGCTGGCCCATCTCGCGTTCGCCCGGCGGGAGTTCCTGGCGTCGGTCGGGCACTATCGCGCAGCGGCCGAACGCGCCGAGGACGGTGTCGCGGCCGCGCTCGATCTGCGATCGGCCGCCGATGCCACCATCGCGATCTCGGACGGGCAGACCGGGGTCGAGCTGCTGCTAGACGCCGCCGACCGTGCAGTTGCCAATGGCAACGTTCGCGCGACGATGCTCGCGCTGGCGGTGATCGCGGTGAACCGCTATCCCAACGGCTCGCTGTTCGAGCTGCCGGGGGAGGAGACCGAACGGCTGCTGGCGAAGGCCGTCAACTGTGCCGTGCCGGGCGACTTGCAGGTGGCCGCCCTGCTGGCCGCGGCGAAGGCGTGGGACCACGGCGGGCGCCGCATCGAGGCCGACGCCGAGCTTGCGGCTGAGGCGGTCGTAGCGGCCCGTCGTACGGGCGATCCTGTCCTTGTCGCCGGCGCACTGGATGCGCTCGGAGTCGCGGCCGCGAGCAGCGGACGGCTGAGGGACGCACGGTCGTCTGCGATCGAGCGGATGGAGTTGGTCCGGCCGCTCCCGCGCCACGAGCCCTATGCGGCCGCTGAGATCATCGACGCCTTCCACGTCGCGCCGACGACGGCGACCGCGGTCGGCGATCTCCGCGCGGCAACCGCGGCGGTGGGTGCACCGGACGATCCGGTCGGCGACCATCCGTACATCTCGCTGCCGCGCCTGATCCGGGTCTGTGCGATGACCGGCCGGTTCGACGAATGCGTCGAGCAGGCGGACGCACTGTGGAACCGCTGGCAGCGGGCGGGCTCCCCGCCGATCGAGTGGATGGCGTCCGCGATGTCCGCGGTGGCCATGGTGCACGGGCTGCGGAACGACGGCCAGTTCGGGACCTGGGCGGCGCGTGCGCTGAGAGTCGCGCGAACCGAGGACCTGGCCGGTGCTCCCTGGTTGATAGCTCCGCAGTTGTTCGCGCAGGCGCGAGTCGCGATCCATCTCGGGGCGGTCGGCGACGCGGCGGACGTCGTACGAGGTGCCTTCGCGGAACTCGGCGAGTACTGGTGGGCGCCCTATGCACGGGCGACGGCAGCCGAGCTGGCGGTCGTCGCTGATCTTCCCGAGGCGACGTCCCTGCTGGATGCGGCCGCGCCGCTCGGCGAGGAGAACGACTGGGCTGCCGCGTGTCTGCGGCGCGCCGAGGGCCGTCGTACGGGAGATCTTTCGGTGCTGGCCGCGGCGGCTGCTGACTTCGAACGCATCGGCGCCCGTTTCGAGTGGGCCTGCACCCTCGCGCTGATCCCGGACCGTGCTGCCGAGGCCCGTACCGAGCTCGCAGCCTTGCGGGCGCCGCTTCCGTAGCGAATCCGTGGTGAGCACGGATGTCCCGACGGCGGCCCGCGGCGAGGCTTGAGGCAATCCCGCTGGAGCGGGGAATCAGCCTCGAGGAGGGATCATGGCAACCGTCGCGTCGGCCATGTCGATGTCGCTGGACGGGTTCGTCACCGGACCGAACGACAGCCGGAAGAACCCGCTGGGAGAAGGCGGCGAGGTCCTGCACCACTGGCTCGGACCCACAGCCACTCCCGAAGACCAGGCGGTGCTGCAGGAAATGGTGGCCGATTGCGGGGCGATCCTGATGGGCCGCCGGTCGTACGACTTCTGCGTCGGTGACGGCGGCTGGGGGGACGGCGGTCCGGCCGGCCGGACGCCTTGTTTCGTCCTGACGCACCAGCCGCCGGCCGAGGCCCCGGACGTCTTCACCTTCGTCATCGACGGCATCGAGAGCGCGATCGCCCAGGCCAAGGCCGCGGCCGGCGACCACACCGTCGGCATCCACGGCGCCACCGCAGCCCAGCAAGCACTCGCGGCCGGCCTGCTGGACCAAATCCACATCCACCTGGTCCCGGTCCTCCTCGGCAACGGAGTACGCCTCTTCGACCTCCTCGGCGGCACCCCGGTGACCTTAACCCGCAAACGCGTCATCGCCGCCGGCAGCGGCGTAACCCACCTCCAGTTCCACGTCCCCCACTAACAAAACGCTGCCCGCCGGAATAATCCGGCAGGAACAGCGGGGCTGCACGCCGGTGGGAACGCGGACCCGGATAGATGCCTTGAGCACTCACCGCAGCTTCTGCTCGGCGGCGAGTTGAGATCGAAGGGCTCTCACCTCGGCGGTCAGCGTCGCGATCTGGTCCTGTGCCTCGGCGCCGGCCTGTTCGACGCTGCCGATGTGTTCTACGAACCACGAAGCCAGAGCAGCCGTGATCGTCCCCGCGAGGGCGATGCCGCCGACCATCAGACCGGCGCCGACCCACTTGCCTTCAGGGGTCGTCGGGAATCGGTCGCCGTACCCAACAGTCGTGATGGTCGTGGCGGCCCACCACGCGGCGTCCCCGAAAGTCTTGATGTTGGCGTCTTCGCTTCCGCGTTCTGCGTCGAGAACAGCGACAGCGGCGACGAACCCCAGCAGGGCGACGCCGCCCACGACATAGGCAATGGTTTGCCCTCGGAGGGTCATCGATGCTCGACCGAGCCGTGCAAGAGCTGTCGCCGCTCGCAACGCGCGAAGCGGGCGCAGGAGTGGCAGCGCCAGAACGAGCAGGTCGGTGAGGTGATCGCGAACGAACCGAGTCTTGTTCGGAGCGAGAATCAGACGCACCAAGTAATCGGCGCCGAACCCGATCCAGATCGCGGCACTCGCGATCGAGCAGGCGCGAATCACGCCGCCCGGGAGACCTGGATCAAGGATCGGCCACGCGTACACCATCAGGAACAGCACCGCCGCAGCGCTGAGCAACCAGCCGGTACGCCGTTCGTACTTCGCCAAGCGTTCTACCTTCCGACTCTCCATACCAACAGCACAACACGACAACTGCCGAAGGTCACTGAGAGAAATCGCGTCGGCCACTTCCTGGTGCGATCGGCCACCAAGTTCGCGTGAAGAGCAGCCCGATGGGGTGGTCACGCGTGCCTGAGGACCAGACCAAGCCGCCTACGTGAGTTGCGCCTTTAAGGAGGCTTGGGCCGTAGCTCGTCGGGTGGCTTGCCATTCGGGGGATTTTTGCCAGTAGTAGTGGGTTTTTGTCTCGGGGGCCAGGGCGGTGATGTCGAAGGTGGTCAGGGCGAGGTGGACCTGTTCCCAGCTCGGCAATGGGGTCGACCTGCGTTCGGCGTACGCCGTCCAGAGGTGTCGCCGGAGGTCGCCGTAGGAGCTTTCGACGGCCCAACTTGCGCTGTCCCATTGGCTGCAGGTGAAGTCGACCAGGGGGGACAGCACGCCTCCGAAGCCCCAGTCGAGAATGCCGGTCAAGGCCCCGGATGCGTCGAGCAGCAGGTGGTCCTCGTAAAGGTCGCCGTGGGCAAGGACCGGGTCCATCGTGTCGACAGTTCTGAGGGCTTCGAGCAACATCTTTCGTGCTGCCGGGCCGACACCAGGGGCGACCGCGTCGGCGAGGCGTTCCGCGCCGCCGAGTTCGCGGAGAGGGGTGTAGCACTCCGCCGCGGTCGGGGGCGTCGTAGGTGGTTCCGACCAGGCGTTGGCCCACAGGCGTCGTGGGACGCGCTCGAGACCGATGTCATGGCACGCCGCGAGCGTCGCGCCGAGCTGCACCGCCAGCGTTCGCAGGTGTTCGGGCGACCTGTCGGCGCGCGGGGAGCCCTGCAGACGAGTCACGGCAAAGAAGGGGTACGGCGAGATCGCCGGCTCGTCCCAGCGGCCGAGGAGCTTCGAGACCAGCGGGTGGTCAACGGTTGCGTAGACATCACATTCGCGCTCGAGCTGCGCGACGATCGTGTGGTTGCGAGGAAACAGAAAGGCGCGGTCGTCAGCGAGGAGCACATGTTTCGTAGCACCGTTGAACCGCGGCTCGATCGGCCCGTCGACCTCGCAGACCTCCCTGAATCGCTTGAGCTGGGTCGCGACGAGAACAGCGGCGACGGCTGCCTCGTCATCCATGTCGAGCTACCGACAGACACTTGTCGCGCGGGAGTTCGTCCAACTGCCGTCTCCAATCGATCGACTTCATCGTAGGCACAGCGGAGTTTGCTCGCCGCCAACGACAGGGCAGGTTGCAGTGCCAGCCCGGCCGCCGAGCTGGAGGCGGGTTTGGCTCTATAGGTCGAAGGTTATGGCCAGCTGGGATGTCTTTGGCGGTGGCCGATGGTGCAAATCTTTCTCTCACAGATCCATAGCCGTTCAAGTGCTGGTCACTTCGAACGGAATCGCGCACTTTGAGCCGATCCCCTCCCGCCCCAGTAAGGAATCGACATGCGTAGACCCCACAGACATCGCCTGTCCATGGCGATCGCCGCTGCTGCCGTAGCGGCTCTGGCCGCCACCACCGCAGGCAGCGCCCTGGCAACGCAGGTCCCCTCGGCCGCCGCGCGACCCGTCGACAACTCGGCGCCGGCCAAGCAGACGGTGCAGGCCGCGAAGGCGGTCATCACCGCGGCGACCACCGCGGCCCTCGCCCACCCTGAGGCCACCGGGCTGGGCAAGGACGACAAGCTCACGGCCGTCGACGCACTGGTGGACCCCGATGGCAAGCAGCACGTCCGTTTCAGCCGGACCCACAAGGGACTTCCGGTACTGCGTGGTGACCTCGTCGTCCACCTCGACGCCAGGTCCTCCTGGATCGGCGTGACCCGTGCGTACAAGCAGGTCCTCAAGGCCGACACGGTCAGCCCGAAGCTGACGACAGGTCAGGCCAAGGAGAAGGCCGCCGCCGCGGGCAAGGGCACGGCAGCCGAGGCGCAGCTCGTGCTGAGCGCGGGTGAGTCGGGCGCCACGCTCGCCTACCAGGTACGGGTCGTGAACAGCAGCAGTAAGGAATCCCCGGTCCGAGAGGTCCTGATCAACGCCCTGACCGGCGCGCTGATCAGCAACGCTGCGGTCAACGATTCCTTCATCACGCCCCAGGTCCAGGCCAAGCTGCGCAAGCTCGGCGCCCCGGCCACCCCGAAGTCGGGCTTCGCCACCGGCAAGTCCTCCTCGGCTCTCGCCGCACCCGCGGCGACGGCGGTCACCTACCCGGCCGCCGCGGTCGGCTCCGGCACCTCGCTCTTCGCGGGTGTCGTCCCGCTCAACACCGTCCAGACCGCCGCGACCGCCTACCTCCTCAAGGACTCGACCCGCGGCAACACCCAGACCCGCACCGCACGCAACACCGACACCAACGACTTCTCCGCGGGCAGCAGCTTCACCTCCACCACCAACAAGTGGGGCCTCAGCGACCTCACCAAGCCCGCTGTGGACGCGCAGTACGGCATCACGAAGACCTTCGACTTCTACAAGTCCACCTTCGGCCGCAACGGCATCAAGAACGACGGCGCCGGCGCCCACGCGCTCGTCCACTACAGCCAGAACCTCGGCAACGCGTACTGGGACCCGGACTGCGACTGCATGCTGTACGGCGACGGTGACGGCGCGACCTTCACCAAGCCGCTGGTCGTGCTCGACGTGACCGGCCACGAGCTCAGCCACGGCGTCGTCGCCGCCACCGCCGCCCTCGAGCCCACCCGTATCGACTGGCGGGGCAGCCAGTTCGGCGAGCCGGGCGCCCTCAACGAGTCGCTCGCGGACATCTTCGGTTCCAGCACCGAGTTCGCCACCAACAACCCGAACATTCCGCCGAACTACCTGGTCGGTGAACAGCTCGGCCTGGCGCAGAAGTTCCTGCGTCGACTGGACCACCCCTCGCTCGACAAGCTCGAAGGCACCGTCGACTACTGGTCGAAGGCGGCGTACGACACCGAGGTGCACGCTGGTTCCGGCATCTCCTCGCACGCCTACTACCTGCTCGCGGAAGGCAGCGGCGCAAAGACGATCGGTGGCGTGAACTACAACTCGCCGACGTACGACGGCTCCGTGGTCGCCGGCATCGGCCGCACCAAGGCCACCGCGATCTTCTACCGGGCAATGACGCGGTACATGGTCTCCACCACCGACTTCCACGACGCCCGCGTCGCCACGCTCCAGGCCGCCGCCGACCTCTACGGCGCGGCGAGCACGGAGTACACGACGGTCAACAAGGCCTGGGCAGCGGTGAACGTGACCGCAGCAAACGCGCCGGCCGCCCTCCGCTGAACCCAAAAGCGGCATTCGAGGGCGCTCCCGCATCGCGGGAGCGCCCCGACAGCGCGTGTCACAATCCCGTGCAGCGCTGAGCGAGTACGCCGTACTGCGCGGTTCCGGACCGATGAGCTCTGGTCGGCGTTCGGATCTACAGGTGGACCGGGTCTGCAACTGCGGACCATCCGGACACCGAGAGAAGGACGATCGATCATGATTCTGGTCACCGGCGCGACCGGCGAAAGCGGGCCGGCCATCGTCGGCGAGTTCGTCCGCCGCGCATTGCCTGTCCGTGCACTGGTACGAGACCGCTCCACCGTCGGCGCGGACGTGCCGCCGTACGTCGAGGTCGTCGAAGGCGACCTGGCGAAACCGGACACCTTGACCGAAGCGCTCGAGGGCGTCGACAAGGTCCTGTTGATCTCGACAGTAGCTCCTGATCTCGTCGGGACCCAGACATCGTTCATCGATTCCGCGAAGAAGGCGCGCGCCCGCCACATCGTCAAGTTCTCCGGCATGGGTTGCTGGCCGGACGCGGAGTTCCGGTTCGCCCGGATGCATGCCGAGGTCGAGGACTACCTGGAGCGGTCGGGTCTCGCTTCTGCACAGCGATGGCCATGAGTCCAAGCGCTACGAGCTCACCGGACCCGAGGCACTCACAGTCGACCAGGTGGCCGCGACGATCTCGGCGGCCATCGGCCGGCCGGTCCGGTACGTCGACATCGATCCGGACGACAAGAGCAAAGCGATGCTCGACGCCGGAGTTCCGGCCTACTTCACCGACGCCATGCACGAGCTGTTCAGTCAACGACGCAAGGGCGCCGACGAGTCGAGGGTGGACCTGAGCACCCATCAGGCCTTCGAGGTGAGGCCGACCACGTTCGCCGAGTTCTGCCGACGGCACGCGGGCGTCTTCAGCGGCGAAAGGCCCGTGACCAACGCATCGAAGTCTGGCTGGCGTTCTCCGTCGAGTGAGCACTCAGTGGTGACTTCATCGTCGTCGTCGCGATTCGTTCGGCGGTCGGCGCTGGTCTGTACAGGTGACAGGAAGACTCTTGGAGAGCTCGGCTCTCCGCCCAGCTGGAGGTCACATGCAGATCAGGAAGCTCCGCCCGGTCGCCGTCGTACTTCTCGCCGCCGGCGCAGCCGCGGTGGGGACCGCGCTGCCTGCCAGTGCCGGAAGTTACTCGTCGTGCGGCACTGAACGAGTCTGCCTGTACGAGAACAACTACTTCAACGACCAGAACACCGACCACTGGAGAGACTTCAACAGCAGCGACGCCGACCTGCGGAACAACTACTGGAAAGACCGTAACGGGTCCGACAGCAACGATCACATGGACAACGAGACGAGCTCGATCAAGGTCAACGGCTGCTCAGTGACGGTCTACCAGGACGTCAACTACGGCGGGGCCCAGAACTGGTGGGGGCCGGGGCAGGTCGACGGCAAGCTCGCCGACAACGCGATCGGCGACAACCGCATCAGCGCTCTCCGCGTGACCTGCTGATTCGCTGATCCATCACGACAGGCCGCCCCGGATGCCTCCGGGGCGGCCGCTCAGGAGAACGCGATGACCCGAGCAATCGTGGCCTTGCTCATGCTGGCGGTGTTGTGTGCCTGTGACTCGACCCAGCCGCAGACGCAGACGCAGACGCAGACGCAGACACAGACCCACACCCGGATGCAGCCGCAGCATGCTGAGTCCGCCGCGCCGGCAGCCACCAAGCAGCCGGTTGACTTCAGCCTCCCTTTCGACCACTACCGGTTCAGCCGCGCAGAGCAGGCATTGATCCAATCGGCCCTCGATCGGGAGACCGCACGATGTCTGAAGAGGCAGGGCATTCCCGCTCCGCCCGCCAAGCCGCTGCCGCCTGCGGAAATCAGCGGCAACGCGCGACGCTACGGGCTGATCGACCCTTCGGCTGCCCAGCAGTACGGCTATCACCTGTCTTCGGACCCGAAGGCGACGCAAGGATCGGCTGACCAGCGGGTCAGCGATTGCGAGGACCGAGCCTCACAGCAGCTTCTGCACGGCGTCCCGAAAGTGGACCGGACGTGGCTCGACCGCCTGAACTTTTCGTCGGCCGACCGCTCGGCAATTGTGCCGGGCGTCCAGCGGGTGACCGCGGACTGGAGCCGGTGCATGCGGACGGCCGGACTTCGCTATTCCACTCCACTCGCAGCGATGTCGGATCCTCGGTGGGGCCTCGATGCACCAGAAATCTCCCCCGACGAGATCGCGGTGGCGACCGCTGATGTGCGTTGCAAGATCCGGGTCCACCTGGTCAGCATCCGCGCCGCTGCCGAGACCAAGATCGAGAACGCGTCGATCGCGGCCGAGCCGGCCCGGTTCGCGGACATCGCGCGAGCGAACCAGCAGATCGTCGCCGCAGCCCGAAGGATGCCGGCGAGCTGAACCATCGAGGATCGCCGGTCTTCGGTGGTTCAGTCGGTGGCGGATTCACGGGGGCGCCGGTGTCCGCTCACTCCCGCGCAGACGATGGACACCAGCGCGATCGCCACACCGAGACCCAGCGAGAGTTCCTCGAACCTCTCCAATCGCGGATGAAGGTTGCCGCTGGCAATCAACACGTCGTACCGGAGATGGGCGCCGGCCAGGGCCGCCAGCAGAGTGCCCAGCAGTGGGCCGGCGATGAAGGCGTTCCGCGCACGGAGCAATCCGACCGTCAGCAGGCTGACCGCGAAGGCGGCGGGTACGGCGGCAACCATGGCCAGCCTGCCGTCGTACGGGACCAGCTCTGACCCCAGCCAGGCAGCGGCCACGATTGCGGGCAGCGCGACAGCGGCGACGGCGGCGGTGTGCAGCGCGGTCGCCGTGGCCGGGCGGGACGCCTTACTCACTTGCCATCGGGGCAGCTGCGGGCTCGGGTCGGGGGAAGGAATCGAGGAGGCGCTGGACGGAAGCGACATCGCCCGACGCGGTGATGTCTCCGGATCGGATCGCCTCTCGCAGCCGGCGCTTCTTGGTCAGCACAGTGGCGAAAGTCTTGGTGTCAGTGGCGATCGTCGCGTCGGGTGCGACCGGCTCGGCGCGACTGATCTCGATCCGGCCGTCGCTGACGCGCACGGTGAGGTGATCGTCGCCGAAGACGAGTTCGTACGTCGCGGTCAGCTCGCGGCCGGCCGCGGCGTCGAAGTCACCGGTGAGGGCGAGCATCAGGGCGTCGACGCTGATCCCGGCCTCGAGGTCCCGGAAGGGGGAGTGCCGGCCCCAGCGACCGAGGTGCACAAGGACGGGTTGTAGTTCCCGGCCCCAGTCGGTCAGCTCGTACACCGAGGACCGCGCGGGCGGCCCGAGCTTGCGGCGCCGCACGATGCCGAACTCTTCGAGCTCGTGCAGCCGCTGGGTCAGGCGGTTCGGGCCGATGGCGGGCAGGCCCGCGCGGAGGTCGCTGAACCGTTTGGGGCCGAGCAGCAGTTCACGGACGACCAGGAGCGCCCAGCGCTCACCGACCAGATCCAGTGCATGTGCGGCGGCGCAGGCGTCGCTGTACGTTCGCGTGTTTCCCACGTCGGCCAGCCTACCGGAGCCCGTTCGGAAACTAAACTCTCTAGTTCCGAAGTTGTACCAACTGCTTTTGTTGTGTAACCATCGTGCTTCCAGTCCCCAGAGGAAGAAGTGAGCGATGATCCTTGTCACCGGAGCGAACGGCCGTCCGGGATCGGCCGTCGTCCGCGAGTTCGCACGGCAGGGCCACCCGGTGCGCGCACTGGTCCGCGATCCCGCGAAAGTGGGTGATCTGGCGACCTTGCCGGGGGTCCAGATCGTGCACGGCGACATGCTTCACCCCGAGACGTTGCAGCCGGCGCTGGCCGGAGTACGGCGGGTGTTGATGATCTCCGGCGCGGGCCCGCAGCTGCTCGAGACCCAGTGCACGTTCATCGACGCTGTGCGCAATGCCGGCGTCGAGCAGATCGTGAAGTTCTCGGGCAAGGACTCGATCGACGGGTTCGACACGGAGCGGTTCCGCTCGACGCGCAGCCATGAACAGGTCCTGCGTTACCTGGTGGCGTCCGGGATGCCGTGGACGGTCCTGCGTCCGAGTCAGTTCATGGAGGTGTACTTCGAGGAGGTGCCGGACCTGGTTCGTTCGGGTGAGCTGCGGCTGCCGCTGGGCGACACGACGCTCGCTCCGATCGCCATTCAGGACATCGCGAAGATCGCCTATCAGGTCCTGACGACGGACGGTCACGAGTACACGACGTACGCGATGACGGGTCCCGAGGCACTCACGATGACCGAGGCAGCGCAGTACCTGTCCGAGGCGATCGGCAAGCCGATCGAGTACCGGGACGTCACCTCGGCGGAAAAGCAACGGGAGTGGATGCAAGCCGGCTACCCACCGGCCCGGGCGAGCGCCTTCGCGCAACTGTTCGAGGAGCGGAGCCGGCTCGGTCACTCGACCGTTGACCTCGGCACCCATCGCCGCTTCCAGGTCGAACCGACGTCGTTCCTGGAGTTCGCCCGCCTCAACGCGGCCACCTTCCGCGGCGACTCGGAGTACACCGTCACCCCGGCCTGATCCACCCGGCGACAGCCGAACCCAGGCTCTCTGGGTTCGGCTGCCAGGTGAACCTGAGCCTGCCCGCGGTCAGAGCTGGAGGAGGGCTTCGGCCAGTTGATCCGGGGCGGAGGCGAACGGCGAGTGGCTGGTCGGCAGCTCTCGTACGTCGGTGGGGTTGCCGGGCGTGTGGTGGTCGGCTTCCTTGACGAAGCGGTGCTGGGCCGGGAGCGGGAGGGCCTGGTCGTTCGTGCAGCAGATGTACGTCCGGGGGATGCGGCCCCATCGGTCGGCGGTGACGGTCACCCGTTCTGCCAGCGGACCAGCGGGGGTGTCCGGACTGAGGAGATTGGCGATGGCGTCCCACTCGTCGTCTTCGACATCGGCGGCGAACGCTGCCTTCACGCCGGCGCGGTATCCCGGGTCGTTCGAGCGGAAGTCCATCCGCAGTGCGCCGGCGACGGCAGGGTCGGCGAGCAGGATCGACGGGATCAGGCCGGTGGCGAACTCGGGTTCGGACATGTAGTCGGTGAATGCGGTGCCGTCGCCGGTCATCCAGGCGGACAGATAGACCAGGCGACCGATGAGTTCGGGGACGGCTTCGCCGACCTCGTTGAGGATCAGCCCCGCCATACTGTGTCCCAGCAGGACGATCTCGCGATCAGGCATCCGTTCGGCGAGCCGGCGGACGGTCGCGATGACCTGGTCGCGGTAGTCGGCCAACCTCAGGTGCGCGATGGGCGAGGGCTCGTGGGCGAACTCCTGCGCATGCAAGGGCCGGGTCGTGTAGGAACGGGGAACACGTGCTCGAAGTCCGTGACCCGGCAGGTCCCGGGCGACGACGTAGTGGCCCTCCTGGACGAGAAGTGGTGTCAGCCGTTCGAACGCCCAGGCGCCGTGCCCGCCGCCGTGGACGAGCACGAAGATCTTTCCTTCCTGGTATGGCGCGGAGCTTGGTCCGGTTTCGTGTGTCACTGCGATCTCCATCCTGCCGAGTTGGACACCTGTGTAGATCGAGCGGACCGCGAAAACTCACCGTGGCCCGGGGAGACCGATGAGAATCCGCCGTCGTTTCGGTCTACATCTCGGCAGGGATTCGAATCAGCGAGGGTGACGGTGGCTGTGGTGAGCGGGAGTGTGGGCTTCAGCGGGTTGGTCAGTGAGGAGTTCGTGCGCTTGACGGACCCGTTCCGGAGCGAACTGACGGCGCACTGTTATCGGATCGTGGGTTCGTTCGACGACGCGGAAGATCTGGTGCAGGAAACCTACGTCCGGGCGTGGCGGTCGTTCGAGCGCTTCGAAGGGCGCTCCTCGCTGCGTGTCTGGCTGTATCGGATCGCGACCAATGTCTGCTTGGCCGCGCTCGGACACCGCAGCCGTCGTTCACTGCCCTCAGGCCTGGGCGCACCGACGGACGATGCCGATCGGCCGTTGTCCTTCGAGCTGGGCAGCAGCGCGTGGGTTCAGCCGCTTCCCTACGGACCGGCCGAGACAGCACACGATCCTGCGGTGATCGTAGGTTCTCGCGACAGCGTCCGGCTCGCGTTCGTGGCTGCGCTGCAGCATCTGCCCGCCAGACAACGGGTGGTCCTGAGGTCTTTCATGAAGACATCGCACTGGAAATGCCTCCGCACGTCGCGTGGTTCTTCGGCCGTACGGCGGTGAGGCGGTTCCTGGCGCACCATGTTGTCGGTGCCCCAGGCACCTATCGGATGGTTCGCACCACGGCCAACGGACAGCCCGCGGTCGCGGTCTATTCACGTGGGCAGGACGGGACCTACCAGCCGCACGCGGTGCAAGTGATCACGATGACGGCCAGGGCGATCTCACGCATCGTGTCGTTCAACGACGCTGGACTGTTCCCTGCCTTCGGTCTGCCGACCAGCTTGCCGGCCGCGGCGTGCTGACACCGGGGAAGAACTCGGCGGCCCACGTTCAGCGGCCGAGGACGTCCAGTAGTTGCTGGCCAAGCCCGGTGCAGGCCTCCAGGTCCAGGCGGTAGGTCACGTAGCGCCCACGGCGAGCGGAGATCAGTAGCCCGGCGGCCTTCAGCACCGCGAGGTGTCTGGACACCTCCGGTGCCGTCACCTGCCAGAAGTCGGCCAGCTCACCCGTCGTGTGCGGACCTCGGGCGAGCGTGCGGCAGAACCGCAGCCGTAGTGGGTGCGCGAGCGCCGTCAACCGAGCATCCAGCTCGTCCACCCGCAACACAGGACGCGGATCCCAGCCTGGTGCGGGGTAGTGCAGCACTGGCTGCCAGCCGGTCGCATAGACGATGGTCAGGTGCGGTGCGCCGTACGCGCTGGGAATCAGCGTCATCCCGCCACCGCGTGCGTCCGCGCTCTGGTCCTGCAGCTTGTCGACCGTCAGGAGGCCGCGCTCGGTGTCGACGCTGAGCGCGGGCGAGATCCGGCCGAGGGCCCCGATGCCTTCGCGAGCCAGCTCGAAGCGTCGACGGTCGGCTTCCTCGGCGAGCGCCGGGCGGACGCTTTCCCAGACCTTGCCGAAGAAGGCCGACTCGCAGGCGAGCAGAAAACGACGGACCCGGTCACGCTCGGCCGGCGGATCGGTCAGTACTCGCTCCGCCCAGGCGGCCTGCTGTGGCCCTCGGGCGCGGGCCGCGGCCAGCGCCCGCTGCCGAACGATGGCGTCACGCAAGGGCGACCACAGCTGCGGCGCCGGCGAGGCAGCCCGATGGGCGGCGAGCGCCGCGGCGACCCAGCGCTCGTCGTCCAGGTGGTCGACGTCGTCCAGTTCCTCGCGCAGGGTCGGCCGTGGATCGGGCGGAAACAGGAAGTCGGCCCGTCCCGAGCGCCACAGCAGGCCGAATTCCTCGAGGTCCGGGGCCAACTCTGCCGGAAGTGCAGCCGCGATCTTCGCCATGGCCCCAGCGGCGCCCGGATGATGCTGCGGCTCCGCGAGCACGTGCAGCACTGCACCGAGCTCCGCGAGCGGCGACGGCGCTATCCGGATCCGGTCGGCCGGTACGCCGGCGATGTCGACGGAGGTGACCACAGTACCGATCCTGGCAGGGGTTCCCGCCGAGGCAAACCGATTGACGTCCTTCGTCAATCGACGAGTCGTGAATTGAGACGCCGGTCAATCCGGGTCCTTTCGCCGCCGTCGTGCCGCACGCTCGGAGCCGTGCCAACCACCCGTACGACGCTTCGCGAGTTGATCCGCATCCCGGGCGGCGGCCGCTACGCGCTGAGCGCCACGGTCGAGGCAGCGACCTCGGGGATGCTACGTCCCTTCGTCGTGATCTACGCGGTGCTGATCGGACTCAGTGCGCCGCAGGCCGGTATGACGCTGACGATCGGCATGCTGGCAGGTCTCTGTGCTGTCCCGCTCGCTGGACGCTGGATCGACCGCGGCGGGCGGCGCGCCCCTGCCGTCGCGGCGCTCTTGGTACGGGCGGTGGGGTCGCTCCTGCTTGCTCTCGTGCCCGGCACCACCGGATTCGCGATCGGTGCGGTGCTCATCGGCGTCGGCACGCAGGTTGCCCCACCGGTCAATTCCGCGCTGGTGGCCGCGATCGCCGGTCCTGTACGGCGTACTGCGGCGATGGCCGCCGCCCGCTCGCTGCGCAACGCCGGCCTGGGTGCCGGCGCCTTGCTCGGCACCGTTCTCGTCGCGAGTGGGCCCGGAGTACTCCGTTGGCTCGCGCTGGCGACGGCGCTCGGATGCGCGCTCGGCGCGGCGGTGATCGCCCGGGTGCCGTTGCCTCGACAAGAAACTCCTGCACCCGCCCCTGCCGTCGAACCGCGGCAAGCTCGCGGTGCAGGTCTGAGCGCAGTCACCGTCGTGGCTCTGGCGGGGATTCCGTACGCGTTCTACGCCGACATCCTCGAGATCGCCCTGCCTCTCCTGCTGGTCCGGGACCTGCACGCGTCCCTGGCATGGCCTTCGGGCATCTTCGTCGCCAACACCGTCATGGTGATCGCGCTGCAGTTGGTCGTGGTGGTCCGCCTCGCGAAGTGGCCGCATCGCAGGGTGCTGTTCTGGTCCGGCTTGTTGCTCGCGGCCTCGTACGTCGGCTTCTGGCTTGGTGAGGTGACCGGCGGCGGCTCTGGCACGGTGCTCGTCGCACTGGTGATAGTGCCGTACACGCTGGGCGAGATTCTCTACACCGGCAGCAGCGTGCCGCTGGTGATCGAGTCGACACCGCCGCACCTGGTGGGCCGTGCGCTGGCTCGCTGGCAGCTCAGCTACGGCTTGGCCCGGGCCGCCGATCCCATCATCATCACCGGTCTGCTCAGCTTGGGCGCGGCGGCGCTGTGGCTGCCGCTGGCCGCCGCGACCGTACTGGCCGCAACGACCATCGACCGGCGCCGACCAGCGGCGCGGCTGGTGTCGTGAGTCGAATCGACGCCAGGAGCGATCTGTTTTCGAGCTCGGCACGGTCTGTATCTGTGAGTCGTCCATCGGCCACAGCCACCTCCGGTTCGTGGTCGATGCCGGAGTTGGCGAAGGAGGGCCTGTCTTGGCCGCGTGGAACGCACGAACCACGACGCCTCCCTGGATGGAACCTTTCCCGGATGCACTACTGGACGACGATGCGACGCAGTTCCTGCAGGTCAGCTTCATCGCGGCACTGCAGCAACTGCCGCCCTTTCACCGCGCCGCGGTGGTGCTGTGCGATGTCATGGGCTTCCCGGTTGCCGAGGTCGCCGACATGCTGGACATCTCGGCTACCGCTGCGACCGCCGCCTTGCAAAGCGGACGATGCGCGCTCGCCGGCCAAGTCGCTGCCGGCCGGAGACACCGGACGCTCCCTGGCGCGGAGGCTGCGCGCATCCTCGCCGAACGGTTCGCGGCCGCGCTCGAGCGTGGCGACCGCGAACAGCTGGCGGCGCTGTTGACCGACGACGTACGCCTTTCGGTGCCACCGGCAACGAACGATCACCTCGGCCGCCCTGCCGTGACGGCGTCCCTCGGGCAGTACTGCGCCGGCCGCGGGGTGCGGCTCGTTCCGACGCGGGCGAACGGGCAGCCTGCGTTCGGTTGCTACACGGCCGACTCACGGACCCGGATCGCGACCTTGGACTGTCTGATGGTGCTGACGCTGGAGGGGGCGCGCATCTCGGTCATCACGCGTTTTCTCGGCATCCCGCGGTGCGAGGCCTTCGGGCTGCCCCGCACTCTCCCCGCTGACTGAAATCCGACCGATGCTTTTGCGCTCTCGCCGCGGTCTGTACCACGTGACCTGTAACCATGACTGGAGTGAGAAGAAATGACGGATCGCGTCAAGTCGACTGCCGCGCAGACCTGGGTACTGCTCCTCAGCGCGGTGGCGTCGTTCATGGTGATCCTCGACATGCTCGTCGTCGCCACCGCCCTGAGCGCCATCCAGACCGACCTCGGTGCCTCGCTCGAAGAGCTGGAATGGACGGTGAACGCCTACACCTTGAGCTTCGCCGTCTTCCTGATGACCGGTGCCGCACTCGGTGATCGCTACGGGCGAAGGCGGATGTTCGCTGCCGGGCTTGCGATCTTCGGCCTCGCGTCGGCTGCTTGCGCACTCGCGCCGAATGTGGCGACTCTGGTGGCGGCTCGCGCCGTCCAGGGGACCGGGGCCGCACTGATCATGCCGCTGGCCCTGACGCTGCTGAACGCGGCTTTCCCGCCCGAGCGCCGCGGCTGGGCGACCGGGGTCTTCGGCAGCGTGACCGGGCTCGCGGCAATGCTCGGGCCGGTGGTCGGAGGCCTTGTCACCGAGGGGCTCAGCTGGCCGTGGATCTTCTGGCTCAACGTCCCGATCGCGATCATCGCCGTAGTGCTCGTGTTGAGTCGGCTCCCCGAGAGCAGAGGGCCCGCAGGAAGAGTCGACCTGCTCGGCCTCGTACTGGCCGCCGGTAGCGCGCTCGGTCTGACCTGGGGCCTGGTCCGCGCAAATTCCGTGGGCTGGACGGCGGCGGAAACCGTGGTCGCGCTGGCGGCCGGCGTTGTGTTGGGGGTCGCCTTCGTAGCCTGGGAACTGCGGACTCCAGCACCGATGCTCCCGTTGCGGCTGTTCCGTTCCCGGGCGTTTTCCTCGGGCAATGCCGTGATCTTCTTTGTCAATGCGGCGATGACCGCCGCGATCTTCTTCACGGCTCAGCTTCCTCAGGTCGCGTTCGGTGAAGGCCCGCTCGTGGCCGGCCTACGGCTACTGCCTTGGGGAGTCGCGCCTTTCCTGATTGCCCCACGGGCAGGTGTGCTCGCGGACCGGATCGGCGAGCGCCCGCTCATCCTGATCGGCTCCGGGCTGCTCACACTCGGTACCGCGGTCCTGGCGCTCGTTTCGCGGGTGAACACCGGGTACGTCGTGACCGTCGGCCCGATGGTGGTGGCCGGCATCGGGTTCTCGCTGGCCATTCCTGCCGTGACGAAGGCCGTGGTGAGTTCGGTGGCCATGCAGGACATCGGCAGGGCATCGGGAACGTTCAGCACGCTTCGGCAGCTCGGCGGTGCTTTCGGCGTCGCGATCGCGGCCGCCGTCTTCGCCTCGACAGGTGGCTACGCCGGCCCGGACGTCTTCGTCGACGGCTACCGGTTCGCGATCGGATCGGCCGCGGCGCTGGCGTTGGCTGCCCTGCTGGTGAGCTTGCCGCTGCCACGGAAGGTGAAGCGCACGACGAACGAGGGTGCTGACCGTCTGGCGGCGACCGCGGACAAGTAGCCGGATTGTGCAGGAAGTCAGCAGGTGAAGGGATTTCCGGGCCGCTGCGGCCGGATTAGGTTTCGTGTTCCGCCGACGACAGGAGCATTCGATGACCAGGAGATCGCGGATCACCGCCGCCCTCGCCGCGCTGGGGCTGGCGGTGGGAGGTGCCGCCTCGCCGACCGCGGCAGCGACCACCGCCGCGCCCATTCCGGTGCAGGTGCTCAGCCTCACCGACCTGCACGGGTATCTGTCCGAGACCGAGAACCTGACCATTGCGGGGCCGACCGGAACGTTGAAGGTCGGTGGGGCCGGGTATCTGAAGGCACACATCGACCAACTGCGGGCAGGCAAGCCCAACAGCTTCCTGATCGGAGCCGGTGACCAGTTCAGCGGCTGGCCGGATTACACGCAGGCGTTCGCGAACGAGCCGACGATCGAGGTACTGAACGCGTTCGGGATGGACTTCGATGTGGCCGGCAACCACGAGTTCGACCGGGAGTTCCCGTTCCTGCGCCGGATGCAGACCGGCGCCTGCTACGGCAGACCCGGCTTCGACTCGTGCTTCTCCGACTCCACCGGCCGGAACTTCCACGGCACCGACTACGCCTACCACGCGGCGAACATCGTCGACCCGCAGAGCAAGCGGCCGGTGCTCCCGCCGTACTGGATCGCCACCGCGGGGTCGCAGCGGATCGGCTTCATCGGCCTCGGATTTCCCGGTACGCCGACCGAGACGCTGTCGATCGGCGGCTCCGGGTTCGAGTTCCAGGGCGTCGTCGAAGCGGCCAATCGGGCCGCGGCCGAACTGAAAGCCCAAGGCGTGAACGCCATCGTGGTCAGCATGCACGAAGGCGGCCAGCAGGGCGGGTTGTACGACGAGTGCAAGAACCCGGCCGGCCCGATCTTCGACGCCGCCCGGGCGATGTCACCGGACATCGATGTGATCCTCGGCGGCCACTGGCACACCGCCTTCAACTGCATGATTCCCGACCCCGACGGCGTACCGCGACCGGTGCTGGAGGCAAGCAACCACGGCCGGGTGCTCGGCGAGGTGAACCTTTCGCTCGACCCGGCGACCGGTGACGTGATCCGCTCGGCCACCACGGCAACCAACCACGCGGTCACCAAAGACCTCACGCCCGACCCGAAGATCCAGACGATCGTCAAGTACTGGATGGACAAGTGGACCGCCCGGCAGTCGCAGCCGCTGACGAAACTCGACCGGGATCTCGACTTCTCCACCACCACGGAAAGCCGCACCGGCAACCTGGTCGCCGACCTCTACCGCTCACAGGGTGCCGCTGACTTCGCGCTGGTCCCGGCGGACGTGGGACTGGACGTGTTCTCAGCCGGCCTGAAGGCAGGCACGGTGACGTACGGCGAAGCTTGGCCGGTCGCCGGAATCTCTCCGATCACCACCCTGACGATGACAGGCTCCGCGATCGAGGCCGCCCTTGAGCAGCAATGGATCCCGCCGGCGTACGGCTGCAGCAGATTGTCCTCACTCGCGACCTCGGGCAACTTCCGCTACGCCTACGACCTCGGCCGACCGGTCGGTGACCGCGTCGATCCCGCCACTGTCATGATCGACGGCAGTCGCCTGCAGCTCGACCGCACCTACAACGTCGCCACCAGCGCGGCGATGCCGTTGCACGGAGCGCAGTACGGCTACCCGGCCTTCCAGGACTACAGCAAGCTCGTCCGTGCCCCGAAGATGGGGCAGGAAGTGTTCCTCAACCATCTGCGGACGCATCCGTCGATCAAGGCTCCCGGGCTGGGCCGGGTGACCGCGATTCCCGGTTCGCCGCCACCCGTCGACGGGCCGTTCGGACCGTTGAATCTCCTGCCCCAGAACGAGATGACGGCCACCGCCACGAGTCAGGGGTCGGCCGCCAACAACGCCGCGGCCGCGATCGACGGCAACTGCACCACGATGTGGCACTCGAACTGGAGCCCGCACGCGCCGCTGCCGCAGTACATCACCCTCGACCTCGGCAAGCCGCGCGCGATCGAGGCGCTCGTCTACACCCCACGCCAGGACGCGGCCGTCCCGAACGGCCGGATCTCGTCGTACGACGTCCAGGTCAGCACCGACGGCGTCACGTTCACCTCGGCCGTGACGGGCACCTGGGACGGGACGATCGACGCCAAGATCGCGCGACTGCCGGCCGGTACGACGGCGCGCTACGTCCGGCTCGTCGGCCTGGCGGGCGGCGCGGACTACGCGGCGGCGACCGAGCTCAATATAGCTCTAGCTCCGGGTTCCTGACCGCCTTGCGATGGCTGCTCGGGGACATCCCGAACCGGCGCCCGAACTGCCGGCTGAAGTAGTGCGGCGACTCGAACCCGACCGCGCGGGCGATCTGCGCAACGGACATGTCGGTCGCCCCGAGCAGCTCGGCCGCCCGCTGCAGCCGCAGCGCCACGATCACGTTCATCACCGAGTCGCCCACCTGTTCCTTGAACAGGTGGGCGAGCCGGGACACCGAGATCTGCGCCAGCCCGGCGAGCGACGTCAGCGTGTGCTGCCGGGCGGGATCGGCCGTGATCGCGTCGAGGACCAGTTGCACCCGCGCGTCCAGGTGCTGCGTGGTGTGTCGCAGACTGGCGACCGCGGTCAGCAGGACCTCTTCGATCCCGTTCATCGTCAGCTCGACCGCGACACTCTTCTCCAGCAGGTTCAGCTCGGTGTCGCCGGTGGGGGAGAGGCCGGCCCGCTGCGCGTCGCGGTGCAACCGCCCGAAGGCCGACACCACCCGGTCCGTCTCCGACGCCCTCGGCAGTCGCACGTACGAGAGGCCGGGCATTGCCTGGGGCAACGACAACCACGCGTGCCACTCGCGCCGCGGCTGGAAGTGCGCCCACCAGGACTCCCAGTAGGTGCCCACGGTGCCGTAGTCGTGCTCGGTACCGGGGCTGACCAGCACCAGGTTCCCATGGCCCAGCGTCAGGCTGTCGCCGCCGATCTGGAACTGACCGGTGCCCGCGGCGGTGTAGAGCAGGTACCAGCTGCCGACGCCGTCCGGGCGGACGACCCGGTAGTCACCGCCGCTGTGGAAGTGACCGGTGACCAGTTTGCTCGGCGGCGGGATCTCGCTGTAGAGCTCGATCAGGATCTGAGTAGCAAGATCGTGCTCAGAGTCAGCAGGCTGCGTCATGGTGTCCCCTTTGCAGACAGCCCAAGATTACCTGCACGGCAGCAAGATCCTGCACACCCAGCGAATCGAGGATCCCGTGGGCTTCAGTACCGTCACCGAGCTCGGGTACGACGACAGCACCCTGGTCTTCGAGCACGGCTGGCAGTCCTGGAGCCCGAGCGGCTGGTACCGGCTCGGGGCGAGTCCGCCGCGGCCGACCGCGCCGAACCACCACGTGATGGCGTACCGCCCGGGCGTGGTGGCCGGCCGGTTCCAGGGGGAGGGGCTGCTCGCGGTCGCGACCGGCGACGAGGTGACCGTGGTCGCAGCGACCAGCCCGGATGCGGTCCCGTCGATTCGCTGCGAGCTCCGTCAAGACCGCCTGCTCGTCTCGGCCGACGGTGAGGTCGCGGTGACCACGACCAGCCAGCGGAATCCGAATCAGGCGCTGGCCGGCTGGGCCGACACCTTCGCGGCCGGCACGACGGACGTCCGTGTCTTCGGACCGTCCTGGTGCAGCTGGTACGCGTACTGGGGCAAGGTCACCGAGCGGGACGTGATGACGAATGTCCGGCAGTTCGACGAGCACGACCTGAGCGTCGACCTGGTGCTGCTCGACGAGGGGTACCAGGCGGAGATCGGCGACTGGCTGACCCCGCGCGACGACTTCGGCTCGACGGTCCGGCTCGCCTCCGACATCCGCTCCACCGGCCGGCGCGCCGGGATCTGGGTGGCTCCCTTCCTGGTCGGCAGCAAGAGCCGGACCGCCCGCCGGCATCCCGAGTGGCTGGTGCCGGGAATCACGGCGGGCACGAACTGGGGCCAGGAGCAACTGGTTCTGGACGTGACTCATCCGGGCGCCGCGCGGCATCTGCAGGACGTGTTCGTCGAGCTCTGCCGCCAGGGGTACGACCACTTCAAACTGGACTTCCTGTACGCCGGTGCGATCGACGGACCGCGCCACGACCAGGTCGACGGCATCGCGGCGTACCGGCAGGGGATGCGGCTGTTGCGCGATGCCGTCGGGCCCAATCGGATCCTGCACGGCTGTGGGGCCCCCATCCTGCCCAGTCTCGGTCTGGTGGACTGCATGCGGATCTCGCCCGACACCGATCCGCTGGTGGAGCCGCCGTCCGGCGACATCAGTCAGCCGGGTCAGCGCGGTGCACGCTCGACGTCTGTGGCGCGGGAGTTCCTGCACGGGCGCTGGTGGGCGAACGACTCCGACTGCCTGATCGTGCGACCCGACGTACAGAACCGGGAGCAGTGGGCCGACCACATCGAAGCGGGCCCTGGCCTGCGGATGTCCAGCGACCCGATCTCCCAGCTGGACCGGTGGGGTCTGGATCGCACCCGCGAACTGCTCACTCCGAGCTCGCCGCGGCCGCATCCGCTCAAGGATCCCGATGCTTAGGGCCGCGCCCCGCCGGACCCGTCGTGCCGCCCGGTACCGGCAGACGGTGGTCGCGTACGCGCTGTTGGCGCCGAGCCTGGTCGGGGTTCTCGGTTTCCTGCTCGCACCTGTCGTGATCGTGATCGTGCTCAGCTTGTTCGACTGGAAGTTGCTGGCGACGCCGGAGTTCGTCGGTCTGGCGAACTACCGGAAGCTGCTGACCGACGGCGACGTCTGGCATTCGATGCTCGTCACCTTGTACTACGTCCTGATCTGCGTGCCGGGGACAACGATTCTGTCGCTGCTACTGGCGTTGCTGGTCGACCGCAAGCTGCGCTGGATGAAGTACTTCCGCGCGCTGCTGGTGATCCCCTGGATGGCTACACCGGTCGCGCTCGGTCTGGTCTGGACCTGGATCTTCGACCCCGGCCGCGGCGCCCTCAACCAGTTCCTGGGGTTGTTCGGCATAGCTGGTCCGGCCTGGCTGTCGTCGCCGTTGCTGGCGATGCCGAGCGTGGCGGCCGTGCACATCTGGCAGTTCGCCGGTTACAACATGCTGTTCTTCCTGGCCGGGCTGCAGAACATCCCGCAGTCGTTGCGCGAGGCATCGTCTCTGGACGGTGCGTCTTCGGCCAAGCACTTCTTCACCATCACGCTGCCACTGCTGCGCCCGACCATGCTCTTCGTACTGATCACCAACGTGATCGGGTCGTTCCAGGCGTTCGACACGATCTTCGTGATGACCGAGGGCGGTCCCGGTGACAGTACCGAGGTGGCAACCTACCTGATCTACGACGAGGCGTTCCGCAAGTTCGACTTCGGCTACGCCTCGACGATCTCGGTGCTGCTGTTCGCGGTGGTGCTGATCGCCACGATCTCGCAGTTCGTGTACTTCGAGCGCCGTACGACCTACGAGGTGTCCGGATGAAACTCCGCAGCTTCACGTACGCCGTCCTGGTGGTCGGCTGTGCGTTCGCGATCTTCCCGTACTTCCTGACCGTGCTGACGGCATTCAAGGGCCCTGGGCAACTATCGGAGACGCTGCCGTGGGAACCGGGGCTGCCGCCCAGCGTGGCCGCGTTCGACCGGCTGTTCGGCTCCGGGTTCGGCGGCTACCTGGTGAACACCGCGCTGGTGACGGCCGGGATCACCCTCGGGCAGGTGGTGTTCGCCATCCTGGCGGCGTACGCGTTCGCCCGGTTGCCGTTCCCGGGTCGTGACGTCCTCTTCTGGGTCTATCTGTCCACGCTGATGGTGCCGCCGGTGGTCACGATGATCCCGCTGTACCTGATGATGCAGAAGCTCGGGCTGGTCGACACCTGGGCCGGGCTGATGCTGCCGACGATGCTCGGTACGCCGTACGCGATCTTCCTGCTCCGGCAGTTCTTCCGCAGCATCCCGGTCGAGTTGGAGGACGCGGCCCGGATCGACGGCGCCGGCCGGGTCCGCACCCTGGTCTCGATCGTGCTGCCGTTGTCCAGGCCGATCCTGGTCACCGTCACCACGCTCGCGGTGGTCGCCAACTGGAACAGCTTCCTCTGGCCGCTGATCATCACCAGCAGCGAGGACAAGCGGCTGCTCTCGGTCGGAATCGCCTTGTTCAAGAGCGAGATCGGCGTCGACTACAACGCCGTGATGGCCGGCAGCCTGATCGCGCTGGTCCCGCTGCTGGTGCTCTTCATCGTCTTCCAGCGCTTCATCGTCCGCTCGGTCGCGGTCACCGGGCTCAAGTAGGAGGCTGACATGTCCCATCCCCTGTCCCGGCGGACCTTCCTGATCGGCGCCGGCAGTGTGCTCGCGCTGGCCGGTTGCGGTTCGTCGAACGACGATTCGAGCGGTAGCGGCGGCGGCGGCAAGGTCGAGTTGGTGTACCGGCTCTGGGACGAGCAGCAGGAGGTCGGCTACCAGGCCGTCTTCGCCGCGTTCACTGCCGAGAACCCGGACATCACGGTCCGGATGGAGGTGCTGCCCTACGACCAGTACTGGACCAAGCTGACCACCGAACTGGCCGGTGGCAAGGCGCCGGACGTGTTCTGGCTGACCGTCGACAGCTTCCCCGACTTTGCCGGCAAGGGTGTCCTCGCACCCCTCGACGACGTGATCTCGAAGGCCGGGCTGAAGCTCGATTCGTACCATCCGAACGTCGTCCAGTCGTACCGGTTCGAGGACAAGCAACTGGGAATGCCGAAGGACCTCGGGATCGTCGGCCTGCTCTACAACAAGAACCTGTTCGCCAAGGCCGGCGTGACGATGCCGGACAAGCTCACCTGGGCCCCGGACGGCTCGGGCAGCTTCGAGACGCTCGCTCGCAAGCTCACCGTCGACGGCAAGCAGTGGGGCTTCTGCTCGTGGAACCACAGCCAGACCCAGTGGCTGAACTGGATCGCCTCGAACGGCGGCCACGCGATGGACAAGCCGTACGGGACCTTCGGCTTCTCCGGCGCGCAATCGGTCGGGGCCCTGCAATGGGCCCGGGACCTGATCTTCAAGTGGCACGTCTCTCCCGATGGCACCCGCACCAATCCGCCGACCGGGCAGGCCACCGAGATGTTCTATCGGGGCGAGGTAGCGATGTTCCCGGCCAACAACGCACTGCTGCCGTTCGCGCTGCCGGAGGTCAAGTTCCCGATCGGCGTCGCGTCGATGCCGGCCGGTCCGTCCGGCCGTACGGTCGTGATCAACGGTCTCGCCGAGGGGATGTTCGCGAAGACGAAACACCCCGAGCAGGCCGGCAAGCTGGTCGCGTTCCTCGGCTCGGCGAAGGCACAGAAGTTGATGGGCGACGCGGGCTACATCATCCCGGCACTGAACGATGCCGGTGCCGGCTATACGGCGTACTGGAAGAAGAAGGGCATCGACGTGCAGCCGTTCGTCGACTCGGCGGCCGGGAGTACGGTGAACATGCCGATCGCGGAAGGCTGGACCGGGAAGGTTGCCGAGATCAACAAAACCGTCAACGACCTCTACCTGGACAAGGTCGACGTCGCCACGATCGCCGGTGCGATGGACAAGATCGGGAACGACAAATGAAGGAGCTGACCGATTCGTCCGGAGCGCTGACCGACGCGGCCGTACTGCGGTCGCGGCTGGCGCAGGACGGCTACTTGTTCTTCCGTGGGCTGTTGCCGGCCGACGTGATCGGTGACGTGCGGGATCGGCTGGCCCGGATCTTGTCCGACAGCAACTGGCTCGCTCCTGGGACCAGGCCTGCGGAGCTGATCGCGTCGGAGCGGGCGGTCGAGGAGGGCTCGGCCGGGTTCTTCGGTGCGTACACCGCAATCCAGAGCACCCAGGCGTTCCACGAGCTGGCCGTGCGGCCGGAGCTGCTGACCTTGGCGGCGCGGCTGCTCGGCGAGGAGGCGTTCGCGCATCCGGCCCACATCTGCCGGATCGCGCCGCCGTCGCCGGGAGCGAACCCGACGCCGATCCATCAGGACTACCGGTTCATCCAGGGCTGCGTCGACACGCTGACGACCTGGTTGCCGCTCAGTGCGGCGCCGCCGGAGATCGGTGGCCTCCGGGTGTTCGCCGGGTCGCCGCGGCTCGGCGTACTGCCGGTCAAGGCGTCCGACGGGCCAGGGATGATGCGGGCCGCGGCCGACGAGAACCACCCCGAGTGGCGGACGACGTCGTACCAGCCCGGCGATGTGCTGTTGTTCGGCAGTTTGACCGTGCACGGTGCGATGCCGAACCGCACCAAGCAGTTGCGGTTGTCGGCCGACTTCCGCTACCAGGCCGTCACCGCGCCGATGGCCCGCGACCTGCTCGGCACCGGCAAACCGCACTATCACCCGGACGTGCCCGACTTTCCCACCCTCACCCGCGGCTGGACGTCGACGGAGAGCATCGAGGTCCCGGCCGGGGTGAACTTCGTCGACCGCTGGGACCCGCGACTGGCCGAGGTACCGACGCCACCTTCCCGCTTCACCGCCATCCGATGAAGACGATTCTGATCACCGGTGCTTCGGGAGCGATCGGGCGACCGCTGGTGCTGGCTCTCGCGCAACGGCGCGTCCGCCTCCGCGCCGTCGGGCGTTCGATCCAATCCCGCGACTTCCCCTCGAAAGTCGACTACGTCAACACCGACCTCGCTGAGCCGGAGCGTCTCGTTCCTGAGCTCGAAAAGGCCGACACCTTGTTCGTCCATCCACGTGCGGTCGGGGCGAGTGCCGCCGACCTGATGATCCTCGCCGCCAAGCACGGCGTACGGCGGATCGTCGCGCTGTCCACGCTCGACGTGGAGGAAGACCCGGCACTGCAACCGTCGCGATCCTTGGGCGATCTGAACCGCGAGGTGGAGCAAGCCGTGATGGGTAGCGGTCTGCCGTGGGTCTGCGTCCGCGCGTCGCCGTACGCCAGACCTGTCGTCGATCTCCTCGCCTCTCAGGCACGGGTTGGTGCCGTCGTGGGGGTGCCCTACCCGAGCTTCGCCGAGGCGCCGGTGCATGAACGAGATCTGACCGAGGTGATCGCCCGGACCCTCTTGGACGACAAACTCGAAGAACGGGTGATCGAGGTGACCGGGCCGGCAGCGATGACTCACCAGGAGCTGGCCGAGGTCATCGCTGAGGTCGCCGGGCGGCGGCCGCTTCGCTTCGAAGAGATGTCGCCGGCCACAGCCGTCAACCAACTGGTTGCGAACGGACTCTCGCGTGCTTTCGCCGAGGGCCTGATGGCTCGGTGCGCACGCGAGCTGGGCCGACCGGCGACCGTGACCGACGAGGTCCACCAACTCACCGGACATCCAGCCCACACCTTCGCCACCTGGGTTGCCGACAACGCAGGACAGCTCCACCTCCTGGGCTGAGAACCCGATGGTCCTGGAGACCGTCGCCCACACCGACCAGCGGGCGTACGTCGAGGTCGCCGAGTACGTAGTACGGACTCTGCCAGCAGGCCTACTGGATGGTGAGAACCGCCTTTCCTCTGAAAGTGCGGTGGCGCAGTTCGTCGAGGGCGACCTTGATCTGTGTCCAATCGGCATGGAACCCCAGGTCTGTCGTCAGCTTCTGCTGCGCAATGAGCTTCGACAGGGTCTGGAGATCCCGGTTGATCGGAGAAGGGTCGGCGTACGACATGTAGTTGACCAGCCGCGCACCCTCGTGGCCGATGAAGTCGTAGACGTCGATGGGCGCCTTGGCACCGCTGCTCGTGCCCAGCACGACGACTGTGCCGCCGGGGGCGATCTTCGCGATCGCGTGATGCAGCGACTCACCGCCGCTCGATTCGGCGACCAGGTCGTAAGGACCCTCAGCATCCGTGATGCTCGGAACCGCTTTGGCAGCGCCGTAATCCGCTCCTGAGCGAGCGACTGCCGTCACGTCTGCACCGGACAGTACGGCGAGTTGCACTTGGTAGTGTCCGACCCCGCCGGTCGCGCCGGTGACCAGCACCTTCCGGCCGAGCAGGTTGCCGCCCAGACGGATCGTGTTCAGCGCGGTTCGTCCGGCCAGTGGCAATGCCGCCGCCTGCTCGATCTCGACCTCGTCGGGGAGCTCGGCCAGACGCGCCGTCGGTACGGCGGCGAGCTCTGCCCAGCCGCTGTCTTCGACCAGTGCGACGACCCGCGTGCCGGGGGTCGGGCCCGAACCGTCGGCGGCTGCTTCCACCACGACACCGGCGACGTCCTGCCCTGGCCGCCAGCCTTCGGTTCGGGCGGCAAGCAGAGCCAGTTCCCCCCGATTCAGTGAGAATGCCCGGACCGCGACCAGCGCCTGGTTCGGGGCCGGACTCGGGTCAGCAACGGTCTTGAAGATGAGACCTTCGGATGTGTTGATCAATGCCTTCATGCCTCCATCCCAGTCCTCCGCATGCCTTGTCACAAGGCGAAGTTGCCACGTGGACTCATCAGCCATCGTGATGAATCCGCGTGCCGGCGTCCGATCGGCTGCCAGGTTGATTGCCCGTAGCATCTATTCGGGCGCGACGGGAGCTAGAGGCGTACGACGTACTTGCCGGCGCCGCGGCCCTCGGCCAGGGCCTGTTGTGCGTCGGCGGCCGCGGCGAGTCCGTCGATCGTCGTGAGCTCGAGGGAAAGCTGCCCGTCGGCGGCGAGCTGAAGCACCTCCTGCAAGGCGGCCGCGATGATCTCGGGCGCGTGAACGGACATGCTGCTCATGCTGAAGCCGCCGATCGACGCATTGCCGGCGTACAGCCGCCCGGGCTGGGGGAGCTGGCTCAGGGGTACGCCGGCGGCGTTGCCGAACAGGACGATGCGACCGCCCTGGGTCAGCAGGTCGAGGTCGGTCTCGAGCTGTTCGGTGCCTTGGGGGTCGAGCACGACATCGACCCCGCGGCCGTTGGTGAGGTCGCGGACCCGGTCGGCGAGATCGTCCCCGCGAACGAGTGCATGGTCGAACCCGCTGCGCTCCGCGGCGGCCGCCCGCTCGATGCTTCCGACAGTGCCGATCAGCGTGCCCGCGCCATGCAGCCGGGCCCAAGCGGCCACTGCCTGTCCGACGCCGCCCGCGGCCGAATGAATCAAGAGCGTCTCTCCGGCACGCAAGCGCGCAGCTTGCTGAACCAGCAATGCCGCTGTGGTGAGGGTTCCTGGGGCAATCGCTGCCTGCTCGAAGGACAAGCCGTCTGGGATCGGCACGGCCAGTTCGGCACGGACCTTGGCTACCTCGGCCAGGCCGCCCGCGCGAGTGAATGCGGCGACCGGTGTTCCGACGGCCGGTCCTTCGACACCGGGTCCGAGTGCCCGTACGGTGCCGGCCGCCTCCAGGCCAGGGATGAACGGCCAGTTGGGCGCATATGCCGGATCGCCACGACGCGCCATCACGTCGATGAAGTTGATCCCTGCTGCCCGCACGTCAATGGTCAGCTCACCCGGCAGTGGTGCCGGAGCGTCGAGCTCGCCGACGCGGGTGGCGGTGCTGTCTGGTGCCGGACGGTCGAAGATCAGCGCGCGCATGGGCAGCCCTTTCGATGTTCGTCGAATGTCGTAAGTCCACGATACAGTGACTTACGACGATCGTCGAAAGGGATTCTGGTGCCACATCCACGTCGGCCCGCCTTGGTTCATCCCGAGACCGCGGAGCTGACCCTGTCCGCGGTGCTCCACGCACTGTCGGATCCGACGCGACTGACGATCGTTCGAACGCTGCGCGAGAGCGCCGAACAAGCTTGTGGCACGTTCCCTGTCTCAGTTGCGCCGTCCACCCTCACCCACCACTTCCGGGTGCTGCGGGAGGCAGGTGTCATCCGCCAGCGCGAGGACGGCAACAGGCGCTGGACCATGCTGCGCTACGACGATCTGGAGAGCCGCTTTCCCGGCGTCGTCGATGTCATCCTCCGAGCTGATCGACAAGGTGGACTCCCGACCCGTCAGGAGGCTGTCAGGCAGGTGTCGAGGAGTAGCTGAACGGCCGCCGGTCGTGGGCCCGGGGCGGTGGCGACGACGGTCTCGACCGCTGGGAGATCCAGCTTGCGGAAGGCGATTCGGCGGACGCGTAGCTGCTCGGCCGCGGCGGAGTACAGCACTGTCCAGGCCGCGTCTCCGGTTCCGATCTCGGCGAGGGCGTCGTACACGGAGATGATCGGTACGCCGCGGGTCGGCTTGACCCCCATCGACTGGAAGTGGCGGTCGAGCAGGTCGTGGAGCCCTGGATTCGCCTCACGTGGGCTCATCCGCAGCGGTACGTCGGCCAGGTCGGCGGGCTTCAGGATGGATCGCGCAGCCGCTGGGTGCGTGGCAGGTAAGGCGGCGACGAGCGTTTCCGTCCACACGGCCACGGTGCTGAGGTCGGCGACTTTTGGGGCCGGCCGGAGGAAGGCGGCGTCGAGTTGGCCCTGGCGCAGAGCGTCGAGGCGCCTGGCCGAGGGCAGACTCACCAGTCGTACCTGCAGGCGTGGCGCCTGGTTGGCGATCGAGTCGAGGACCTGATCGAGGCGGTCGCCGAGACCTTCGCTGGTTCCTACCCTGAGGGTGCCGGTCAACTCGCCGACAGGCTCGACCACCGTGGCCCGCAACCGCGCGATCGCCGTCAGCGTCACCTTTGCCTCTGGCAACAATCTGCGCCCGGCCGCGGTCAGTTGAACCCTGCGAGTGGTGCGATCGAAGAGCTGCGCACCGAGTTCACGCTCCAGCCGGGCGATCTGCTGGCTGACCGCGGGCTGACCGATGTGCAGCCGGTCCGCGGCCCGCCCGAAGTGCAGCTCCTCGGCGACGGCGACGAAGTACTCGAGCTGGCGAACTTCCATGGTTCCACTCCTGACAGATCAGCCCTCGAGTACAACGTCGCCGCCGGCTCAGCTTCTTCCCTGGACCGCCCCGCCGCCGAAGTTCCGAACGCGTTCTGCCATCAGGCCGGCGCTCTCGCCGCGACGTGGGTCGTCGGGAGGCCGTTCTCGTCGAGGCTGATCGCGACGTGCTCGTTCCATCGGTCATCGGTGTGCGGGTGGTCCGAGCGCCAGTGGCAGCCCCTGCTTTCCTGACGCGCGGTCGCCGCCGCGATGACGGACCGTGCCACCGTCGCGAGGGATCCGTTGCCCAGGGCCTTCAATTCGTCCACTGCGGCGTTGAGACCGGCACCGTCGCGGCGGATCCCCGCGTACTTCGTCAGGATCGCCCGGATCCGCTCCGCTTCGCGGTCCTCGGTCAGGATCACCTCGTACGACGCCCTCTCCGTGGTCGCCGGAAGGTCCAAGGTCAACGCGGTCGCCACTCGCCGCCCGAAGACCAGACCTTCCAGAAGGCTGTTCGACGCGAGCCGGTTCGCCCCGTGAACACCCGTCGCGGCGACCTCGCCCACGGCGTACAGGCCTGGTACGCCGGTTGCGCCGTCGCGGTCGACCTGGACGCCGCCGCAGAGGAAGTGTTCGGCCGGCGCCACCGGGATCTGCTCCGACAGCAGGTCGACACCGATCGACGCACAGGCGGCCAGTACGGTCGGGAACCGCCGGCGGAGAACGTCGGGCGCGATGCTCCTCGCGTCGAGCCAGACATGATCGGAGCCGTCCCGGCGCATCGCCGCCTCGATCTCCCGCGCGACGATGTCACGAGGCGCCAGATCGGCCCGCGGATGCCGGCCGGCCATGATCAGGCGGCCGCGAACATCGCGCAGTACGGCGCCCTCTCCCCGGACCGCCTCGGTCACCAGCGGCAACTGCCCGCGGGTCTCTCCGGTGAAGAGAGCGGTCGGATGGAACTGGACGAACTCCATGTCCACCAGCGACGCCCCGGCCAGCAGCGCGAGCGCGATACCGTCACCGCGCACCGCGGACGGATTCGTGCTCGCAAGGTAGGCGTTGCCGATGCCGCCGGTCGCCAGTACGACGGCGCGCGCGTCGATCCGGACGGTCTCGCCGCCGGTCTGGACGAGGACGCCGGTAACCCGTCCCGACGCCGACTTGGTCAGGCCGATCGTCCGCCCGGCCATCGTTTCGACGCCGGCCGCCCGGACCGCGGCACGCAACGCACGATCGACCTCCGCGCCGGTGGCATCACCACCGGCATGCACGATCCGTGGATAACTGTGGCCACCCTCGAGAGTCCTCGACAACGAGCCGTCCTCGCGCCGGTCGAAGAGCGCGCCGTGCGCGATGAGTTCGGCCACCCGCTGCGGTCCCTCCTCGACCAGGGCTCGCACGTTTCGCGGATCGCAGAAGCCGGCCCCCGCGATGTCGGTGTCGTGCGCGTGGTCGAGGGGATCGTCGGCGCCGAACGCGACGGAGACGCCACCTTGGGCCCACGGCGTACTGCCGTCGCCGGCGCTGAGTACGAGCACCTCACGAGTCGCCGCCAGGCCGAGCGCGGCCGAGAGTCCGGCCACACCCGCACCGATCACGACGACGTCGACCGCGCGGTTCACCGTGCGCCCGCCGGCTTGCCGATGGCAACCATCCGCTGGACGGAACGCCGGGCGCGCTCGGCGAGGTCGGCCGGCAGTTGGATCTCGTCGCGCCCCTCGCGCAGGCAGCGCAGCAGCAACTCCGGCGTGATCATCTTCATGAAGCGGCAAGACGCCTTCGGATTCACCGGCAGGAACGTCGTTCGCTGGTTCACCTTGCGAAGCTGGTGCAGCATGCCGATCTCCGTCGCGACCAAGGCGGTCTTCGCGGTCATGTCGCGAGCACTGTCCAGCATTCCTGCGGTGGAGAGGATGTGGGTCCGCTCCGCCGGCAGGTCACCGCGTCCCGCGAGCCAGATCGTCGACGAGGCGCATCCGCACTCGGGATGGACCAGGACCTCTGCGTCGGGGTTGGCCGCCACCTGGGCGCGCAACTCGACCGGGCTGATCCCGGCGTGCACATGGCACTCGCCCATCCAGACTTCCATGTTCTTCCGGCCGGTCTGCCGCCGGACGTGTTCGCCGAGGAACTGATCGGGCAGGAACAGGACCGGCTGGTCCGCCGGGATCGAGTTCACCACCTCCACCGCGTTGGACGACGTACAGCAGACGTCTGCTTCGGCCTTCACCGCGGCGCTGGTGTTGACATAGGCAACGACCGCCGCGCCCGGGTGCTCCGCCTTCCAGGCGCGCAGCTGGTCGGCGTCGATGGTGTCCGCCAGCGAACACCCGGCCTGCGCGGTGGGAATCAGTACCGTCTTGTCGGGACTGAGCAGCTTGGCGGTCTCCGCCATGAAGTGCACGCCGCAGAACACGATCGTCGACGCGTCGGTCTCGGCCGCGATCCGGGAGAGCGCGAGCGAGTCGCCGACGTGATCGGCGACGTCCTGGATCGCCGGTTCCTGGTAGTTGTGGGCGAGCACGACCGCGTCCCGCTCGTGGGCGAGGTGGCGTACCTCGTCCTGCCAGGTGTGCGCCGTGGGCTGGCCAACAGTCACGACAAGTCCTTCCGGAGGTTTTCGCTTGAGAGTCGATAACTAGCGACGACGCTACCATCGTCGACGTGCCTACTGCCAAGAAAGGTGATCCGGTTAACTGGCCGAGCTATCCCCACGAGGTGCTGGCGGTGGTCCTTTCCGTCCGCGACGGCAGGCTGAGCGTGTTGCTGTGGAAGCGCGCACGCAATCCGTTCCGGGGCCGCTGGTCCTTGCCGGGAGGTGGCGTCGAGCCCACTCAGCGGCTCCGCGAGGCCATCACCGCGCACCTGGCACAGAAGGTCGACATCCGCGAGGTGGCTCATCTCGAGCAGTTGGCCACGCACAGCGCCATCGATCGCGATCCCCGGGAACGCGTGCTCGCCACGGCGTACCTCGGCCTGGTCCCGTCCGACGTACAACCTGAGCTCCCGGCCGACACGGCGTGGCATCCGGTCGACGAGCTGCCGGACACGGCGTTCGACCACCATCACTTCATCGACGCCGCGGTCGGGCGGCTGCGCGCGAAGCTGTCGTACACCAACATCGGCTTCGCCCTGGCGCCGCGTGAATTCACCATCTCCGAGCTGCGCGACCTGATCGGCGCGGCACTGGGCTACAAGCTGGGCGCCACCAATCTGACCCGGGTACTGACCCGGCGACACGTGATCGACCCGACGGACCGCACAGCCCGCCCCGGCCAGGCCGGCGGCCGCCCCGCCACTGTGTACAAATTCGTCGCCCGCGAACTGACCGTCACCGATCCCTTCGCCGTACTACGACCCCCGCGCTGAACGTGCGGCGCGGAGTACGGGCTGCGGATCTCCTGACAGCAGAAGCCGGAACGGTGGTTCCGGCCTGCTCGTAGGACCGGCATGAGAGCAAAATATGACGATGTAGCCACCGAGTACGACGAATGGGTCGGAGCAGGCTCCGCCCTCGACGACGCCGCGTTCACCGAGCTGACCGGAGATGTCGCAGGGCAGGAGATCTGTGTGGTTGCGTGCGGTCAGGGCCGTGAAGCGCGTTACCTCGCCGGCCGGGGTGCTGTCGTCACAGCTGTCGATCTGTCGGAGAAGCTGCTGGAGCGGGCCAGGCAGCATGAAGAGACACAACCGCTGGGAATCTCGTACCGGCAGGGTGATGCGCACACATTGGACGGCGTCGGGACCGACTCGTTCGACGGCGCGGTCTGCCACATGTCGCTGATGGACATCCCGGACCTGGACGGGGCGCTCCACTCGATGGCCCGGATCCTCAAGCCGGGTGGCTGGTACGTCGTGTCGATCACGCATCCGTGTTTCAAAACTCCCGCGACCGGTGAGCTGGTCGATCACGTCGACAAGAGCATCAAACGCACAGTCGGCAAGTACTACGCCGAGGGCTACTGGGACGGTCCTGGTGCCCATCGCAGCGCCCTTCCGGTCGGCGCCTACCACCGCACGCTCAGCACCTACGTCAACACTCTGACCGCCGCCGACCTGACCATCGACCAGCTCCGTGAACCACCTGGCGACACCCCGATCTGGCGCGAGGTCCCCCAACTCCTTTACATCAAAGGCCATCTCTCACCCGCCCGCCAAGAGAAACGTCACGACTAGGGACGGCGGCGAGAACTCGCTTGTTCTATTGCTGGAGCGGGCGGCCTGCGAGTGTCAGCCGGGCGCGGTGGAGCTGGTGTCGGCGAAGTTCGGAGCCCAGGGCGCGTCGGCCAGGCCGACCCGGTCGATCGCCGTCGCGGTCAGGGTGGCCAGCTCGCGCAGGGCGCTGACGGCAGCGTCTGACGGCCGGCGGGCGACCGACCAGTACGCGCCGATCGCGGCGACCGTCTCCGGCGTACCGACCGGAACTATGGCGAGGCTGCGCACGAACGTCGTCCGGTAGGCCTCGAGTGGGATGCGCGGGGCGGGACAGGACCAGACCGTTCGGCACTCCCGCGGTCAGGTACGGCGGGACTTTCGGCCCGGTCGCCGGGACCTGCGGCTCTACGGTGATCAGCGTCTTGCGGCGAGAGTCGAACGGTCATGTTCCTCAACGACAGGTTGGACGACCTCATGAAAGCCGCTGTAGTGACCCAATTCGGTGCGCCGCTGGAGATCCAGGACCGGGCCGTCCCTGCGCCCGGTGCGGGGCAGATCCTGGTGCGGCTGGAGGCCTGCGGGCTCTGCCACACCGACATCCACGCCGCGCACGGCGACTGGCCGGTCAAGCCGAGCCCACCGTTCGTGCCCGGCCACGAAGGGGTCGGTATCGTCGAAAGCCTCGGGAGCGGCGTCTCCTCCCATCAGTTGGGCGACCGGGTGGCCATCGCGTGGCTGGGCAGTGCTTGCGGCGAGTGCCGCTACTGCATCGACGGCCGCGAAACCTTGTGTCAGGCGCAGACCAACAGCGGCTACTCCGTCGACGGGGGCTGGGCAGAGTACGCGGTCGCCAACGCGAAGTACGCCGTGGCTGTGCCGGACGGTGTCACCGCGTTCGACGCCGCACCGCTGACCTGCGCGGGCGTCACGTCGTACAAGGCGGTCAAGGTCGCGAACGTGCAGCCGACCGAGCGGGTCGCGGTGTTCGGTGTCGGCGGTCTGGGGCATCTGGCCGTGCAGTACGCGCGGATCGTCGGCGGGACCGTGATCGGTGTCGACCTTGCGCAGAGCAAGCTCGATCTGGCCAAGGAACTCGGCGCTACGTACGTCGTGGACGCAAGCCGCCAGGATCCGGTCGAGGCGATCCAGGCGCTGGGTGGCGCCGATGTCGCACTTGCCTTCGCCGTGACGCCTCGCGCCTTCGAGCAGGCCTTCCGCTCGCTGCGCCCGGGTGGCCGGCTGATCTGCGTGGCGCTGCCGGCCGAGGGCACGATGCAGATCCCGATCTTCGAGACCGTACTGAAGGGCATCTCGATCGTGGGCTCCATCGTCGGGACCCGGCAGGACCTCACCGAAGTGTTCGCGATGCACGCTGCCGGCCTGACCAGGGTGATCGCCGAGGGCCGCGCGATCGAGCAGGTCAACGAGTCCGTCGCAGAGGTGCTCGCCGGTCAGGTACCGGCCCGGCTGGTGTTCGAGTTCTGATCCCGGCTGGGGACGTGGTGAGACCTTCACGGTCACGCAGCCGTTCCTGCGCTCCGCGTCTTCGGTGATGGCCACAGCGGAGGTGCCATCCGGCCCCCTTTGGACGGGCCGGGTGGCCCTGCGGGGTCTGGGGGTCGCCGAGCATGCTGGACACAGCCAAGAGGAGGCAGTGGGATGAGTAGCTGGACACGGACGGGGCCGGTTGTGGTGGAGGTCGACGGCAGCGCTGATGGGTTGCGGGTTGTCGGGTATGCCGGTGAGGTGGCTGTTCGTGCTGGTGCTGAGTTGGTGCTGGTCGCGGCGTATCACGGTTATTCGTCGTACTCGGCGATGGTGCCGGTCTATGCCCCGCAGGTCCCGGCGGATGGGGCGGAGGAGATGTTGGGGGAGGCGGTCGGGTTCGTGCGGCGGCAGTTCGGTGAGGAGTTGAAGGTCAGCACGGTGGCGCGGGAGGGTTCGCGGTTGAAGGTGCTGCAGCGGGCGGCGCGTGATGCGCGGGTTGTGGTGGTTGCGCGTGAGCACGCCAGTGGCCCGGCCGGCATCGTGTCCGCGCAGGGCAACCTGGCGGTGGCCGGACGTGCCGGGTGTCCGGTGATCGTGGTGGCGCCTGGCTGGCGGCCGGCCGCGGCGGAGTACGGCGTGGTGGTCGGTATTGACGGTACGCCGTTGTCGCTGGAGGCGGTCGAGTTCGCGTTCCGGACTGCCGCGGATCGGGGCCGTGAGCTGACGGTGGTGCACTCCCATCATGTTCCGTACCGTCGGCTTGTGGCGGATGACGGTACGTGGCAGGAGCGGGCTGCGTTGACGGTTTCGGAGACGCTGGCGGGCTGGGATGAGGAGTATCCGCAGGTCAAGGTGACCAGGCTGCTGACTACGCGTCCTGTTGTCGCCACGCTGGCGCGGGAGAGTCAGCACGCTGATTTGGTCGTGGTCGGCGCTCACACCGGTCCGTTGCCGATCGGGGACCCGGTCGCCCGCCGGACGATCGCGGAGATGACCTGCCCGGTCGCGATCGTCGCCCACCACGTCACCCCGGCAGAACGCGACCGTCGACGCCGCGAGATCCCGGCCCCTTCCGACATCATCGCCACTACCTACTGAGAGCCCGCCATGACAGCAAAGGTCGTACGGCGAGCCTGGACGGTCGGCTGGCTAGGTGCAGCCGTCCTAGGCGTCGCCAACGGAACGGTCCGGAATCTCGTCTACCAGCCGCGGCTGGACGAACTCGCAGCCCACCAGCTCTCCACCTGCACTCTGATCGTGCTGCTCACCCTCTACCTGGTCTGGCTGGACCGACGGTGGCCGCTGCCGAGTACCGCGACCGCCGTACGGACAGGCGCGGGCTGGGCGGTCGCGACTCTGGCGTTCGAGTTCGGCCTTGGGCTTGGCGTTCAGCACAAGGCGTTGTCCGCTCTGCTGGCCGACTACGACATCACCAGCGGCCGTGTCTGGGTCCTCGTCCCGTTGTGGATGCTGATCGGACCGGCCCTCATCCGCCGCGGCCGTCGGCACCGTCCCGACTCCACCCGCCCCGCGGATGTCGACGCGGCATCCGCTCAGCGATAGACCGAACCGGCGGCCGCCGCGATCGACAGCACAAAGGCACCTACTACCCACTCACCAAGGGCGATCGCAGTCCTATTGCGGGAAGACTGCCTCGCCGAGAAGTCGGCGACCGTTGCCAGCCGCAACTACTCCTTCGTCGCAGAGTGCCTCGGAAGCACGTATCAGGGTGGCCCGAGCGTCGCGACGACTTCAGTCGGGGATGGGTTGAGAGGTGCTGGCCGTGAGGCGGTCCAGGAGTCGGACGACGAGGGTGCCGGCGAGGTCGGCTGCCTGCTGGTCGGGTGTCAGTCGGATGTAGTCCTCGAGCAGGTTGACCGTCGCCAGCACTTCGGAGTGGGTGAGCACGGGCAAGGGTGGATCGTCGGTTCGGTTGTCTGCTGGTCGGGTGGGCTCAGCGCTGGGGGGTCGGACGCCGAGGTCCGGTGGGGGTTGCTGCCTCTTGCGGAACATGTGGGCCTCCAACCAGCCGGGACAGTGGTGTTCTCAGATACCGAAGACTCGGGTTTTGTGCTGGATCAGCCGCTCGGTGATCAGCCGGTTGCCGTCGAGGATGAGGCGGGGCCTTCCATCCCCAGAAGGTGATAGGGCCGCGGAGGACTTTCACGCTGCTGGTGTGCATTTGCCTGGTGCCTTTCGCGGTCGCTGAACAGATCGCCGACCAGGCTTCCCGGCACACCTTGTCGAGTCCGCGGTCGCTGGGTGCGCCGCTGGTGGTACGGACTCACTCGTTCTATCCGCGGAGCGGGCGTGGGTGTTACACACCGCCCGCTTCGCAGCTCGTTCTGCGACAGTCGTTGCCTACCGCAAGAGAAACGGGACGGTGAGATTGTTTGCGCTCGGCCCTGTCGATGGGGGAAGGTTGGGTCTGGAGCGCCGGGAAGTCTGGTCGGCAGTGCCCGTCCCCGTTCGGGGTGCGGGCTGGTTGACGACTCTGGAGGCGGTGTGGCGCTCATGATCGCGCGTGGGCAGGGTGACTGCCGGCCGGTGGCGGGTGCTTGCTGTGCTCGCGGCGTAGGCTGCGAGTGTGCACGCAGAGCAGATGGCCGAAGAGTTCCCGGTGGTTGGGCTCGATTCGGCTGCCCGCGAGGCTGTGGAGTTGCTTGCTGTACGTCGGTTGCCGGGGTTGATCGTCGTGGGCGCCAAGGGCGAGCCGCATTCGGTGCTGCCGGCCTCGCAGGTGGTGCGGTTCCTGGTGCCGAGCTATGTCCAGGACGACCCGTCGCTGGCCCGGGTGATCGACGAATCGCTGGCCGACCAGGTCGCGGACAAGCTGGCGAACGTGACTGTACGGCGGTTGTTGCCGTCGGAGCCGGTGGAGTTGCCGGTGGTGAACCACGACGACACCGTGCTCGAGGTGGCAGCGATCATGGCCCGGTTGCGTTGCCCACTGGTCGCGGTCCTGAAGGACAAGAAGATCATCGGTGCGATCACCGCATCCCGCCTGCTGGAACTGGTCGTCACACCGCACTGACCGACGTCCTGGTGATCACATGACGGTGATCGCTGTCGTCGTGTTCGTCGCCGCCTATGTGCTGATCGCGACCGAGTGGACTCACAAGCTTCTGGCGGCACTGGGTGGGGCGGCGGTCCTGCTCGCCGTCGGCGTCACCGACTCCGAGCACGCGTTCTACTCCCAGGAGACCGGCGTCGACTGGAACGTCGTCTTCCTGCTCCTCGGCATGATGATCATCGTCGGCGTACTCCGTCGTACCGGCGTGTTCGAGTACGTCGCGATCTGGGCGGCCAAGCGGGCCAAGGGTTCGCCGCTGCGGGTGATGATCCTGCTGACGCTGATCACCGCCGTCGCGTCGGCGTTCCTGGACAACGTGACGACCGTGTTGCTGATCGCGCCGGTGACGCTGCTGGTGTGCGAGCGGCTGGGTGTCAATCCGGTGCCGTTCCTGATCGCCGAGGTGATGGCCTCGAACATCGGTGGAACCGCGACGCTGATCGGTGACCCGCCCAACATCATCATCGCCAGCCGGTCGGGGCTGACGTTCAACGACTTCCTGATCCACCTGACACCGCTGGTGGCCATCGAGCTGGCCGTGTTCACCCTCGTCCTTCCCCGCCTGTTCAAAGGCTCCTTCGCCGTCGATCCGGACAAGGTCGAGAACGTTCTCCGGTTGAACGAGCGCGAAGCGATCCAGGACTCCCGGCTGCTGATCAAGAGTGGCGCGGTGCTGCTCGCCGTCTTCGTCGGCTTCGTCGGACACCCGCTGTTCCATGTCGAGCCGGCCGTGGTCGCGTTGCTGGGCGCCGGCCTGCTCATCTTGATCTCGAAGGTGCCGACCAAGGACTACATGGGCAGCGTCGAATGGCAGACCCTGCTGTTCTTCGCGGGCCTGTTCGTCATGGTCGGCGCGCTGGTCAAGACCGGCGTGATCGCGAACCTCGCCGAAGTGGTCGGCGACGCGACCGGCGGCAGGCCGTTGCTCGCGGTGATGCTGATCCTGATCGTGTCCGCGGTGCTGTCCGGGATCGTCGACAACATCCCGTACGTCGCGACGATGAGCCCGGTCGTGCTCGAACTCACCAAGGGCGTGAGCGACCCGGCCCAGGCGCACGCACTGTGGTGGGCGCTCGCCGCGGGAGCCGACTTCGGCGGCAACGCCACCGCGGTCGGCGCCAGCGCCAACGTCGTCGTCATCGGCATCGCCCTCCGCGCCGGCTACCCGATCAGCTTCTGGGAATTCACCCGCAAAGGCGTCGTGATCACCGCGATCACCATCGTCGTAGCCGCCCCCTACCTATGGCTGCGGTACTTCGTCCTGTCCTGACCTCCCCCGAGACCGCTTGGCCGCGCACCTCGCTGTACTGAAAGAACCAGCCGGCGTCCCGCCGGTCCGGATCTACGGCTGTGGCGATCAACATGATCGGAAAGCATCGCTTTTCCCGATGCGTCGGGCGACCGTACGGTCAGAGGCATGGCGACACACACGGCAGCGGCCGAGCCGGCACCCGAGCAACTGGTCAGCCCCTCTCGCAACGCTTGTGTGGACAGACGCACAGACCCGCATCGCCGAGGCGGGCGCTTCCGTACTCCGTCCAACAGCTTGAACGAAGGGAAGACCCGATGACCACGATGACCACCGACGAGTGGCGTACCTTCGTCACCGCGAGCACCAGGCTCGCCCACCTCTCCATCACCCGCGCCGACGGTCGCCCGCACGTCACCCCCGTCTGTTTCGTGCTCGACGGCGACGAACTCGCCTTCGCTCTCTCGCCCGGCAGCGTCAAAGGCAAGAGCATCGCGCGGGACCGGCGCGTCGCGATCTGTATCAGTGACGAGCAGCAGCCCTACAGCTTCGTCACCATCGAAGGCGAGGCCCGGATCTCCGCCGAGCCGGACCGGATCAAGCGCGTCGCCACCGGGATCGCCGACCGCTACTACCCCGAGCAGCCCGCGGCCGAGCTCGCCGAGTCATTCGTCCAAGGGGGCTTCACCGCGGTACACATCGGCATCACCAACGTGATAGCCCGCTCCGGCCTCGGCTGACACCTCGGCGGCGATCTCGGTGGCGATCGCGATAGCGCGCTCCGCCAGTGGCGAGCGGGAAGCCGTGGCCGCCCAGTGCAGGTAGATCCCACGGCTCGGCGCGGGTCGCAGTTCATGGATCGCGAGCCGATCGTCGTACCGCGTGCCCGACCCGTGCAGAGCGAGCCGTGGCAGCACCGCCCAGCCCAGTCCCGCGCGCACCATCGACAGGATCGTCTCGTTGCCCGGCGACCGGAAGACCACCCGGGGTCGTACGCCGGCAGCGGCGACCAGCTGGTCCAGCCACACCTGGTCGCACGGCAGATGGCAGCCCACCATCGGCTGGTCGTCGAGATGTTTCAGCGCGACCGGGCCGTCGGGAAAGTCGCCCGGCCGGGCCACGAGCAGGTAGGGATCGTCGATCAGCTTGACGACTTCGAGGTCGCCGACGATCGGCCGGTCGTAGAACAGCAGGTCGAGGCGGCCGAGCTGCGGATCCGCCGGCACCTCGGTCAGCCTGATCTCACAGGCAGGACGCTCGTCCCGCAACCGCCGGATGACGGACGGCAGGATCACGTTGGACACGCTCTGGAAGGTGCCGATGTCGATCCGCCCGTCACCGGCCTTGAAGCGATCAACGGCTTCGGTCAACTCGTCCGCCTTCGCCAGCACACCCTGACCCTGCTCCAGTACGACGGCGCCCAACGGCGTCAGTCGCACCGGCCGAGGACCACCGGGCCGCTCGAACAGCACACCACCCACGGCCTTCTCCAGAGCAGCAACCTGCTGACTGATCGTCGACTGCGTGTACCCGAGCCGCACGGCCGCCCGCCCGAACGTCCCCTCCTCCACAACGGCCACCATCGTCGCCAGATGCCGCAACTCCACCTCACCCATAGCCCAAGCATAAGAACAACCGATCACCCACGCCCTAACCAATCGCCCTCCGCGATGTACACGCCAACCCCGACCACTCGAGGCACGTTTCCTTTCCTGGGAATCCCGCCGCTCAACGCAGGCCCGGGCGCGGCCCTTGGGTTTGGCGCCGACGATCGAATCGGCTGCTTCAGCCGTAGCGGGATTCGTCGCTCACCCATCCGCTCGTCGAGCAGGCTCGAATGCCAGCCGACCGTCCTGGTGATCCAGATCACCGTATATGCGATGGAGTCGCATCCGTGGCGGTTGGTTGCCGGCGTTTGCCGGTGGCCGCGCAGTACCGGAGAAGGAAGGGACAGTCATGAGTGACGCAACCCGCCGCGGTTTTCTGGTGTTCGCAGGTGCCGGGACCGTGGCCGCGGCCGGCGCTATCGCCGCGCCGAAGATCTTCGGCGAGCAGCCGGCCGACGCCGCGACCCAGCTGGAGCAGTCCGACCTGGACCACGCTGAGTCGTTCGTGGTCCACGTCAAGGACGTGAAGAAGGGCGAGATGGCGATCATGGTCGGCGAGCGCGAGGTGCTGATCACCGACCGCGAGCTGGCCGCCCGCCTCGCCGGTGTGAAGACCGCCTGACCGCCGGTCCCGGCAGGCCCGCCGCCGTCGGCCTGCCTACCTCGAGCTCGACCCTTAACTGGAGGAATTTCATGTCTTCGCATCGCGAAGCACCGGAGATCTCGAAGGACCCGGTCGCCGACAACACCGACGTGTACGCGTTCGTCAGCCCGGACAAGCCGGACACGGTCACGCTGATCGCCAATTTCATCCCGTTCCAGAACCCGTACGGCGGGCCGAACTTCTACGAGTTCGGCGACGACGTGCTGTACCAGATCCACATCTCCAACGGCGGTGACGGCAAGGCGGACATCAGCTACCAGTTCCGCTTCCATGCCGAGATCCGGAACAAGAAGACCTTCCTGTACAACACCGGGCCGATCACCTCGATCAAGGACACGACCTGGAACCGCCCGCAGTACTACTCGGTCACCCGGGTCGAGCACGGCCGCGCCCGGATCCTCGCCCGCGACCTGGCTGCGCCGCCGGTCAACGTCGGCCCGCGCAGTACGCCGAACTATGCCAAGCTCGCCGGTCAGGCGATCCACACCTTCGGGACCAACCGCAAGGTGTTCGCCGGCCAGCGCGCCGACGGGTTCTTCGCGGACCTCGGCAGCATCTTCGACCTCGGAACACTGCGTCCGTTCCAGGCGGCGCACCTGATCCCGTCCGCCGCGGCGATGGGCGTCAACGGGCTGCAGGGCTCCAACGTGCACACGATCGCGCTCCAGGTGCCGATCACCGACCTGACCCGGGACGGCAGGAAGCCGACCGATGTGATGGACGCCCAGTCCGTCATCGGCGTCTACGCCACCGCGAGCCGCCAGCAGTCCAAGATCTTCGACGACCTGCTCGGGATCTCGCTGTGGCACGGCCCGCACAAGCAGGTCTCCCGGCTGGGCAACCCGTTGTTCAACGAGGTCATCGTGCCGATGGCCGAGAAGGACAAGTGGAACAGCCGGCCGCCGTCGGAGGACAAGAAGTACGCGCAGTACGTGACCAAGCCGGAGCTCGCCGGACTCCTGCCGGTGCTCTATCCCGGCGCGTTCCCGAACCTGGCGGCGTACAAGAAGCCCCGCGCCGATCTGGCCGCGATCCTGCTGACCGGGATCCCGAAGGGCGTGGTACCCGGATTCCAGAACTACACCGGGCCGGTGCAGGCCGACATGCTGCGCCTGAACGTCGCCGTCCCGCCGGCCAAGACGCCGAACCCGCTGGGCCTGGTGGCCGGCGACGCGGCCGGATTCCCGAACGGACGAAGGGTTTTCGACGACGTCGTCACGGTCGAGATCCGCGCTGTGGCGGGCTTGACGATCCCGCTGGTCGACCCGGCGTACAAGCCCGACGGTGCCGCTTCGGCAGTGAAGGACGGGACGTCGAACACCAACGCCGACTACCTCAAGGTGTTTCCGTACCTCGGTACGCCGGGTGGTGGCTACCAGTCCAAGCCCGGCATCCCGGCCGCGTCATGACCGTGCCGGCGACGAGACCGGCTGCCAAGCCGCTGACCAACGCAGAGGAGAACCCGCATGCGGGCAAGGGCTCTTCGGTCCTGCTCGACATCGGCGACGACGTCGGCGCCATCGTGCTCACCATGCCCGCCGAACTGGAGGACACGGAGATAGAGCGCCGCCCGGCAGGCTGGAGCGCCGAGGGACCCGTGGCCGCCGGTCACCGGCATGACGACGGCCACGATCACAACCACGGTCACGAGCACGGTCACGGGCACGGGCTGCGCGAGCACACTCACAGGTTCCCGCACGTGGCGGTCGTCCCCCGAACGTCGCCCGCGGGGGAGACGGTCTACTCGGCGGTCTTCTTCGAGGTCCCCGAGGGCAGCTACGAGCTGTACGTGCTGCCTGACGGTCCTGTGCGGCTGACCGTCGATGTGGTCGGAGGGCGGGTCACAGAGGCCGACTGGCAGGATTAGCCAACCTCCGAACTTATGGGTCATGACGCCTTCGCCGACATCATCGAACGCGATCTGCTCGGCCGCGGCGCGGTCGACCGTCGCTGGACCTTCCAGATCGTTGACGACTACGACCAGAACTACTTCGACTTGTTCGGGGCAGGCTCGGTCAGGCCAACCGGCACGGTCGAGCTGCGGAAGGGCCACCACCAGTTGAGGTTGCCGAACCAGGCGACGAGGGCGGGAGTGAGAACGCTGCGGACGATGGTCGCATCGAGAATGATGCCCAGGGCAAGGGTGGTGGCGAAGATCTTCACGTCGATCACCGGCACGGTCGACAGAGCCACGAAGGCAAGGAACAGGATCAGCGCGGCCGAGCTGACCAGTCGTCCGGTGTAGCTGATGCCGGCGACGGTCGCGTCCGGCGTGGACAGCCCCGCGTCGTGTTCTTCCTTGATCCTGGACAGGATGAACAGCTCATAGTCCATCGACAGGCCGAACAGGAAGGAGAACGCGGCGAGCGGTACCCAGAAGGTGATGGTGCCGCTGGCCTCCGCGCCGAACAGGGTCTGGGCACCGTAGCCGGTCTGCCAGATCAGCACGGTCAGACCGTAGGCCGCGCCGATCGAGACGACGTTCTGGACCAGTGCCTTGATCGGTAGCCAGATCGATCGCAACGCCCGCGCCAGCAATACGACGGTGACGAGTGCAACCAGCACCAAGATCCATCCGACGTTGCCGTAGATCGCGGTGACCGAGTCTGCGTCTTCTGCGGCGCTACCTCCGACCGTGGACTCCGGAACAGCGTGACGGATCCTGTCGACTGCTTCCTGGCCCGCGGGTGTGGCGGCGTCGTTCGTGAGCAGCACGGCTGCAAGTCGCTGGTCCCCTTGTTTCCAGGCTGCTGTTTCAGGGGTGGCGACAGCGGCGACTCCTTCGATGGTCCGCACGCGGTTGAAGGCATCGTCGGTGCTGCTGACAATCTCGACCGGCCGGAAGATGCCGGCACTGATCCCGGCGTCGGTGGCCGTCCGGTAAGCCTTGGCGGCGGGATCCGTGCCGGCCGAGATAGCCGCCAGTTCCGGCGAGCCGAGTCGTAAGCCGAGAGCGGGCGCGAACATGGCTGCAAGTGCGGCTGTAGCAAGAAGTGCCGCGACGACGCGGTGCCGCACCACCACTCGACCGATCCGCTTCCACAACCGACTGTCCGCCTGGTGCCGCTTGCGGTGCGGCCATTCCAGTCGCGGGCCGACGGTGGCGAGGATGACCGGCAACAAGGTCAAGGCAACAGCAACGCTGACCAGAGGGATCAGCAGGCCGCCGAATCCGACACTGCGCAGGAACGGCACCGGCACCACTACCAGCGCCAGAAGCGAGACCGCTACCGTGACACCACTGAACAGTACTGCGCGGCCCGCCGTGGCCATCGCCGTACCGACCGCTTCGGTATTGCCCACGCCGGCTGCCCGTTCCTCCCGCCAGCGCATCACGATCAGCAGGGCGTAGTCGATCGCGACGCCCAAGCCGATCAGTCCGACCAGGTACTGGACGATGAAGGAGACGTCCGTGGCCGTGGACAGTCCGAGGATCAGCAGGAACGTCGTACTGATCGCTGTTGCCGCCATCAGCAGCGGCAGGATCGCCAGCAGCGAGCCGAAGACCAAACCCAGGACGATGATCGCGCCGCCGGCGCCGAGCGCGATCTCGACGATTATCGGTCGATCGGATCCGCCACCGCCCTCACGCAGCGCCTCGACCCCGGTCACCTGCAACGGCTGTCCGGCAACCTTCGCGCTCGCCATCGACGCGGTCAACCGCGGTAGGGCCGCCTCATACGCCGCAGGCCCCGGTAAGACCGGCGGATACACCAGCGCGACCGTCGTACGCCGATCTGCGCTGGTCAGCGCTTGCTGCGCCTGCTCGTTGCCGGCGTCGAGCATCGAGACGACTCGCCAGCCCTTGTCCGGCAGCCGATCGAGTGCTGCGGCGAACTGTTGCCTGACGCCCGCATCGTCGACGCTGGCCGGCGCAGGGACCGACAGCGCCACCGCCAGCGGATCGGTCGCCCCGCCGTTGCCGAACTCGGCCAGGATCTTCTCGTTCGTCTCGTACGCCGGCTGTCCGGGCAACCCGAAGTCGTAGCTCAGCCGATCGATCGTCCTCGGCGCCAGCACACCACCGGTCACCGCGACCGCCACCCAGCCCACGATGACCAGCCACCGCAGTCGCAACACCCACGTGGTCCATCGCCGCATCACGATCGCTCCAAGAATAAGGGGCCTGATTCTCGGAGGTTACCTCGCGCGCGGACCGGCCGCTGCAGAACTTATGCAGGCCGCTGGCGTCAGCCGCCGGCCGGGCGGCTTCTCGATCGGATCACCTTGTGCAGAAGCTCGTTGAGCTGCGAGCCCTCCTTCGCCGTCAGGCCGAGGGCGGCAGAATCGTTGAATGCCCGTACCGCGGTACCGGCCTGTTCCAGCGCGGAGCGTCCCTGCTCCGTCAGTGACACCGGAACGGGCCGCCCTTTGCCCCCAGGGCCTCCGCGAACCAGCAGTCCGCGGTCGACCAGTGAGCCGATCAGCTCACCCATGCTCTGCGGACGGATCAGCACCCGCCGGGCCAGCTCCGCCTGAGTGAGCCCGGGACTCACGGCAAGCTGCGCCAGTACCCCGAACTGCACCGGCGTCAATCGATGCTCACTGAACAACGCGTGAAACCCCTGCGCCACAGCGTGATACGCCTGCACCAGAGTCCAAGCCGGCAACCGAGCCAGCTCGTCTTCGCTCCACACGGAATCCACCACCGCCCCAAACTATCCGGTCCGTGCCTCTGCCCACACATACCCGCCGACTCCACTGCTCAGCTCCTCTACGAAACGCGCCGTGTCGGATCAGGTTCACCAATCGAGGCCCAAACGGTGTCCTTCGGCCGGGCTAGGAAGGCCCGCTCGGGCCTTTCAAGAAATCTTCCGTGGTCTTGTAACGTCTCCGAGCCTTGCGACACGGATCTTGCATGAGACCAGCTACCTCGGCTGCGGCGAACGCGACCGGGATCGGCTGGACCGGACCTGTCAGGAGGCTTATGAACACCCAGCACACACCACTGTTCTGCGACCTCGAGCTGGCCGAACGGATCGAGCGGGCCGAGGCTCAGCTCATCGAGGCGACAGCTCGCGCCGCTCATCGCCGGCTGGCCGACGGCCGGGGATTCGTCCTCCCGGTGGCTGGTGGGCTCGCGGTGTTCGCCGGCGACGACTCGCCGTTCAACAAGGTGGTCGGGCTCGGCTTCGGCGGCGTACCGACGGACGACGAGCTTGATGAGATCGAGAAGGCCCACGCCGGTGTCGGTACGCCGGTGCAGGTCGAGCTCACGCATCTCGCCGATCCTGAGATCGGCCCTGTCCTGACCAGGCGTGGCTACCAGTTGGAGTCGTTCGAGAACGTGCTCGGCATAGCGATCGAGGACGAGTACGACGTGACTATGCCCGATGGGGTCGTCATCCGGCCGAGCGGCGACGACGAGCTCGACCGCTGGCTGAACCTGATGGCGGATGCGGTCGCCGCACCGGATACACAGGGCGTGCCGTGGCGAGAGGAGTTCCCTCGCGACACTTATATCGAGTCAGAACGCGACGGTGTCGCAGCCGGCGTAGCGCGGTACGCCGTCCTGCGAAACGGTGAGCTCGCGGGCGGCGGCGGTCTTCGCACGGCCGACGGCATCGCCCAGTTCGCCGGCGCTGCCACTCTGCCCGCCCACCGACGCCACGGCATCCAGTCCGCGCTCCTGGCCACCCGCCTGGCCGACGCTGCAGCCGCCGGCTGCGACGTCGGCGTCATCACCACCCAACCCGGATCGAAGTCCCAACAGAACGCCCAGCGCAGCGGCTTCACGCTCCTCTACACCCGCGCAGTCCTCGTGAAGCACGTCTAGCTCACGCCCTCGCAAGAAACGCGGTCATGCCTTTGCTGTCTCCTGGTCGAGAACGGCCTTTACTGGCAAGCGTCGCCGTCCCAGCACTCTCGCCGCTACCGCGGGGCGTAGCAGTGCCGTCGGTGGGTCCAGCAGGTTCGTCACACGACTGAACGCCAGCGACACCACCTCGTCGCGCGCCGCGACAGCGTAGAGCCGGTCGAGGTAGCGGTTCACCAGGCGGGTGCGCGCGTCGCGGGGCCCGTCGACGCCGGGCAGAGCCGCGTCTCCGCCAGTCGCGATCTGCCACGGGATGTCGACGACGGGGCGTACCGCGCGGAAGAACCGCAAGGCGTCGAACTCGGTAGCGCCATCGCGGGCGAGCGCATCGCCGAGGCGCACCGCTTCCACGGCGGCGACCGACATTCCCTGTCCGTACATCGGGTTGAACGAGCACATCGCGTCGCCGATGACGCCGAATCCTTTCGGGAAGCGCCGCAGCCGGTCGTAGCGGTGTCGGACGCTGGCCGGATAGCGGAATCTCACCGGGTCGTCGAGCGGCACCGACCCCTCGATGACGTCGGCGATGTACGGCAGGGGAAGCCGGCGAGCGTAGGCGCGGTACCCCGCGTCATCCAGCGGCGCATGATCGCCGAGGATGCCGAACAGGGTGATGACTGCCCGACCGGACTCCTGCAGCATGACCGCGCCGCCGCGAGGCGCGGCTGCGGACGGCCCGATGATGATGGCGATGTCGCCGTCGAGCAGGGCGGGGTCGACTTTGTAGTGACGCGACACGTAAGCGAGGTCGACGTGCAACTGCTCTTTGCGGGGCCGCTCGTAGCCGAGGTCGTCCAGCCACCGCGGTGCTCGCGACCCGCGTCCGGTGGCGTCGACCACGAGGTCCGCGGCGATGGTCTCCAGTCCGCCGCCGTCACGCCGCTGTACGAAGGCCCCCGTCACTCGCGACTGATTCGCATCGGCCTTGATGCCGACAACGTCCGTCCCGCCGCGCGCATCGACGCCAGGCAATGCCATCACTTTGGCGCGCAGGTAGTTCTCGAGGTACGGCCGGCTGAACGACAGCGCAGTCATCCCGGTCGGCGCCTGCCGCAGCCGGTGCCCGTTGGCGCAGAAGCGCACGTTGGCCAGCACATCGCCGCTCGGTACTCCCGCCGCGATGAGGTCCTCAGCCGCGCCTGGGAACAGCCGCTCGACGACGTCGAGCCCGGCAGCCAGCAAACCGTGTGCGTGGCGGCCCTGTGGTACGCCGGGACGCACCTCCCGCTCCCGTGGATCGGCCTCCGGATCGCCCGCCCACATTCCGCTGAACTCGTCGCGTTCGATGATGGTGACGCGTGCGAAGTGCTCGGTGAGCACCCGCGCCGCGAGCAGTCCGGCCATGCTGCCGCCGAGGACCACGGCTTGACGTTCGTTCATGCCTTTGCGCCATTCAGCCCGTTCCACCTAGGGAAACGGACTGGACGCGAGACTGCAGAGGTCACGATGACTCCACGGATAGATTTCGATGGTCATCGATGGATAGCCCACAGGGTTACAACCCTTCTGCAACAAGCTGCAACCGACGGGGCGATGACGGATCGCGGCTGCGATGATGCGGCCCGTGAAGAAGATCATCATGGCGCTGGCCGGCAGCGGGGGGTTGGTGCTGGCTGTCGGGTGTGGGGGCGGCGCTGATCCCGCGGCACCTGCACCGACCCCCACGGCGAGTAAAGCAACAAGTAGCAAGCCGACCGTCAGCCCTACGCCGGTCGAGCTGGCGCGGGCCAATATCGGCCAGCAGGTCCAGGCCGCGCTCAAGAAGCGGGGCACGTACCGGATGACGATCACATGGCAGTACGAGCAGGACGAGAACCTCACCGCCACGGTCAAGTTCACCGGTGCCGGCGAAGACTTCTCGCTGAGCGGTGCCGACGGGTCGGTCATCGGCGTCGGTGGTCAGTACTTCTACAAGGACGGCCCCCTGTCGAGCAAGGCCAAGTGGACGAAGTACGACCCCAAGGCGAAAGGGCACCAGGCCGTCACCACCAACGGGCTCATCGTGCTTTACCGCAAGCTGGTCCAGTCGCCGCGGCTGCTGGACGGGGCGCCGTACTCGAGCCAGTTCGCCGTCTCGCCCGGGCCGTACGTAGGTGAGGTGCTCACGACTCGCTATGTGATGCTCATCGATCTCAGGAAGGCGGCCGCGGACAACAAGGTGTACGGCCCCTTCTTGTCCGCCAAGGAGGCCGAGGCGCAGAAGACGCTGCCGCTGAGCGCCCTGCTCGACTCCAACGGCCTGCTTCGTGAGCTCAACTACGGCACCGGGGAGAACGCGTTCTCGATCCGTTTCGACAACTTCGGAACCAAGGCCGTCATCACGCCACCCGCCAAGCAGCAGCTCACCAAGTAGGTATTGCTGGATGGGGTTGCCGTCCGTCCCACAGATGTCGCCGGCCTTGGTGCAGTTGTCGACGCGGCGTGTTCGACAGCGCGGGAATTCATCCTGGTGAGCCGACCTCTCGGCAAGATCGTCATCGAGTTCTGAGGAGAGACCATGGAGACAACTCCCGAGATCGACGCCATCCTCGCCAAGCCGCTGCACGCGGTGGCGGGCTTCAACCGGCCGGGAAACTCGCCGCACCTGAGTGTCGTGTGGTTCGACTGGGACGGTACGACGTTTCGGTTGTCCACCCTTCGTTCCCGGCTGAAGTACCGGCTGTTCACGCGTGATCCGCACCTGTCGCTCCTCATCAACGACCCGGAGACCTTGCAGTACGTCGCCGCCGTCGGCGAGGCACATGAGGAGGGTGGGCATGCGGAACTGTCGAAGCGTATGTTCGCGCGCTATCTCCCCGGTCAGAACCCCGGCGACCGCCCGGACGACCCCGACCGCGTCGTTCTCGCGCTGACCCCGGAGCGCATCACCTCAGGTTCCTGACGTCGCCGTCGCTGTCGCTGACCGGGCGATGCGGATCGCTGAGTCAGGCCAGATGCGAGTGGTGGCACTCAGGTGCGACTCCTCGCATCCGACGCAACTCGCACTCTTGAAGCACCGCCAACAATCGGTATGCCAGCCCGGAAGGGCTGAGGTCGGCGGATGCTTAGTTGCCGTGTGCCTTCCCGACAGCGGGAGTGGTGGCGAGCTGGGCGCAGCCGGCACTACAGCGCGACGTACTCGCGCAGCTTGCCACGGGTCCGCTCCACGTGATCGCCCACGCGCATGGGCAGGCTGGACAGCTGCTCGTCGACCTCGTCGTCGTCAGTGGCGCCGTCATCGGTACGTCGGCGTCCCCGCGGTAGATCACGTATGCGCAGCCGCCAGTCCCCGGCGTGAGGTGGCGGTACAAGGTGGCTCTCCCGACGTTGAACATGGCGGCGATCTCGTTGACCGTGTGGTCGCCGGCATCGTCGAGCTTCTGCGCGGTTCAGGGCTGCGAGGGGCGCCATGGCTCGTGCTGGTGGGCTAGCCAAACCAGGCCGGGGGCGAGAGCGCGTACCTGCAGCTGTCCTTCGGTTTGTGGGTCGTCGAGATCACGGGACGAGATGGCCAGGTCGCCGACGACAGCGGTCCGCTGTAGGCCCGAGTCGACCAGTACCAGCTGAGATCCGCGAGTATGACCCGGGCCTGGGACGAGGCGGACGCCTGGCACCAGCTCGAGTTCGCCGTCGACCGGCACGTACTCCACACCGGGTGCTTCGACCCACTCGCGAATCGTGTACTCCTGCTGGCTCAACGCATCGTCAAGCTCCTGGCGCTGGACGTAGATCGGTTTGCCGGCGAAGAGGTGATTGCCACCGCAATGGTCGAAGTGCAGGTGGGTGTTGACGACGATGTCGATGCTCGCAGGATCGAGCTGCTCCTTGGTGAGTTGGCGGATTCGGGGGTCCATGTCGGCCACCAGCGGATGCAGCGTCGTCATACCGGTATCGACGAGCACTCGGCCTTCGGGATGGTCGATGACATGTACGTATACGGGCATCAAGGCACCATCAGCCACCAGGTCGGCGACGTGGATCGGGGTGACGACGACGGTCGGAGGGCTGGTCATCGCGCGGCCACCCGCGCGTTGGACTCGTCACCGCTGCCGGGCGTCATGAATTCGTCTCCTTGGCGAATGGCATAGCGGTGCATCGTTACTCCGGACTCGAAACGTTGCTGCTCGAGCAAGTCGAGGTCGACCGGCAGTTCGTAGTCGTCGAACAGTGGCCGGCCGAAGCCGAGAATCGAGGGATGGGTGTAGAGCAGCAGTTCGTCGAGCAGTCCCTCTCGGAGCAGTTGCGTGGCGAGTGCCGCTCCACCCACGCCGATGGGTCCGTCGGTGCTGGCGCGCAGAGCACGTAGCTGTACGAGCGCATCGTCGCCGCCGAAGATTTGCGTGTTGTGATCCGCACGGTGCCGGGTGCGCGAGACGAGGATCTTGGGTTTGCTCGTCCACAGCTCTCCGTAGTCACGCAAGACCTCAGGTAACGACGCATCATCGCGGGACCGCGGCCAGTACTCCTCCATCAGCTCGTAGAAGACGCGACCTTGGACAAGGAGCGCGAAATCACGTGAGCGCGCATTGAGCTCGCGGTGCAGTTCCTCGTCGATGCGCAACCACTCACCGGCACCATTGTCGCCTGGGACCTGCTCGATGAGCAGGTCAAGAGACACGTTCATCAAGTACACGAACCGACCCATCGGCTGCTCTTCCCCTAGTGATTGCAAGTTGCAATCACTATAATTGGCGCCAGTCGCCTGTCAAGGAGGGACCGTGGAACCCCGATCCGAATGCCCGATCAACGCCGCCGTCGAGGTGTTGGGCGATCGCTGGTCGTTGCTTGTGCTGCGCGACATCATCTTCGAGGACCGCCGGTACTTCCGGGTGCTGCTCACCGGATCGGTCGAGCGCATCGCCTCGAACATCCTCGCCGACCGACTCGTGCGGCTCGTCGAGGCCGGCCTCCTGACCCGCGGAACGGCCGCCCGCGGACAACGCGCGCGCTACAGCCTCACCGAAGCCGGCATCCAGACTTTGCCGATTATCGATGCCCTCGCGACCTGGGGGCTGCGCTGGCGTCCAGGCAGCGACGCCCTTCCGTGCCGACAGCAGGACAGGCACGAGATGGGTCCTGCGTACGTCGAACAGTTCATGGAAGAACTGCGCGACCGCCATCTCGGTTCCCAGTGAAAACCACACGAAGATTCGACCGGCTCAACAATCTAGGACTGCCTACCTGCAGGCGTTGGTGCCGGCTGCGACAACGGCGAAAGCCAAATCCAGATCGCAACGGCCAGATCGCGGCCCACCTACAGGTCCGGCAAGCTCACCTATGACACATGAACCGGGCCAAGAAGCTCACCCCGGAGACGCGGTCGATGGCTCGGCAGGCGCTGCAGGTGCACCTCAAGACGCTGGAGAAGGCCGGTCTGGTCACTGCCCAGCTTGAGCTGTCCGACGACGGCAAGGCGCTCAAGTACTACGAGGCCGCGCCGTTCTCGCTGCACCTCACCCCCCCGACCTGGTGGCGGCCGCTGTCACGACCCTGAGCACAGCCGAAGACGGCGACGCCGTACCGAAAGGGAAAAGGTTAGATGGACATCACCGCCTCGGTTTCCGACGAGGCGCAAGACGTCCTGCAGGCTGCAGCCAAGCTCTGAACCGCAGCAGTCCGCAACGTGGCGGGCGGAACGCGTACCGCCTTCGAGCGGTTGCGCACGGTCTACTCCTACGGAGTGCTCTGCGACGAGGTCTACGTCTCGCGACCCGACCGCGTACACCGAGCAGGCCCAATGTCGACGGCCGGAGTGATCCGTGCTGCACCTGGCTGCCGACGGAGGTGGGAGGTCAGGTGAGCGCGGGGTCGGTGAGGAAGCTGGGTTCGCCGTCGTGAGCCCGCCCCACCATCTCCCACCCCGAGGCTCCCAGCGATACGACCGCGACCGGAAACACACCCAGGTTCTCCTTGTCGATGTGCTCGCGCAACTCATCGAGCAGCGCAGCCATGTCGCGTGCGAAGCTCTCGCCGGCCGGGTCGAGGCTGGACAGCCGCTGATCGAAGCTGACGTGCTCAGACTCGAGGTCTTCCACCGCGTCGGCGAAGTCGCCTTGTTCCTTCAACGCAGCAAACACGCCCCGTTCCTCGCGGCCGACGTGCCGGTCGAGCCGATCGGCCAGCACCTCCAGGACCTGGACCGCCCGGCTCCGGTCGTCTGCGACCAGCGCGCGGCGCACGTCGCCCGCGAGATCCAGCAGTACGAAATGCTCGTCCATCAATTCAGCTATGGGTTCCACACCCCGGCAACCACAGTGCTCACACAATTTCCTCGACCCCAACCCATCATCGCCAGGCCCGCCCGCGGCGGACGTCAATCCCAGCCCTCGGCGCTATTTACTACGCTATGTCTTGTAGAAGTTACCGCGGGAGCGCACCTCGCTCCCAGGCCCGAGAGTCACCAAGCGACATGTCGAAGTCCCCCAGTCGGCAGGACCGATGGCACTGCGCAGCGGGCGAGGTGAACGAGTTCATGGGGCCAGGGTGAAACGCGGTCCCTGCCGGTCGTAGAGGCGAAGTCCTGTCGTAGACGGCTTGATGGACCTGGTCCGCGTCACGTCACGGTGAGGCCGCGGGCGGCGAAGCGTGACCTGACGTGGGCTGTCTGTTCCGGGGTGGGCGCCGGCCGGCCGGCCAGGGGGAAAGGCAGGCCGAGGGCTTGGTACTTGGGGACGGCCAGTGTGTGGAACGGTAGGACGTCGACGCGTTCGATGTTGCCGAGATCGGCGACGAAGTCGGCCAACGGCTCGACGTTGTCCGGCGAGTCGTTGAGGCCTGGGACGAGGACGAACCGGATCCAGACCCGGCGTTCGAGGCCGGCGAGGCGGCGGGCGAACCGCAGCGTTGGCGCCACTTCGGCGCCGCCGGTGATGCGGGCGTAGGTGGTGGGCGCGAAGGACTTGATGTCGAGTAGGACGAGGTCGGTGTCGAGCAGGAGTTCGTCGGTGGCGCGTGCGCCGAGTGCTCCCGAGGTGTCCAGGGCGGTGGCGATACCTTCTTCGGCACAGGCGCGGAAGACGGCCGCGGTGAACTTGGGCTGGAGTAGTGGTTCGCCGCCGGAGATGGTGATTCCGCCGCCGGTGCGCTCGAAGAGTGCGCGGTACCGGCGCAGCTTTCGCAGTACGTCGTCGACCGAGGTCGGGGCGCCGTCACGTTCGGACCAGGTGTCCGGGTTCTGGCAGTACAGACAGCGCAGCGGGCAGCCGGAGAGGAAGAGCACCAGCCTGGCGCCGGGGCCGTCGACCGCGGTGGACAGATCCCATGAGTGCACCATCCCCGTGACGGTCTGCCGGCTCGTATCGACCGTAGCGAACGTCGCCCGGGCTTCGTCGAGGCGCACGTCAGATTCCCGCGTGGAAGGTGCGGTTGATGACGTCGAGTTGCTGTTCGCGGGTCAGCCGGACGAAGTTGACGGCGTACCCCGAGACCCGGATCGTCAGGGCCGGATAGGCCTCGGGGTGCTCCATCGCGTCGAGCAGGGTCGCCTGGTCCAGCACGTTAACGTTCAGGTGGAATCCGCCGGCGTCGGCGAACGCGTCCAGTACCCCGACCAGGTTCGCGATGTGCTCCTGACGGGTTCGGCCGAGTCCCGCCGGGGTGATGGACGCGGTGTGTGAGATGCCGTCGCGAGCTTCGTCGTAGGGGAGTTTGGCGATGCTGAGCGCGGCGGCCAGCATGCCGTGGTGGTCGCGGCCGTTCATCGGGTTCGCGCCGGGGGCGAACGGTTCGCCCGCGCGCCGGCCGTCGGGTGTGTTGCCGGTGTGCTTGCCATAGACAACGTTCGAGGTGATGGTCAGGACGGACTGGGTCGGTTCGGCATCGCGGTAGGTCCGCTGCGCCCGGATCTTCGCCATGAAGGTCTCGACCAGCCAGGTCGCGAGTTCGTCGGCGCGGTCGTCGTCGTTGCCGAAGGTGGGGAAGTCGCCTTCGCGGAGGTAGTCGATGACGATTCCCCGGTCGTCACGGACCGGGCGGACGGTCGCGTACCGGATGGCCGACAGTGAGTCCGCGGCGACCGACAGTCCGGCGATGCCGCAGGCCATCGTGCGGTGCACGGGGTAGTCGTGCAGCGCCATCTCGAGCCGTTCGTAGCAGTACTTGTCGTGCATGTAGTGGATGACGTTGAGGGCGTCGACGTAGGTTTGCGCGAGCCACTCCATCATCGTGTCGAGCCGGTTCAGCACGTCGTCGTACTCGAGGATCTCGCCGGCGACCGGGGGAACGGCGGGAGCGACTTGTTCACCGGTGAGTTCGTCCCGGCCGCCGTTGATTGCATAGAGCAACGTCTTGGCCAGGTTCACCCGGGCGCCGAAGAACTGCATCGACTTGCCGACCGGCATGGCGGACACGCAGCACGCGATGGCGGTGTCGTCGCCGTACCGCGGCCGCAGCAGGTCGTCGTTCTCGTACTGGATCGCGCTGGTGTCCAGGGAGACCTGCGCGGCGAACTCCTTGAACCCGCTCGGCAGGTCGGGAGACCACAGGACGGTCAAGTTCGGTTCCGGCGCGGGGCCGAGGTTGTACAGCGTCTGCAGGTAGCGCAACGACGTCCGGGTCACGAGCGGCCGGCCGTCCTCGGCCATCCCACCGATGCTCTCGGTCACCCAGGTCGGGTCGCCGGAGAAGAGCGCGTCGTACTGCGGTGTCCGCAGGAACCGGATGATGCGCAGCTTCACGACCAACTGGTCCACGAGTTCCTGAGCCGCCTCCTCGTCGATCAGGCCGGCGGCGAGGTCGCGCTGCAGGTAGATGTCGAGGAAGGTGGACGTCCGGCCCAGCGACATCGCGGCACCGTTCTGCTCCTTCGTAGCGGCCAGATACGCGAAGTACAGCCACTGCACTGCCTCACGGGCGGTCTCGGCCGGCCGGGTCACGTCGAAGCCGTAGGTCGCGGCCATCTCGGTCAGCTCGCGCAGGGCCTTGATCTGCTCAGCGAGTTCCTCGCGGTCGCGGATCACGTCGGCGGTGGAACGCCGCTCGGCCAGCCGCGCGCGGGCAGCCTCGCGATCCCTGACGAGCCGGTCGACACCGTAGAGAGCGACTCGGCGGTAGTCGCCGATGATCCGGCCGCGACCGTAGGCGTCCGGCAGACCGGTGATCACGCCCGACCGCCGGGCAGCCAGGATCTGCGGGGTGTAGGCGTCGAACACGCCGTCGTTGTGGGTCTTCCGGTACTGGCTGAAGATCCTGCGGACCTCGGGGTCGAGCTCGTACCCGTACGCCGTCAGGCCGTCCTGGACCATCCGCAGGCCACCGTTCGGCATGATGGCTCGCTTCAGTGGCCGGTCGGTCTGCAGGCCGACGACGATCTCGTCGTCGCGGTCGATGTACCCGGGGGCGTGGCTGGTGATCGTGGACGGGGTGTGAGTGTCGACGTCGAGAATGCCGCGTTCGCGCTCTTCGGGGAACAGCGCGGAGACCGTGTCCCACAGCCTGCGGGTGCGATCGGTCGGCCCGGTCAGGAAGGAACTCTCACCGATGTACGGCGTGAGGTTCGCGCGGATGAAGTCGGCCACGTCGATCCGCTCTCTCCACCCGGTCCCGGTGAAGTCGTGCCATGCGGTGGTGGTGCTGGGCGGCAATGTGCTGATGGTGTCCGTCATGACCCCGCCTGTCGTCACTCGATTCGCTGTCCTCGGTTCCACTCTGTCGCACGCGACGTGGCCGGCGTAGGGCCGAAAGTCCTTGTGGGCAAGGGATACGCCTGTCGACGAGCGCACTCGTACCGGCCAGGGACATCCGGCTGGTCGCCGCAGGACCTTCGGCCCTTCCAACGGCCACCCATTCGACGCGCCGGGCTGCGTGGTCGGCGTACGGAGGTCCGCAGTCTTCGCTTGTGAAGGAGTTGCGGCCAGATCGCCACCTATCGTGTAGATACGACAAGCTCCCGAGGAGTGAGGAAAACAGGATGGCGATCAAGGTGTTCCTGCTCGACGATCACGAAGTGGTGCGGCTGGGTCTGCGCCAGCTCCTGGTGAGTCGTTGCTGGATCCGGCGCTGACCTTGGCGGTTCTCGAGCGGTTGCGGAATCCGGTCGAAGCCGAGGACCCGGTGTACGCGAGCCTCACCGAGCAGGAACGGCGCATCCTTGATTTGATTGCCGAGGGCAAGACGAATCGCCAGATCGCCGAGACGATGTTCCTGGCTGAGAAGACCGTCAAGAACTATGTCTCCGGGCTGCTCCCGCAAGCTCAACATGGAACGCCGTACCGAGGCCGCCGTGTACGCGATCGAGCGAACCAAGAGGCGCCCCGCGCGCTGAGGACCCAGATCTTCCTGGTGACTCCTCAGGCGGGTTGATCGGTAGTCGATCAGCTCTGCAGGACGCGGCGGCCGGTCAGACGAGTCGGTGTGATTCGGACGAATTGGGTGCGAAGACCGACAGCCCAAGGCTGCGGGCCGCGATCCCCCCACAGTTCGACGAGAAGGTCCGGATCGTCGACATGGTCGGCGTCGCCGACGATCAGGACGCTCCACCCGCTCTGCAGGAATTCGTCGATGTCATCGATTTCGAAGGCGACTCGGCTACCGCGCATCGCGTTGGCCAGCGCGCTGCCGGCGTCGGTCCGGAAGATGATGTCGCGTCGGTGCACGACGTAGTTGACGGGTAGTACCTGCGGACCGTCCGGGCTGCTGAAGCCGACCCTTCCCACGGACTTGGTCGTCAAGAGATCCCTGCATTCCTCCGGCGGCAGATGTTGGAAGAGTGCCGGTTCGAACCATCGGTGGCCGCCCTCGCGCATGCTCATCTTTCAGATGTACAGCGGCCTGTCCTGCCGGGCAAAGGTCGAAGGTCCTGATTCTCGGTGCCGAACGCGGCTCCGCGCCGCGGTACCAAATCGCCCCTCAACGGATCCCGCTGACCCGCGCCCCCTTGCCGAAATCATGTTGGTGGGCGTGCTCGTCTGGGCTCGCTCAACTCGCGCTGGAGCCGGCCTTCTGACCTTCGGCCCGCGCTATCGGGGCCTCCGGCTCTCGCCCCGCCTAGGTCGGGCTACGAGGTTGGGATTGGAGGAGGGAGAGTGCGATGAGCACTGCACATCATTTCCGCTCGCAACGAGCCGCTGACGCCGTCACCCGGACGCCGTGGTGGCTGTGGCTGTCGGTACCGATCGCGCTGCTCGGCATTCCAGCCAGCGTGGCCGGCATCTTCGTCGACAGGGTCTACGCCAACGAGACCGCGAACTGGCAGGCCCAGGCGATCGGCCAGGACGTCTCGAACCTTGTCGTGATCCCCGTGTTGCTGGTCCTCGGGTACGCCGCTGCGCGCGGCTCGGCGAGGGCGCTGCTCGCGTGGGCCGGGACTGTCATGTACGTCGCGTACAGCTACGTGCTCTACGCGTTTGCCGTGCACTTCGGCCCGCTGTTCCTTCTGTACGTCGCGGTCCTCGGTCTCTCAGCGTGGGCGCTGATCGGCTTCTTCGCCGGCATCGATCCCGCTCGCGTTTCGCCGGCGTCCCGGCCCGGGCGGCTGACCGGGTTCACCTCCACGTTGCTGATCCTGCTCGCGTCGGCTTTCGCGATGCTCTGGCTGAGCCAGGACCTGCCCGCCATGCTGAGCAGCACGCCGCCTGACGAGCTGCGAGACACCGGATTGCTCACCAACCCAGTACATGTGATCGACCTCGCGCTGTTCCTGCCAGCGGCCCTGGTGGCCGGTGTCCTGCTCCGCCGCGGTCGTCCATGGGGTCAGATCCTTGCGCCGGTAGTGCTCAGCGCAATGGCCGGCATAAGCCTGGGCATCGTTTGCCTGACCATTGTCACCGCGTCCCGCGGCGAGCACGCTTCGCCCGTCGTCGCCGCAGTCCTCGGCCTGCTCGGCATCCTGCAAGCCCTCACCTGCCGGCGCTTCCTCAAAGCCATGGATCCGGGCATCCTGACCCGCCAACCCCTCCATGAGCAGGACGAGCTGCGATAACCGCCACCACACCCAACGGCTCACCGGACTACGGGACTGTGGCCCAGCGGCGATTGGGCCCTTAGGCCCTAAACGGAGTCTCACCTGCGACGGATGCTGGGACTGGAGGCGATAGTCATGTTCACTGTCCGGAACCTCGGCGGTGGCCCTCGGCTCGGGGGTCGTTGGGCTGGTCGCGTTGATCCCGTACTGGCTGGCCGCTCACGGAGGCGGCGAGACCGCGGGTACGGCGACCTGGACTGCGTTCGTCCACGTAGTCATGGTGGCCGGTGTATTCGCTCTACTGCTCGTCCCGCAGCTCGAACGGTGGGTCGACCACCACGTGATGAGTAGGTGAGCGCTATGCAGGGATTCCTCATCTGGGGAGCGTTCACCGTCGCAGTAGCAACGTTCTGTGTATGGAGGCCGCAGGCCGCACGAATCTTCATCGGTGTCTTCTTTGCTGCGATGGGCCTAGGTATCCATGGGGCGCTCATAGCCACGAATCCGCACAACTAGTCCACTTCGCAGCCAAGGCGCCGTGGGGCACCTACCGCGACGTCGGACTCTGGCTGGTCGAGCCGAACCCGTTGGCCTTCGGCATCCTCATGCTCGCCTTTGAAACCGTCACCGCTGCCCTCATCGTCAGCCGCGGCCGCTACGTGAAGTGGGGCCTGCTCGGGGCAATCGTGTTCCTGGTTGGCATCACGCCACTGGGACTGGAGGAGGTCCCCAACGTCATCCTGGCCGCAGGCTTGACCTTCCTGTTGACCAAGAGCTTCCCCACCGACGCGTGGACCATCGTGCGCCGTCACCGACGCCGCAAGCTCGGGTCCCGAACACGCACGAGCACCTCGTCTCATGCCTCGGACATGGTCCAGAGGTGACTCCTGGCCCCGCTGAGCGGCAGCTTCGCCGCTCCGAAGTCCAGCGCGCCGTCGGAACCTGAGTCCGTCGACGCGCAAGTTTGTCCGTTCGGGTGACCCGAATCATCGCCGCGAAGACGTAGGTTCTCGCCAACCATCGGCTGGGTCGTCGCGGCAACAAGGGGACCGCTGACGCGAATGACAGCCGGATTGGCGGCAGGCCGAAGGGATCTCGCTCGCGCCGGCGAACAGGCCTCTGTAGGGCGACAGGTCATAGCCGGCAGGCGCACTCTGATGTCATGGACGACGGCAACGAAAGGTGGAGCACCGCGATATCTAGGATGTGATTGTCGGTGGCATCCTCGGCCCGATCGAAGAGCCGAGGTGCTCGTCGCTGGCCTGTACCGATGGCTTGGCGAGGTCGACGGCGTTGACCTGACGCTACGGCTGCTGCGCGAGAAGACGGCTGGTGCCGACAAGGTCACGCGACGCATCGTCGAGATTGGCCTGCGGCCTCGCTGAGAGCCCTCAGTGGTCTCGTCTACCTGAGACCAGCTCGGCCGCCAGCACCGCCAGAGGACCTTGGATGCCGGTTTGACAAGGCTGCTGCAGTCCAGACGATATGCCCGCGCTGTGGCTTGGCAAGGGACAGCGTACGAGCTGGCCGACAGCTCGGGATCGGGCCACGAGTCGCGCACCCCGGAAGTTGCGGTTTAGGGCCGGGCTGGTTCGAGGCGGACGCAGCAGTGGCCTGGTTGGGGTGTGAGGTGGGCCTGGAGTTTGGTGGTGAGGCCGGACAGGAGGCCACTGATCAGGCACAGGTTCATGTGGCAGACGAGGTCGGTGTGTTGCTTTGCGAGGGTGTGGAACGGGCAGTTGCCCAGGACGATCGCGTCCTCGTCAGGACGGGGCTCGAATCCTTGCGCTTCGAGGATGCGCATCACGGGGTCGGCTTCCGTAGTACCGGCATCCTGTGCAGTTTTGGCGAGGTCGTTGCCGAGTTGGCGGGCATGCCGGTCGAGTGCCGCTCGCGGGGCTTCCCCGGTGGTCTCGGCGTCTTCGATGGCTGCGGCCAGGAGGCGGCCGGCCAGGTCGTAGCGGTGTTCGGGCAGGGACACGTCGACGTGCTGCTCGGAGCGGCGGTACAGCTTTGATGGGCGGCCCGCGCCGGGGCCGGAGCGGCCGGTACGGCGTTCGTAGACGACGTCCAGCAGGCCTTCGTCAGCGAGCCGATCGAGGTGGAACGCCGCAGTCGCGCGTGGCAGGCCGAGCGCCGTGGCCGCTTCCTCGCGGCTCACTGCGGCCGGTTGCCGGACGACGTGGTCATAGAGGCGCCGCCGCGTCGGTTCGTCCAACGCCGCGATCGCCAAGATCCGCGCTTCCCTGCTGGGGTCCACGACAACAGTCTAAAGCTAACTCCCATTGACTAAAATTGGGATCTCCTTCTAAAGTCAAAATCTATCTACTTTAGAAGGAGTGGGAGCTATGACAGCCGAGGTGCCGAGCAAGCGCACAGCGAGCCGAGCGGCGCTGTCCGATCCGGCGTACCAGGCCTTCCTGGTCCTGCGAACCGTCTTCACGGTGGCCCCGATCGCGTTCGGCCTGGACAAGTTCGCCAATCTGCTCACCGACTGGCCCAAGTACCTGGCCCCGTGGATCAACGATCTCGTCCCCGGTTCGGGGCAGGACGCCATGTACGTCGTCGGGGTGATCGAGATCGTCGCCGGCATCGCGGTCGCGGTGATCCCGCGGTACGGCGCACTGATCGTCGCGGCCTGGCTCGCGGGCATCATCGTCAACCTGCTGACCCTGTCCGGCTTCTACGACGTCGCACTGCGCGACTTCGGTCTCCTGATCGGCGCCGTGGCGCTGTCCCGACTCGCCGTCCAATACGCACCCCCACGCCACGACTCCTAGTCAAAGGAATCGAACCGTAGTGGCCCGGGGCGGGGCGAGATCGATCCGGTAGCCGCTGCCGAACTGGAAAGGTGATCATGAACAACCAGCCCACCTACGTCATCGTCGGCGCGAGTCTGGCGGGAGCCACCGCGGCCAAGGCTCTGCGGGACCACGGTTTCAGCGGACGGATCGTCTTGGTCGGCGACGAGACCGAGCTGCCCTATGAGCGTCCGTTGTTGTCCAAGGGGTACCTGATGGGCACCGACGAACGCGCGAAAATCTACGTCCACCAGGAGTCCTGGTACGCCGAGCACGCGGTCGAGTTGCTGCTCGGCCGGCGGGTGACATTGCTGGACCGCGTCGCCCACCAAGTGGAACTCGACACCGGCGAACGGATCACCTACAGCAAACTGCTGCTGGCCACCGGGGCTTCGCCGCGCCGGCTCCGGCTGCCGGGCGGTGAACTCGAGGGCGTGCACTACCTGCGACGGGTACTGGACGCCGACCTGTTGCGCGAGACTCTCCGTGAGGGCCGACGGATCGTCGTCGTCGGCGCCGGGTGGATCGGCCTCGAAACCGCGGCCGCTGGTCGGGAGGCCGGCTGCGACGTGACCGTGATCGATCCGCAACCGGCACCTTTGCTTGCGGCTCTGGGGAGTGAGATGGGTGCGTTCTTCGCCGGGTTGCACCGCCGCCACGGTGTGGACCTGCGGTTGAGTCACACCGTGACCGCGTTGAAGGGGAGCGGCAAGGTGGCCAGTGTCCGCACCGATGACGGCGGCGAGTTCGCGGCAGACGCGGTCATTGTCGGCATCGGTGCCTTGCCGAACGTCGATCTCGCGGAGCAGGCGGGTTTGAGCTGCGACAACGGGATCGTCGTCGACGAGATGTTGTGCACGCAAGACCCGTACATCTATGCGGTGGGCGATGTCGCGAACTCCTATCGTCCCTTCTACGGCAAGCATCTGAGGACCGAGCACTGGGCGAATGCCTTGTATGGCGCGCCGGTCGCTGCTCAGGCGATGCTCGGTCAGCAGGTTGCCTACGACAAGCTTCCGTACTTCTTCACCGACCAGTTCGACGTCGGGATGGAGTTCTCCGGCTGGATCGGCCGGGACGGCTACGACCGTCTCGTCACTCGCGGCGACGTCGACGGGCAGGCGTTCCACGCGTTCTGGCTGTCCGATGATCGAGTCGTGGCAGGGATGCACGTCAACCGCTGGGATGACGGCATCGCACCCGTCGAGGACCTGATCCGCAGTCGGCGACGAGTGGATCCGGATCGCCTCGCGGACGTCTCAGTTCCTCTGACTGCGCACGTCTTGGTCTAGCGGCGGCGAGTCACAGTTCGACGAGGAGGGAGATTCCGAGCGCGGCCAAGGTCAGCACCTTGGTTGCCTCGAGACCGATGTAGTACAGGTGTGTGGTCGAGCGGGGCGAGGGCATACCGGCGAGGACGCGGTCGGTGCGCCGGTTGAGGCGCGGACGGACGGCGATGAGCTGAACGGCCAAGACGGCCAGGACCACCGCCGCGAGAGCGGCGGCCAGGCCGGTCGGCTGACCCGCGACGATCGCGGCGAGCGTCACCAGCGCCAACGCGATTTCGATGCGGTTGAGTGCCCGGAAGACGATGCGGCCGATGCCTAGCCCGAGAGGAATGTCGACGCCGGGAGCGCGGAATTTGAGGGGTGTCTCCAGGAACGAGATCGCGAGCACCATGCCGAGCCAGACGAAGACGACGGCGGATGCCACGGCGGCTGGTACGGCGTTCAAGATTGCTCCTTCTGGATTCGTGACGAGCATCGGCCGTCGCACGACCGTTGGCAGGTACAGCTACGCAGCTGGCCAGCCGGCGATTCGTGCGACGAAGTCCGGCGGTGAGGCGGCGATCATCATGACGGCGGGTTCGGTCCCTGGGTTGGTCAGGCTGACCCGTTCGCCAATGGCGATGTGTGCGACGGCTCCTGGGGCGAGGCTGTGGTGCTGGTCGCCTTGCCGCAGGTCGATCGAACCGGACAGGTGAACCAGGACGATCTCGGAGGGGCCGTGATCGTGTTCGGGCAGGCCGCCACCGGGAGGGATCCATACCTGGACCATGGCGATGTTGTCGGAGGTCTCGGCGGCGACGAGGACCTCCATCGTCGGACCGCCGGGGATGGGTGCGCGGCGCCGGGGTGTGGTGCCGATCCGGGTGAGGTACATCAGCTGCTCCTGTCGCGACGCCGCCCCCAGCGGGTGTCCTCGCCGGTGTTGCGGGTGGGGGAGAGGTGGACCATGCAGGCGTCGGGTTCGGCGAACGGTTCGAGGCTGGTGGCCTCGATCGGTGCGCGGATTTCGGTGAGGGCGCCGCGCATCAGGCCGAGATGCAGCGGACACAAGGTGGCGGAGTACTCCTCCGCGAGTTCCAGGAAGGGACAGTGCCGCAGTCTGATGCTGCCCGCCTGCTTGCGATCGGCTTCCGGCGCGAATCCCAGGTCGGTCATCATCGCGGTCAATCGCTGCGTGGCTTCGGCAACGCCGGGCTGGCGGGATGGGGGGATGGGGTCGATCAGATAGCCGCCCCAGTTGCGGCCTGCGGCCTCGGCTGCCGCGCCCGCGTCGGGGCTCGTGGACAGTTGACCGAGCAGGATCTTGGCCAGCAGTTGGTACTGACGCTGCCCGCCCCGGTCCATTCCGGGATGTGGTGTGTGCACGGTCCGAGGCCGGCCCCGCCCGGTTGGTTCCTCGAGCCGGCGGTCAACGAGTCCTTGCGCTACGAGCGCGTCGAGGTGGAAGCGGGCCGTATTGGGGTGGATGCCAAGCCGTTCGGCGAGGTCTGTGACACCAAGGGGGGCATCAGAGGCTCGCAGGGCTTCCAGCAGGGCCTGGCGGCGTGGCTGGTCGCCGGCCGTCTGGTCAGTCCTGGTCATGGGGGTCAGCTTGCCTGCTCCTGCGGCGGAAGCGCCGCAATGAGGGGATGGTCGTGTGCGAGGGCGCCGATCTTGAAGGCACCGCCGGGTGATCCGAGATCGTCGAAGAAGCCCGCGTTCGCGGCCTGGTAGTCCTTCCACTGCTCGGGCAGGTCATCCTCGTAAAAAATGGCTTCGACCGGGCATACCGGCTCACACGCACCGCAGTCGATGCACTCCTCGGGGTGGATGTAGAGAGAGCGGCCGCCTTCGTAGATGCAGTCGACCGGGCATTCGTCGACGCATGCGCGGTCCTTCAGGTCGACACACGGCAACGCGATCACGTAGGTCACAGCTGACTCCCTCACTGGCGCTTGTATTTACTACAAATATCACATGTAATAATCAGTGAAAACACCGACGTGAGGAGAGTGGCACGATGCCGGCTTCGGAGATCTTCATCGAGGCGACCGAGACCGACCCGGACGTCATCGCTCGAGATGCGGTTCGCGAAGCCCATGAGCGGCTGCGGTCCGGACTGGCGGAGTTGATCTCGGCGCATTCTGTTGTCGACGGTGCACGGTCTGCAGAGCTGGTGGACTTCTGCCTCCATGAAGTGCGCCGGTACCTGGTCACCGCGGATCGGGAGCTGTATGCGCCCGCGTCCGGAGATGAGACCCGGCTCCTGATTGATGCTCTCCGGGTCGGAGCCGCAGTGCTCGATGCGCAGATCGACGAACTGGCGGCCGCCGACCCCGTGGACGCGGCGAAGTTCGGCGTACGGATCGCGGCGGTCTTGGAGATCCACCTGAGGATCGAGGAGTCGGTGTTGCTGCCCGCGCTCGCCGGTCTGCCTGATGTGGATCCGTCGTTGCTGGCCGCGGACGTACGGGCTTACCTCGAGGGGAAGCAGGTCGAAGAGCCCACGGTCATCGACGTACGGCGAATTGCGCGCGGTGGTCGTCATCCACGTGTCTTCGCCCGGTACGCCCGGCTGGCGCCTGGAGAGACGTTCGTCCTCGTCAACAGTCACGATCCCAAGCCGTTGCGGCGGGAGTTCGAAGCAATTCACGCCGGCGCGTTCAGCTGGGATTGTCTGGAGGCCGGGCCCGAGGAATGGCGAGTACGGATCGGCCGGGTCGCTGCTGATGCCTGAGGAGTCGCCAACTGTTGCCGCCGACTCGCTGCCTGAGCAGCCGACGGTGCTAGTCCTTGCCGACGTGCACGAACTCGTCGACGACTCGCGCATACCGTCGGGTGCCCGGTGGACTCTCGCCGAACCGGGTCGTCAGCTTGATGCGAACCTCATTCATCTACCGGCCGGGCAGCGCGTGGAGACCCACACCGAGCCGGATCTCGACGTCGTACTCGTCGTCGTCGCGGGTGGTGGCAGCGTCGGTACGCCGAACGGGGAGCAGACACTTGCCGACGGCAACATTGTCTGGTTGCCCCACGGTTCGACCCGTAACATCACCGCCGGCGACAGCGGTCTGTCCTATCTGACGGTCCATCGTCGCCGGCCCGGTCTGCAGATCAGCAAACGCCCTGGTCACTAAGTCCCACAGAGCCTGCCCAGCTGGTCCGACGAACCATTGGCAGGCGAGGGTTAGCCCGGCTCCTGCAGCAGCCGGGCCAGGACCGCCGCCTGACTGTGGTCCACATCCCTGGTTGCCGTCAGCAGGGTCACGGTGTCCCGCTTCGCCAGCGCGCGCAGGTGGTCCAGTGCAGTCCTTGCGGTGGGCGTTGCCAGTTCGTCGCGATAGCGCGCCTCGAACTGCGCGAACTTCTCCGGGACATGGCCGTACCACTTGCGCAGTTCCGTGGACGGTGCGACGTCTTTGACCCACTCATCGATGGCGGCCGCTTCCTTGCGGACCCCGCGGGGCCATACACGATCCACCAGGACGCGGACGCCGTCATCGGCCGCGGGCCGATCGTAGATCCTGTGAACCCGGACAGTGTGCCGCTTCATGCCGCCCCGCCAGTGCTGTCGCTCCAGTCGGGTACTGCCAGGGCTGCGCCAAGGCGCCGAAGTTCGTCGCGATGCAGCGTACTGAGCCGCGACAATGCCCGTTCGCCGTACCGCGTCAACTCCACTCGGACAGCCCTGCCATCCGGCGAATCTGACGCCCTCCATTCGCGGCGGTCAGGGAACCCTTTCGACGCCAGCAGCAACTGGTACTGCTCTCGGGTCAGCCCCTGTCCGCGGACAGTCTGTTCGCTGAAGTGCAGGTACCGGCGGATGCCGAAACGGAACCGAGCCAGCGCCTCGAGATCTTCCTTCGCCAACGGCTCGTCCTGCGTCGTGTCGGGTTGCATGTGATCACGTCCTCGCCAGTTGCCGGTCGTTGAGCCGGCCGAGTTCGGGCACGAGCGGCTGTAGCGCGTCCAGAGGGGCAATGGAGCGCGGCGGTGCTTCGGCTTCGCCGCGTTGTTCCTCGTCTTCGGCCAGCAGCGTTGCAGCGGCTCGTCCATCAGGAAGACCTGTGGGTTCCGGACGATCGCGCGGCCCACGGCGACCCGCTGCCGCTGTCCACCGGACAGGGCCTTCGGTTTGCGGTCCAGGTACTCCTCGATGCCGAGTAGCTTGGCTGCGTCGGCCACGCGCTTGATCCGCTCGTCCTTGGGCAGGCTCGGCATCTTGAGGGGCGAAGCCCATGTTGTCGGCGACAGTCATGTGCGGGTAGAGCGCGTAGTTCTGGAACACCATCGCGATGTCTCGGTTCTTTGGTGGAAGGTTGGTGACGTCGCGGTCGCCGATGGAGATCTCTTCAAGGCCGGCGAGCATCCGCAGTGAGGTGGACTTGCCACACCCCGACGGTCCGACGAGCACCATGAACTCGCCGTCTCCGATGTCCAGGTCCAGCTCGTCGACGGCGGGGGTGTCGGAGCCCAGGTACACCCGGGTGGCTCCCTTGAACGAGACGGGTTGCCATGTCGCGCTTCCTTTCCTTCACCGGCAGAGACGTGCCGGACGATCCGGCCGACCACCACCCGCACGACCTTGGGTCCTCACGGTTGCCATGCCGGGTCGGCACAACCAGCGTGGAGGCCGCCCCACTGGGGTTGTGGCAGCCCGGCCGTTTCGGGGACAGGCAGGGCTGGTGGTTTGCCCGTCATTGCTGGGGATGCGGTCAACGAGTCGAGAGAGATCGACCCACTGGATCGCTGGGACTGTTCGATCTCACGGGCCGGTGAGATTCCGGATGCCGGCGAGCCGTTCCTCGCGGCCGGGGCTAGAGCCGGCGCCGCATGATCGGCACTGGTTGTCTTGGTGGGCTCCGGCGGGGTCGATCGTTCTAGAAACCGGTGCAACTCGACCGGGAAGGGCAGCACCAGGGTGGAGTTCTTCTCGGCGGCGACCTCCACGACGGTCTGCAGCAGGCGAAGTTGCAGGGCGGCTGGGTGTTCGGTCATCACCTCAGCGGCCTGTCCGAGCTTCTCTGAGGCCTGCAGTTCGCCGTCCGCGGTGATGATGCGGGCTCGGCGCTCACGTTCGGCCTCGGCCTGGCGCGACATCGACCGCTTCATCGTCTCCGGCAATGCGACGTCCTTGATCTCAACCCGTTCGATGTGAACTCCCCAGTCGAGGGCGGGGCTGTCGATCATCAGCTCCATGCCCTGGTTGAGGCGTTCCCGGTCGGACAACAAGTCGTCCAGGTCGCTCTTGCCGATGATCGAGCGCAGCGAAGTCTGCGCGACCTGACCGATAGCCGACACATAGTCCTCGACATCGACGGCCGCCCGGACCGGGTCGATCACGTTGAAGTAGACAACAGCGTCGACGCGGACCGTCACGTTGTCACGGGTAATACCGTCCTGCGCGGGGACCGGCATGGTGATGATCTGCAGGTTGACCTTCTGCAACCGATCGGCGATCGGCACCAGCAAGGCAAGCCCTGGCTGCCGGATCACCGGCCGCACCCGGCCGAACCGGAACACCACGCCGCGTTCGAACTGCTTGACCACGCGGACGCACGAAGCCGCTCCGATCAGACCGACGACCAACGCTGCGAGGAGGAGGTAGACGATGATCATTTCTTCTCCGTCAAGGGTGCGTACTTGGTGGCGAGGCGGGCCAGCGCTAGGGCGGCGACGAGGAGGCCGAAGTCGCGCAGGGCGACGTCGTAGAAGCCGGACAGGGTGAGCAGGTTGAGGATGATGCCTGCGAGCCAGGCGGTCACGAGTAGAGCGCCGTAGCGGGGGATCAGGGCGACGGCGATGCCGGCGACGATCTCGATGACGCCGATGATGTACATGGCGTCCTGGCCGGAGCCGGGGACGATGTCGTTGATCCAGGGGGCCAGGTAGCCGGGCCAGTCCGTGAGCAGGTTGACGAATTTGTCGAGGCCGAACACGATCGGGGCCACAGTGAAGACGGTTCGCAGGACCAGGAAGGCCTGGTAGGCCGGGTCGGACAGTGTCTCCCGGCTTGGTGTGCGGGCGGTGCGCCCCTCAGTGCTCATAATCTGCTCCTTCTAGAGCGTCGATGTACCTCTATGTTTGTCCGACGGCCACGCACTAGCACCGCCCTTGGTCGGCTGACTTGGACCCTGCGGGGTTGCCGATGATCGGCAACTCGCGGATCAACGGATCGTCGGCTGAGTCAACGCTTTCCCAGCGGCACGCGCGAGACCGAGACGATCGGAGTCTCCAGGCGGGGGGCCGTCCGTGCTGCGCAGACCACGCTGATGGGATGTGTTGCCGCGCGGTCCTGTCTGTGGGGCCGCGGACGTTAGTGTGGGGTGTCATGGCCGCCGTCGGGAGACGCGTGGTCCTGCCCAGCCGGGTAAGTCGTCCTGGCCAACCGCGGTACCGATTCGTCCAGGTCGCCGGAATCGGCCAGCTGCTGCAGCGTCCGCACGACGATTGATTGCGCGTCGACGCCGAAGTGGCGGCGCAGGGCGGCGCGGGTGTCGGAGTGGCCGAAGCCGTCGGTGCCCAGGGATGTCCAGGGCCTGCGGACGAACGGTGCGATCTGGTCGGGTACGGCGCGCATCCAGTCCGAGACGGCCAGGACAGGTCCGGCGGTTTCTTCCAGGCGCCTTGTAACGTAGGGAATTCGGGGCGTCTGGTCGGCGTGGGCCTGGTTCCATTCGTCGGCAGCGAGTGCGTCGCGGCGTAGCTGGGTCCAGGACGTCACCGACCAGACGTCGGCCTGGACGCCCCAGTCGGTGTGCAGGAGGCGTTGCGCGTCCAGTGCCCAGGGCATGGCGATGCCGGAGGCAAGGATCTGCGCTTTCGGGCCGTCACCATCGGGGGCGGGGGAGTAACGGTGCATTCCGGCGAGGATGCCGTCGACGTCGACGTCGGTCGGCTCGGCCGGCTGGGTGATCGGTTCGTTGTAGAGCGTCAGGTAGTAGAAGACATTATGGTCTTCGCCGGGTCGCGGTCTGCCGTACATGCGCCGGAGTGCGTCGGCGGTGATGTGTCCGAGTTCGAAGGCGTAGGCGGCGTCGTAGGCGATGCATGCGGGGTTGGTGGATGCCAGCAGCAACGAATGGCCGTCCTGGTGCTGCAGGCCTTCGCCGTTCAAGGTGGTTCGGCCGGCGGTTGCGCCGAGCAAGAATCCCCTGGTCATCTGGTCCGCGGCCGCCCACAGTTGATCGCCGGTGCGCTGGAACCCGAACATCGAGTAGAAGATGTAGAGCGGAATCATCGGCTCACCATGAGTGGCGTACGACGTACCGGCGGCTGTCCACGATGCGGCGGACCCGGCCTCGGTGATGCCCTCATGGAGGAGAACGCCCTGGGTGTCTTCCTGGTAGCTCAACATCTGTTCCCGGTCCACCGACAGGTAGGTCTGTCCGTGGGGCGAATAGATCTTCTTGGACGGGAACAGTGAATCCAGGCCGAACGTGCGGGCCTCGTCGGGGATGATCGGCACGAACCGGTGACCCGTCTGAGGGTCCTTCATCAGGTCCTTGAGCAGCCGGACGAACGCCATCGTGGTGGCGACCTTTTGCCGGCCCGAGCCTCGCCGCGCGACCTCGTACGCCGCCTCGCCTGGCAGTACAAGAGGTGTGCTGCGGACTCTGCGAGCAGGTAGGTAGCCACCCAGGGCTTGTCGTCGCTCGTGCAGGTACTCCAGTTCCGTCGAGTCCTCCGGCGGCCGATAGTAGGGCGGTTTCACCGCATCCAACGCCGAGTCGGGGATGTCCAGGAACAGCCGGTCGCGGAATCCCTTGAGGTCCTCGAGCGTCAGTTTCTGCATCTGATGGGTGGAGTTGCGGCTCTCGAAGTGGGAGCCGAGTGTCCAGCCCTTGATGGTTTTGGCCAAGATCACGGTCGGTTGCCCGGTGTGTTCGGTGGCCGCCCGGTAGGCGGCGTACAGCTTGCTGTAGTCGTGTCCGCCGCGTTTAAGGTTCCAGATCTCGTTGTCGGACAGGTGCTCGACCATGGCGGCGGTGCGAGGGTCGCGGCCGAAGAAGTGTTCGCGGACGAACGCGCCGGATTCGGCCTTGTAGGTCTGGAAGTCGCCGTCGGGTGTGGTGTTCATCAGGTTGAGGAGTGCGCCGTCGGTATCGGCGGCCAGCAGCGGGTCCCACTCGCGGCCCCAGATCACTTTGATGACGTTCCATCCGGCGCCGCGGAAGTACGACTCGAGTTCCTGGATGATCTTGCCGTTGCCACGGACCGGGCCGTCGAGGCGCTGCAGGTTGCAGTTGACGACGAAGGTGAGGTTGTCGAGCTCTTCGCGGGCTGCGACGCCGATCGCGCCGAGGGATTCGGGTTCGTCCATCTCGCCGTCGCCGAGGAAGGCCCAGACGCGCTGCCGACTGGTGTCCTTGAGGCCGCGGTTGTGCAGGTAGCGGTTGAAGCGGGCTTGGTAGATCGCGTTGAGTGGTCCGAGTCCCATCGAGACTGTCGGAAACTCCCAGAAGTCCGGCATCAGCCGCGGGTGCGGATACGACGGTAACCCGCTGCCCTGGCCGGCGTGGGAGAACTCCTGCCGGAACCCGTCGAGTTGGTCGCTGGTGAGTCGGCCTTCCAGGAACGCACGCGCGTAGATGCCGGGCGAGGCGTGGCCCTGGAAGTAGATCTGGTCGCCGCCGCCGGGTGCGTCGTGGCCGCGGAAGAAGTGGTTGAACCCGACCTCGTACAGCGCTGCGGCCGAGGCGTAGGTGGAGATGTGTCCGCCCACGCCGATGCCGGGTCGCTGCGCGCGGTGGACCATGACCGCGGCGTTCCAGCGGTTGTAGGCCCGGATCCGCCGCTCGATGTGCTCGTCACCGGGAAAGGCCGGCTCGGCCTCGGGCGCGATCGTGTTGAGATAGTCGGTACTGCGCAGGTTCGCGACGCCGACGCGGCGATCGCGGGCCCGTTGCAGGATGCTGAGCAGCAGGTACCGCGCCCTGTTCTGGCCGGCATGGTCGACCACCTGGTCGATCGATTCCAGCCACTCCTGAGTCTCGGAGGGGTCCAGATCGAGAAGCTGGCTGTGCAGGCCGAGGCTTTCCGGCAGACCTTGCGGCGTCGGTGTCATGACAGTTCCTTCAGGTCTGCAAAGTGGCCCGGTGCGGCGATCTGGAGCATGCGTGGCCGCGCAGGCGAGGGCTTCTTGGCCTTGGTTCGGTGCACGACCGCGACGGGGCAGGGGGCGTGGTGCAGCACGGCCTGGCTCACCGAGCCCAGCAGCATGCCGGTGAAGCCGCCGCGCCCGTGTGACCCGACGACCAGCAGCTCGGCGCCGTCGGCTTCGTCGAGCAGAGCCTGGACCGGGTGGCTGTGGACAAGTTTCGTCTTCACGTCGATACCTGAGACGAGGATCCGCTTGCTGTCCATCGCTTCGGCGAACAGTTGCCGCTCCACCTGCTCGACAATGTCCGCGGGGACGCGCAGCGATGGATGCTGGCGGGTCGGCATCGCGGCGTGCACTGCGGTGACTCCGACACGTCGGCGCGCGGCCTCCTGGAACGCGAACCGGATCGCCGCGGCCGAGACGTCCGATCCGTCGACGCCGACGACGATCCGGCCGGTCGGGGAGGCGGGGAATGCGGTGCCGTCTCGGTGCGGGTGGACGACGACCACCGGGCACGGGGCATGCGCGGCCACGGTGGAGCTGACAGAGCCCACCAGCAGACCGCGGAAGCCGCCGATTCCCCGGCTGCCCACAACGACCAGATCGGCGTCCTGTGCCTGGCTCAGCAGCGTCGGTACGGCGCCGGCGGCAAACAGCGCAGCCGTGACCTTGATGTCGGGCGCAGCGTGGCGCGCCTGGTTCTCCGCCTCGCCAAGGATCCAGCCGGCCGCGGTCCGGAGACCGTCGTTCATCGGTTCGGCGAGGTTCAGCCCGAACGGGTCGCCGATCATCGGCCAGGTGAAAGTGTGAACGATCCGCAGCGGGCAGCGTCGGTACGACGCCTCGGCGGCCGCCCAGGCGAGCGCGGCCTGTGCGGACACCGAGCCGTCGACACCCACCAGGACCGGCCGACGGCCGTGGTTGACTCCAGCAGTTGTCTTGGTCATGTCGCCGCTCCGCTTCAGCTCTTGGTACCCCAGTGGTTTCGACTGTGCCGTTCCACCGGTCAGACAGGTAGTGCGCCGATCGGCGAACCTGTGACCAGGCTTATGGCCGACGCCCGGCAACGATGCTCTACTGGGACATGGCCCAACCCCTGCGTAGATCCAGTGCGAAGGGAGCGGCATGAGCGAGCCCGGGAGACCGCGGTGGCCGGGCTCCGGTGCCGCGAACAGCGCGGACGAAGCGTGGCTGACGGCGATCGCGCAAGCAGCCGCTGGAGACTCCCAGGCACCCTTGGAGCTTCTGGTCGAATACCTCACCCTGCTCGCGGACGCTGCCATCTCCGGGCGTCGGCCACGCGAGCACGAACTGGCGATCGTGCGTGAACTCGGACGTCGCGCTGCCGAACAGGGCATCCCGGCCGGGCGGGTGGTCGATCTTTACCTGTCCGCTGCCTGGCGGATGTGGCGCGACCTCCCCGACGTCGTGCCATACCGCGACCGCGACACTGTCCGCGCCTCCGCCCAGGCCGTACTGCGTGCTGTCGGTGAAGCGATCGCCGTACTGGTCGACAGCTATCAGCTTGCGACTCAGCAGTTGGTCCGGCAGGAGGAAGCGCTGCGCCGGGAACTGGTCGACGACCTGTTGCGCGGCGACCCCGACGTCGCCCGGATGGTCGAACGGGCCGAACCCTTCGGGCTCGATCTCGGCCGGCCGCACCAGGTCGTCCTGGCTCGCCCCGCCGACGGTCTTCCCGAAGGCGACACCAGCGCGACCATGCTGGAACTGTTCATCCTTGACCGTTTCGGCGACCGCGAGGTGCTCGTCGCGACCAAAGAGGGCCTCCTCGTGGTCCTGATCCCAGCCACCGCCCCCAGCACGGCTCCGCGGACCATCGACAAGAGCGTCGGGGATCTGATCCACGACGCGTTGATCCGGCACCGGCCCGGCCGAGTGTGGCGGGTCGCCGCCGGCCGTGCCTACCCCGGCTCATACGGCATCGCCCGCTCCTACGAAGAGGCCCGGGAAGCGCTGACGCTGGCTGACCGGTTGCGGCTCGACACCGCCGTCGTCGACGCTCGCGACATGCTCGTGTACCGGGTTCTGATCCGCGACCAGGCCGCCATCGTCGATCTCATCCAGGCCGTCCTCGGCCCGCTGACCCAGGCCCGCGGCGGCGCAGACCCGTTGTTGCAGACCCTCGAGGCGTACTTCGCGACCGGCGAGGTCGCCACCGAGGCAGCCCGGCGCCTGAACGTGTCGGTCCGCACCGTCACCTACCGGCTGGACAAGGTCAAGGCCCTGACCGGGCACGACCCGGGCGACCCCGCACAGCGGTTCACGCTGCACATCGCAGTCCTCGGCGCACGACTTCTCGACTGGCCGGCCCGTGACCTCCCATCCGGCGCGGAGGCCCACGCCTAACCCGACCGGACGCTGTTTCTCCCGCGTGGGCTTCGTTGCCGGGCGTCGGCCAACATGCCGGCCCCAGGTTCGCCGATCGCGGCCATACCTGTCATCGCCACCTCGCGGCACATTTGTAGCTGCACGAGCAAGATCCCGTGAGGAGGATTGTCGTGGACCAATCAGTCGCCGCTCGCCTCGATGCGTCCGACGCTGTGGTGTGGGAGACCGCACGATGAGCGCCTATCGAATCTTCTGGTCGTTCTTCTGTGGTGTGCTCGGCGCCGTAGGCGCCGTCATGGCCTTCACCTGGTCGCTCTCGAGCGTCATCATGCTGCTCGTCCTCGCGGCAGTCACGGGTGGAGTCGTGGCCATGGTCGCTTTGGCGGACCCCGACAATGAAGCGACCCGACCCCCGCGGGACCGGCGACGGATCGTGGCCCTCAGCACGGTCCTCACCGCGGCCGGCACGGTTTCGTTCGTAGGAATGGGCACCTTGGTAGGCGCGCCGACCACGGTGCTATTGCTGGCCATCCTCGTCGGGACATCCCCGTACGCCATTCGCTACTGCGTTCGCTGGCTCACCGAACACGGCCACCTCGCCGGCCCGTGGCCCGAGCCCGCCCGGCCGGATCGCGCCGACCGCTCGTCAACGCCGGCGCCGGCCTCCATCCTGGAAGCCGAACCAGACCAGGCGCCCCAGCCTCACATCGCGCCCGATGCCCTGAGCGACAAAGCCCTCTGCCTGGCATGGCGGTCCAGCTTCTCGGCCCTGCAGAAGGCCAGTTCGCCGACGCAACGGCTACGGATCGTCGACGAGCGCAGGGAGTACCTCGATGAAATCGAGCGTCGTACCGCCCACGGCCTGGCAGCGTGGCTGGCGTCCGGACCAAGAGCAGCCGGCGACCCCAGCAGGTTCGTCCTGGGAGACAGCGCGGCAGGCCGTGCCCCCATTGACTGGAACAACCTGCTCCACGACACCGACAAGTAAGCAACCAACACTCGACAGCCGCAGTGGCGGATGCCAGGGAAACCGAGAACACAGTGACCAAGTTGGAACACCTCTACCGCTACTACGGTCAGACTCCCTGGCTGGACAACCTCACCCGTGCTGCTCTGCGTGACGGCACCCTGGCGCGCATGGTCGCCGACGGAATCCGCGGCGTCACCGCGAACCCGACGATCTTCGCGAGAAGCATCACCGGCTCGCACGACTACGACGAACAGTTCTGGGCCCTGATGGCGGCCGGCAAGTCGGTAAACGAGGCCTACTGGGAGCTGGTCATCTCCGACGCCAGTCAGGCGCTCGCCGTACTGCGACCGGTCTTCGACGGCGGTGACTGCGTCGACGGCTTCGTGTCGTCGAAGTGTCTCCCGAACTCGCTCACGACGCGAACGCAACGATCGCCGCCGCGCGATGGCTGCGCGAGCGTGTCGCTCAACCGAACCTGCTCGTGAAGATTCCGGCGACTGCCGAAGGCGTCACCGCCGTCGAAACGCTGACCGCCGAGGGCGCCAGCATCAACGTCACGCTGCTGTTCTCCCTGTCGCGCTACGCCGAGATCATCGAAGCCTATCTGTCCGGGCTGGAGAAGTTCACCGCAAGTGGTGGCGATCCCTCGACGGTCAGCAGCGTCGCCTCGTTCTTCGTCAGCCGGGTCGACACCGAGGTCGACCAGCGACTCGAGGCGCTCGACACCGACGAAGCGCTTGCCTTGCGTGGCCAAGCCGCAGTCGCACAAGCCAAGCTGGCTTACCGGTTGTTCACCGACCAGTTCGCTACCCAGCGCTGGCACCGGCTCGCCGCTGTAGGTGCGGATGTCCAGCGACCGCTGTGGGCGTCGACGTCCACCAAGAACCCCAAGGACCGCGACACCCGCTATGTCGAGGAACTCATCGGCCCCGACACGGTCACGACCTTGCCCGAGGCAACCATCGCCGCATTCGAGGATCACGGCACGATGGCTCGCACCGTCGACAACGGTGTGTCGCAGGCAGCCGACTTGATGCTCCGCCTGGCCGACGTCGGCGTCGACATGACCGCCGTCGGTAGGACCCTGGAGGAAAACGGCATCGCCAGCTTCGACAAGGCATACCAAGAGGTGCTGGCGAACCTGGCCACTGCCCCGCAGACAACCCGCCCGCACTCGTGAGGAAGGTTCGCCGGATGGCCTTCAACGACGCAGCCACGCCCGCCACAGCTGAGCCTGGTCACCTCGCCGGCAAGGAAGACCTGGCCGGAACAGGAGAGCCGGCGAGTTTGAGCCTGGCCTCCGCGGTGATGTTTGTGTCCGACCTGGACCGGGCGGTCGCTTTCTACGCAGAACTGCTGGCGTGGACAGTCGCCGTCCACGACCTCGACGCCGCGCTGCTTACCTGCCCCGATGGCTTCCAGCTCTACCTGCGCGGCCGCGGCCCCAGGGCCGCCTTTCACGGGCTCGGGCACATCGGCGTGCAGTACCTCATCTGGACCGCGCCGAGCGAGAGTGAACTGGACCGGTGCGAACAAGTACTGAGGCAACAGTCCAGCCAGGTGACGCGTTCAACCCTCGATGGGTTCACCGTTCTTGAGGGCCGTGGACCCGACAACGCCCCGATCCTGATCGCGCACCCCGGGCCGCGGGAAGCGCCGCGGCATCAGGTCATGCGACGGATCTACCGGTGGTGAAGTGACTGCCGCCTGACTCCTGTCGACCGCCGGTACCGTACGGGCGTCGTCGAAATGGGTCGCAAATGAGGTCACCCGGTGGAGCCAGCGTCATGACCTGGCGCCTCGAGACGTTGCTGCTCAATGCTCTCTTCCAGGCTCTCCACCCTTCCGTCGTCCTCGCCGGCATCCAGAAGGTTGTCGCGTGGCGCGCCGCTGTCGCGGTACTCCGCGAGCGCCAGCTCGGGGTGGTGCCGGTCGAAAGCAGGGCTCTCGGACCGGATCCGTGGCAGCTCGACGAAGTTGTGCCGTGGTGGCGGGCAGCTGGTGGCCCACTCCAACGAACGGCCCCAACCCCACGGATCATCGACGCCGACCCGCGGTGACCTGCGTGACTTGTAGATGTTGTAGAGGAACGGCAAGGTCGAGGCACCGAGAATGAACGCGCCGATGCTGGACACCTGGTTGAGCGTGGTGAAGCCCTCATTGGCCCCGTACGACGCGTAGCGCCGCGGCATCCCCTCGACGCCCAGCCAGTGCTGCACCAGGAAGGTCATGTGGAAGCCGACGAACAACATCCAGAAGTGCAGCTTGCCGAGTCTCTCGTTCAGCATCCGGCCGGTCATCTTGGGCCACCAGAAGTAGAAGCCCGCGAACATCGCGAACACCACCGTGCCGAACACGACGTAGTGGAAATGCGCGACCACGAAGTAGGTGTCGGTGACCTGGTAGTCCAGGACGGGTGAAGCGAGGATGACGCCGGTCAGGCCGCCGAAGAGGAAAGTGGTCAGGAATCCGAGCGACCACAGCATCGGGGTGTCGAACGACACCGAGCCGCCCCACATCGTCCCGATCCAGTTGAAGAACTTCACCCCGGTCGGGACCGCGATCAAGAAAGACATGAAGGAGAAGAACGGCAGGCTGACAGCCCCGGTGACGAACATGTGATGTGCCCAGACAGTGGCTGACAACATGGCGATCGCGAGAGTGGCGCCGACCAGGCCGATGTAGCCGAAGACGGGTTTGCGGCTGAACACCGGCAGGATCTCGGTGATGATGCCGAAGAACGGCAGCGCGATGATGTACACCTCGGGGTGCCCGAAGAACCAGAACAGGTGCTGCCACAGCATCGGACCGCCGTTCGCGGCATCGAAGACGTGAGCCCCCAAGGCCCGATCCGCCTCCAGCATCAACAGCGCACCGGCCAGGATCGGGAAGGCGATCAGCACCATCATCGACGTGATGAAGACGTTCCAGGTGAAGATCGGCATCCGGAACATCGTCATCCCGGGCGCACGCATGGTGATCACGGTGGTGATGAAGTTGACCGCACCAAGAATGGTCCCCAGACCAGCAAGCCAGAGACCCATGATCCACAGGTCGCCGCCGACGCCCGGCGAACGGACCGCATTCGACAGTGGGGCGTAACCCGTCCAGCCGAAGCTCGCCGCACCACCGGGAGTGAAGAAGCCACTGAACGCGATGAGCCCGCCGAACAGGAACAGCCAGTAGCTGAGCATGTTGAGTCGCGGGAAGGCGACGTCGGGGGCGCCGATCTGGACCGGCATGATCACGTTCGCGAAGCCGACGAACAGTGGCGTCGCGAACAGCAGCAGCATGATCGTGCCGTGCATGGTGAAGAGCTGGTTGTAGACCTCCTCGTTCACGATCTGCAGACCCGGTTTGGCCAGCTCGGCCCGGATGACCAGTGCCATCACGCCACCGATCAGGAAGAACGCGAACGACGTGATCAGGTACAGGTGACCGATCAGCTTGTGATCGGTGGTGGTGAGAACCCGGACCACCGCACGACCCAACGGCCGCCGACGTCTCGCCGTTCTCGCTGCCCATCTCACCGGCGGCCGTCGTTGGTTCATGCGAGACACACTGCCCTCGGAATCTTCAGCTGGTTAGGGCCGGTACCGGCATCGGTAGCCGGCCCTGCTTGCCGGACGTCGGCAACCAACTGATCACTGTTGGACGCTCACCAGTTCGCCGGTGGATCGCTGGCGGGGAAGGAGTCGAACCCCCATACCTGGACGATGTCGGTGTAGGGGTCCTCCCGCGCCGGGCTCTCGGAGGGCTCGAAGGTGTCGAGGTCTGCGGGTAGCTGCGGTGGTAGTGAGCTGTTCATCTCTATCGCCGGCCAGCTTCTCGTCCAGCGAGGTGGCCGAAGACGAGGCCCAGCGAGATGGTGCCTCCGGCGCCTCCGTAGAAGCCCTTCGTGGGTGCGCCACCCGCGTTGCCGGCGGCGTACAGGCCGGGGATGATCCGTCCGTCAGTGTTCAGGGCGCGTCCCAGTGCGTCCGTCTTCGGACCGCCTACAGTGCCGAGCGCGCTCGCCTCGACTTTGAGCGCATAGTACGGCGCGGTGTCCACCGGCCCGAGCACGCTCGACTTCGGGCTCTTCAGCACAGGCCGGATGATTTTCGCCAACGGCCCCACCACGATTGATCGCATGCGTTCGGGATCGTTCTTCTTGGCCACCCGCCCCGCGAGCTTGCTGAGGATCGGTCCGATCGCCGCGGCGACGCGCACCCGTGCCTTCGCGGTGGCGGCGGGGAACAGCGCGTCGGGCGAATACGTGCCCAACCTGGGGTAGAAGGCACCGAAGTACCGGTCGAAAACCGTGTCGCCGCGGTGGAATTGCGGGTCGCGAGCGTGAGCCGCCTCGGGGTTGAAACGATCGACCGTGCGAAGCAGCCCCAACTCGTCGACGCCGATCTTGGCGGCGAGTTCCGAGAGGGTGTCGGCACGCTCGAGGTAGTCAGGCACCTCTCCACCCGGTGGGATGCCGAAGATCCCGAATTTCGTCCAGTAGGTCTGGTCGAAGATCAGCCATGCCGTGGCGTTCGGCATGGCACCCGTGCCGCTGTCGACCTCTCGCATGAGCTTGCCGAGTTGGTCGTACGGGAGGGCCTCGTTCGCGAAGCGCTCGCCCTTGCTGTTGACCATGATGCTGTGTGGCAGCGCGCGCTCGCCCAGGAAGACCCGACTGAGCGGGCGACCCTCCAGTTCCTCACCGGGCAACTGAACGGCAGGCATCCACCACGCGTCCTCCACGCCGGTCAGATCCGCCCCCACCTCCTGAGCCAGCTGCACAGCGATGCCATCGTGGCCCTTGGGAGAAACCTGTACGCGGAAAGGCGCGCCGAGGTACGCCGTGGTGACTTCAGGCGAGCTCTCGAACCCACCGCTGGCCAGGATGACGCCCTTGCCGGCACGTACTGCGTGCTCAACGCCGTCGGACCGGATCACAACACCTCGCACGGTCGGGCCATCGGTGATGAGCCGGACCGCGGGCGCCTCGACGCGTACGTCGACACCATTGCGCAGGCCGGCTTCGAGCAAGGCTCCGACCAACGCCGGACCGGCGAGCCAGACGTCCTCGATACCGATGCCGCCCAGCAGCCAGAACGGAAGCGGGTTCTTGGCCATTCCGGTCGTCAGGGCCGGTCGCACGTACTTCGCGGCCTCGCCAAGGCCGTCGGGGGAGTAGGGGCCTGGAAAGAGTGCCCGCCCGACGGACGCACCGTCGATGTCGGAACGGTAGTCCGGCCAGATCGTCGGGATCCAACCGAACGACGTGTGCTCTTCGATGAAGCGGGCGACCTCGGGACCGGTCTGCAGGAACTGCTCCACCAGGGCGTGATCAAGAATCTTGTCTCTGCCCTCGCCGTAGATGTAGCGCCGGGCCCGGTCCAGGTCGTCGGTCACCTTGAGGTCGTCGGTGGAGAAGCCATGGTTGGGGATCCATGCCGCGCCCGCCGAAATACCGGTGGCGCCACCGACGAGTTCCCGCGACTCCACAACGAGGACGCGAGCCCCCTCTTTCGCGGCGGTGAGTGCCGCCATCAGCCCGGCCCCGCCCGACCCGACGATTGCCACGTCGACCTCGTCAGGAATGCCGAGCTCGGCCACGCTGCCGATCGAGCCGCGCAGTTGAGTCGAACTGTTCACCATTGAGTCCTCCAGATCCGTTTCCGTTCGCCCTCTTGCTCGGAAGGCGCCTGCGCCCCAGAGCTCCGTTGCTCCGACGCTTTTCGCTACATAGCCTGTAGCGTAAAAGATCGGGCATCTATTCCCGGCACGTGAGGGTGGTTGTGTCCGCCGATGGTGGCGGATGGCCACGCGGCGTAGGGTCGGCCTGGATGCGAGTCGGGAGATCACTGTGAACAGAACCCGAATGCCCGTGGCTTTCCTCGGACACGGCAATCCGATGAACGCGCTGCAGACGAACCGCTATACCGAGGCCTGGCGGGTCTTCGGCGCATCGGTACCGCGACCTCGAGCGATCCTGGTCGTCTCCGCGCACTGGTACACCAATGCAACCGCGGTCACCGCGATGCCCCGGCCTCGCACGATCCACGATTTCTACGGATTCCCGGAAGAGTTGTTCGCGGTGCAGTACCCCGCGCCTGGGGACCCCGAGGTCGCCGAACTCGTGGCGGACGTCTGCAAGCCCAAGTGGGTGGGGCAGGACATCGACAGCTGGGGAATAGACCACGGCACCTGGTCGGTGCTCCTTCACGCCTTCCCGGACGCTTCCATCCCGGTCGTTCAGCTGTCTCTCAACGCGTTCAAGAGTTTCCACCACCACCTCGAACTCGGCCGCAAACTGAGCCCGCTCCGCGATGAAGGCGTTCTGATCGTTGGCAGTGGCAACATCGTGCACAACCTGCGCGCCGTCGATTACCGCAGACCGGACTCGGGGTACGACTGGGCGCTGCGTTTCGACGAAGCCGCTCGCGCGTTGCTCGAGGATTCGCCCTCGGAGGTGGCAGCTTTGGACGCTCATCCTGATTTCGCCCAGGCGGTTCCGACACCGGACCACTTCCTGCCTTTGCTCTACGCTGCTGGGCTCGCCGGCGACGAGGCGTTCGATCTCCTCGTCGATGGACATGCCGCCGGCTCGATCTCGATGGCCGCCTACACCCTGGGGCTGGACTGTGACGCGACCGTCGGCTCAGGAGCGGGGCCCGCCGCCGCACTGCCCGACGGCGTACCGACGACTGAAAGCAACCTCTGAAGCGAGCTGTGATCCGAGCCATCGCCTGGCCCGCAGGGCAGTCCTGACGCGCGAGGATCGAGCAGTTCGCGGTGGGAGGTCTTGTGGGTCAGTTCTTTGTCACCGCGGGAGCCAGATGCGCTATCGCGCGGTCCATCCATCCCTCGCGCGGCGAGCCGAACCTGAGGACCTCTGCGAGGTAGGTGCCGACCAGGATGCCGAGGATCGTGTCGGGATCGATCGTCGACTGCAGGCGCCCGGCCTTGATGTCGCTGTTCATCAGGTCGGCGAGCGAACTCAGTCGGGCGGCCAGCCGTGATCGGACAGCGGCCGTGAACTCTGGATCGCTGTCGGCGATGATCGCGGCGGTAGCACCCGGCCCGAGCCGGTTCTCCAAGATGTCGCTGATCCGCTCCAGGACCCATCGCAGCTTCACGTCGACCGGAAGGTCGGGTGCCAGCGGCGCCGGGTCGATGAGGTCCTCCAGGATCGCGTTCATCAATTCGTCCCGGCTGCGGTAGCGGCGGTAGATCGTGGTCCGGGCCACACCGGACCGGGCTGCGACGGAATCGATGTTCACCGCGGCGGGCCCCTTGAGACGCAGCAGTTCGCGCGCCGCCTGGACGATGCGCTGGTCTGTCGACTCGAGGCGGGGCCGGCCGCGTCCCGATGTGCTGTGGGGCATGGGGTCAGTCTGCCGGGAATAGATCAACATCCAATTACGCTACACATGGTGTAGCGATAAATCTCGAAGGAGGAGCAGATGGTCGGCATGGATGCGTCGAGCGGAAGCGACAACGTCGTTCTGATGATTCTCGGGGTGCTGGTGTTCATCACCACCCTCCGAGTCGTCGCCAGGGTGCATCGGACCAAGAGGCGAACCTCAGCCAGGCCGCCGGCGACTGTTTCCCGTCGAAGACCCGCAGCCGACAGCGCCCAGGTGCTGGCGATCACGAGAGGGAGGTCCGGTCTCGAAGCTCGACCGGCGGACGTCGAGATCGGTAGGCGGCTGCTCGGCTGATGCGCCGCGCGAAGGCCCAACGAAACGACTGGAGGAGAAATGGAAAAGATAGTGGTTGGCGTCGACGGCAGTCAGCCGGCACAGCGCGGACTCGAGTGGGCGGTGGCACAAGCCTCGGTGCGTGGCGCGCGGCTTGTCGTAGTACATGCGTGGCAGCCATCTGCCGCCGTGATGTCACCGTACGGCGCGACGCTGGCCGACCCCGTCTCACTGGCCGACACGGCGCGAGCGATCCTTGCTGATTCCGTCGCATCGGTAGACACGACCAGCCTCGCGATCGTGCCTGAACTGCGACTCGTCCAAGGACCTGCCGCACCGGCCCTGATCGATGCCGCTCGTGGTGGTGCATTGCTCGTCGTCGGTTCACGCGGACGAGGCGGCTTCGCCGGGCTCCTGCTGGGCTCGGTCAGCCAGCAAATCGCTCAACATGCGACCGTGCCGGTGGTAATCGTTCCTCCGGGTACGACGAACTCCCGAGCAGAGGCAGCTGGAGGTGGCCGGGTGGGTGCGCCGCATCGGTGACGCCTCCGACGGGCTGGCGTAGGTGATCGAGGCGACCGCGGCCGGGCGCCGAGAGCGCAAGCGGTTCCAGAACGAGTTGATCGCGCGGTTCTCCACGCACAGGAATTCGAGATTTGGTCAGGGCTCGATCAGGCCTGCCCGGATGGCGTAGCGGGTGAGGTCGAGCCGATCGCGCATGCCGAGTTTGTGGAGCATGTTGGCGCGGTGCCGCTCGACGGTCTTCACACTGATGAACAGCGTCTCCGCGATCTCCTTGGAGGAGTTGCCCTCGGCAACGAGTTTCAGGACCTCTTCCTCGCGGGCGGTGAGGACCTGCGTCGGCAGGCTCTCGCCACGCCGTACCCGGTCCAGGTAGTCGCGGATCAGCGCGGTGACCGCGCCTGGATAGAGGAAGGGCTCGCCGCGCATGGCAGCCCGGCACGCTTCCACCAGGTCGCGGTCGGCGACCGATTTGAGCACGTAGCCCGAGGCACCGGATCGGAGCGCCTGGAAGAGGTACTGCACGTCGTCGTACATCGACAGCATCAAAATCCGTAGCTCGGGAAGGAGAACCGACAACTCGCGGGCTGCCTGCAGACCGGTCAGCCGCGGCATCGCGACGTCGAGGATCGCCAGGTCGACCGGCTGGCGTTTGGCTGCGGCGATCGCTTCCGCGCCGTCGCCGGCTTCGGCGACGACGGTCAGGTCGGGTTCGCTGTCGAGGATGAGTCGTACGCCGCGCCGTACCAGCGCATGGTCGTCGGCGAGGAGGATGCGGATCTGTCGCTGCTGTGTCACCGTGATCCGCCTTCGGGGGACAGCGGTACGGTCAGGCTGACCTGGAGTCCGCCGTGGGGAACCGACTGCAGGTCCAGGGTCGCTCCGATCAGCAGCGCACGCTCGCGCATTCCGCGGATGCCGGCGCCTTCGTGCGCGAGGCCGATACCGCGGCCGTTGTCACAGATCACCAGCTGGACGGTATCGCCGGCGCTGTCCAACCGCACCGAGACCTCGGTCGCCTCGGCGTGCCGGGCGACGTTGGTCAGACTTTCCTGCGCGACCCGGTAAAGCACCAGTTCGGTCGGCTGGTCCAATCGGGGCAGATCGGAGGCGAAGTGGCGGTGTACCGCCAGCCCGGTATGGGTCGACAGATCGCTGGCCAGCGTGGTCAGTGCGCTGATGAGACCCAGATCCTCCAGTACGCCGGGGCGCAGCCTGCGCGCGAGCCGGCGTACGTCGTCCAGGCTTGACCGGGTGGTTTCCTGCGCATGCAGGAGATCGGTTCGCAGTACTGGATCCGCGGTGCGGTCGGCGGCTCGTTTCAGTTCGAGCAGTACTGCGGTCATGCTCTGGCCGACCTCGTCGTGGAGTTCCTGGGCGATCCGGTGTCGTTCGCCTTCCTGGGCAGACAGGGCACGCGCGCTGCTGGTGGCGCGTTCGTTCTCCAGCCGGTCCAGCATGTCGTTGAACGCCCGGACGAGGTCTGGTACGCCGCCGTGCCCGGCCACCGAGAGCCGCTGGCCCGGACGGAGCAGGTCGACGGTCGCCATCCGGCGGGTGACCCGCTCGAGCGGAGCCAGACCGACCTGCAGCAGTACGGCGTTGGCGACAAGCATCACAACCATGCCGACGATCAGTACGACCGCCTCGGTCAGCGCCACCGGCACGGACACTGTCACGGGCGCCCAGAGCAGCAACGCCGTTGCAGCGCCGAGCACCAACGCATTCAGTCCGAAGATCCGCCAGAACAAGGCCATCGCACGGTCGCCTCTCTCAATCCCTGCCCTGCCCACTATCCACCCGAACCAGCTGACCGTGATGTAGGCCTGGAATCGCGGGTGGGTCACAGCAGGCCCTCGAGCGGGACGGATGGGTGGTGGCCGGCGGCCACCAAGGCGAGGCCGGCTCCACGAACGGCGGCGAACTGGGGCGCGGCAGCCGGCCGCACGGGGGCGACGAGCCGTTTGGCCAGCCGGTAGGTGATCTCCGGACGGAGTGCGCCGCCCCCGGTGAGCAGCGGCCCACGCTCCAGCGCATCGACAACCTGCCCGCCGCAGTCCAGGCGCAGAAGACCGGTCACCATTGCGACGATCGACTGCACGAGTTCGGCAACGGTCGTGGTCGCCCCCAGATCGGACGTTCCGGCCTCGATCCGTCGGCCGTGCGTAACGCCACCGTCCACCAGCAGACCGACCTCGGTCAGGTGGGCCCCGACGTCCACCACCAGCAGCGGCTGGTCGAGGCCGGCGCCTGCTCCGAGTGCTGCGGCTTTCACGCTGTGGATGGTCAGTACCGTGCGCGCGTCGAGGACCTTCAGCGCGGTGAGCGCCGTACTGCGGTGATGGTCGGTGCACAGAACAGGGATGGTGACGACGGCGATCGAGTAGCGACCGAAGCCGGCGGGGCGGCCGAGTCGGTGGTCGAGCATGCTCGCAGCCGCGTCCGGATCGACGACCGTTCCGCGCCGCACGGGATGACACACCTCCCCGCCGGACAACGTGGTCGTCGGTACGTCGAAGACCAGACCGCGGTCGGGAATCCACGCGCGGGTGCGTGCACTGCCGAGGTCGATGGCGATGCCGGTCGTACGCCGGCCGGCCGCCCACGCGCCGCGCTTCCGCAGCAGCGGCGGGCGCGGAATCGTCACGCCAGAGTCTCCTTGAGTTGGTGGCAGGGGCCGCAGTACCGGGCGTGGGGCAGGATGCGCAACCGGGGCAGCGGGATGGGACGATCGCACAGATGGCAGCTGCCGTAGTGGCCGGTCTCCAGTCGGTGGAGCGCTGCCTCGACATCGGTGAGCACGTTCTGAGCGGCCTCGGCCAGCGCGTGCAGCACCTCCTCGCGGGCCGTCGCATGCGGAGTGTGCGGCTGGGCAGTGTCCAGTGGCCAGGTCTCGGCGAGCCCGGCGAGTTGCTCACGGCGGAACGCGCCTTCGTCCCGAAGGGCAGTCCGCAAGGCGATCACGTCCTCCGGAGTCAGCTCGACTTCGTTGATGGTGGCGAACGGATAGCTCAAGACTTCACGCCCTTAAGAGTTCGGGTGGACGGGACCGCGCGACGAAGCTCGTCGGGCTGTTGCGCGCCTGGGCTGTTCAGGTAGCGCGTTGCTGACAGTTCACGCAGAAGCGCACGTAAGGCAGGATCTCCAGCCGTTCGACCGGAATTCGTGTCCCGCAGTCCTGGCAAACGCCGTACGAGCCGTCGATGAGACGGTCCTCAGCGGCTCGGATCTCAGCCAGCACGCGCCGGATGGCGACTGTCTGAGCCTTGCTGAGCTCCTCGTCCGCGAGCGCCGCGCCGTCCTCGATCGCTTCGAGTTGGGTCAGCCGCGAGCTGCGTTCGTGTTCCAGCCGCCGGCGGGCGTCGTGCGTGGTCAGGGTCGATGGTCGGCCCACGGTGGTCATCGAAGCTTCGTCCTTTCGCGAACACGGGACTGAAGCTCTACGCCGATAACGCCGACGCGGCCGCGCGCTGCGTGCCGTTGCCTCAGGTGTGTCCTACCACCAACCATGTCCGACGCCACCCGCCGCGACCATCGGTGCCAACACCCATTCGAGGAGGCGGATACCGGCGGCTGCTTCGGTGCGGAGGGTCGCGACGAGCCAGTTGGGAGAGCGGGCCGCCGTCTCGGCAGGAGGCAACCCGCACTCGGCCACGAGCCGCGACGGAGGAGCGGCGGTTTGGGGTGGGTGGGAGCCGGCGACGAAGGAGTCGGCGTGGGGGATATCACTTCCCCGGACGCACAAAGGCCCAGGAACAGATTGCGATGTCTGCCTGGGCCTGGGTGGTGCTGGTGCGCCGCCAGGGACTCGAACCCCGAACCCGCTGATTAAGAGTCAGCTGCTCTGCCAATTGAGCTAGCGGCGCATGTTCTGTTGTGTTCGAACGAAGAGGATCGTAGCAGGGGTGGTGGGGGGATGCGAAATCGGTTCGGGGTGGGAGTTTCAGGGGTGTAGTTCGAGGACTGCCTGGGCGGCGTTGTGGCCGGGGATGCCGCTGACGGCGCCGCCTCGGCGGGCGCCGGAGCCGCAGATGAGGAGGTTGGCGACGTCGGTCTCGACGCCCCAGCGGCCGGCGTCGGCGGAGTTGTCGAGCCAGGGCCACTGGAGGTCGCCGTGGAAGATGTGGCCGCCGGGCATGCCGACGGATGCCTCGATGTCGTACGGCGTCTTGGCCTCGATGCAGAGGTTGCCCTCGGCGTCGCGGGCGATGCAGGGCTCGAGGGGTTCGGCCAGGTACGACTCCAGGCCGGCCAGCACGCGGCGGACGGACTCGTTGCGGGCGGCATCGTTGTCGGAGGCAAACAGTCGCGCCGGGAAGTGGACGCCGAAGACCGTCAGCGTGTGGTGCCCGGAGGCAATCAACGAAGGACTCAGGATGGAGGGGTCCGTCAACGAGTGGCAGTAGACCTCGGACGGCGGTACTGCGGGCAGCGAGCCACCAGCGGCTTCAAGATAAGCCGATTCGAGTTGCGAGTAGTCCTCGTCGATGTGGAAGGTCCCCGCGAAGGCGCGCGCTGGGTCGTCACCCGAGCGCAGCCGGGGGAGCCGCGACAGCAGCAGATTGATCTTGAGCTGGGAGCCCTCAGGCCGCGCCACACCGCCCAGGCCGCGCAACCCGGCCAACGTGGCCGGCGCGACATTGGCCAGCACGAAGGAGCAGTCGACCGAACGCTCGCCGTCACCGCCGAGCCACGTCACGGAACCCCGCTTCCCGTCGGCTTGCACCGAGGTCACCGAGGCGTTCGTCACCAACGAAGCACCAGCCCGCCGGGCGGCAGTCGCCAAGGCATCTGTCACGGCGCCCATGCCGCCGACCGGGACTCGCCATTCGCCGGTGCCGTTGCCGATCAGGTGGTAGAGGAAGCACCGGTTCTGGATCAGCGACTCGTCGTGCAGTCCGGCGAAGGTCCCGATCACCGAGTCGGTCGCGACCACGCCCCGCACCGTGTCGTCGGCGAACCGCTGCTCGATCACCTCTCCGAGCGGCCGCTCCACCAGTGCCTCCCACAACGCCGGATTCACCCGGCGACGCAACTCCGCCGCGGGCAGCAGCGGTTCGAGCAGGGTCGGCGCGACGACTGCGGCGAGCTCGCTGACCGATCCGTAGAAGGCAGACCAGGCGTCGTACTCCGTGTCGCTTCCCGTCAACGTCGCGAAGGACGCGCGAGTGGCGGCGCCCTCGGGGCGGTCGACCAGAAGACCCAGGTCGCGCCCTCCCCGGCGTACGGGCGTGTACGACGCGACGGAGCGGGACCGGAGTTCCAGGGACAGTCCGAGGTCGGCCACGATCTTGTCGGGGAGCAGGCTGACGAGATACGAGTACCGCGACAGACGCGCGTCGACGCCGGGGAACACCTGCTGGCTGACCGCGGCGCCGCCCGTTTGCCCCTGCTGCTCCAGCACGAGCGTGGACAGCCCGGCACCGGCCAGGTAGCCGGCGGCGACGAGACCGTTGTGGCCGCCGCCGACGATCACGACGTCGTAGAAATCCTTCATCCGACCGGCCAATCCAGCTCGCGGTACGCGGCGTCCCAGAACATCCACTCGTACCTGGTGGTGGTGGAGAAGTGCCGGTGGCACCGTTCGCGTTCACCCGGCCCGACCTCGTCGCCGAGCCGATCCGTGACCGCCAGGACCGACTCTACGACCGCGTCGAACTCCTCCGACCCGTACGTCGAGATCCACTGTGCGTAGATCGGATCCGGCGACGACCGCTTGAGCAGCTCCCGGCCGACGTCGCGATAGATCCAGTAGCAGGGCAGCACGGCGGCCACTGCCTCGGCGTACGTGCCCGTCGCGCAGACAGCCGTCAGATAGGACATGTACGCCGTGGTCGTCGGCCGCGACCCGGCAGCGTCGACGTCGGCCGATTCCAGCCCCAGCGACCCCAGCAACTCCGAATGCAGACCTTGCTCGACCGCGATCGCCTCGGCTGCGTGGGTCGCGAAGAGACGTACGTCGTCCTCGGAGGTGGCCCGGGCGGCGACCAGGGTGAGCGCACGCGAGTACGCCCGCAGGTAGTGGCTGTCCTGGATGATGAAGTAGCGGAAGGCGGAGTGCTCCAGCGTCCCGTCGGTGAGCCCGGTGATGAACGGGTGCCGCAGGATCTCCTCGTACACCTTCGCGGCGCCGCGCTCCCACAATTCCGCGGAAAACGTCATCCCCAGCTCCTCACCGTCGACTGCTGAGAACCCTAGCCAAGCGCACCGACGATTGGCAGGAGACGAACTTCACGAACCGGCTTACCCTGACGCCATGACGATCCAGGAGACGGCCCCGAGCGACCGGCTCGCGATGCCGCCGGACACCCCGCTGCTGAGCCGGATCCGGTCGTCGGTGATCGGCGACGACCAGGTGATGCCCGGTCCGTACGGGCAGCGCCGGGTCACGTACGCCGATTACACCGCGTCCGGCCGGGCGCTGACCTTCCTCGAGGACTTCATCCGCGCCGAAGTGCTGCCCCGGTACGCGAACACCCACACCGAGTCCAGCGGCACCGGCCTGCAGACCACCCGCCTGCGTGAGGACGCCCGCAAGATCATCCACGACAGCGTCGGCGGCGACGACGAGACCGCGGTGATCTTCTGCGGGTCCGGCGCGACCGGCGCGATCGACAAGCTGATCGGCGTCCTCGGCCTGCGGATCCCGGCCGGCCTCGACGACGAGTACCAGTTGACCGACCGGATCCCGCCCGAGCGCCGCCCGGTCGTCTTCATCGGCCCGTACGAGCACCACTCCAACGAGTTGCCGTGGCGCGAGTCGATCGCGGACGTGGTGACGATCGGCCAGGACTCGGACGGCCACATCGACATCCCGCGGCTCGAGGAAGAACTCGTCCGGTACGCCGATCGGCCGCTCAAGATCGGCTCGTTCTCCGCCGCCAGCAACGTGACCGGCATCGTCAGCAACACCCAGCGGGTCTCCGCGCTCCTGCACCGGCACGGCGCCTTGTCGTTCTGGGACTTCGCCGCCGCCGCGCCGTACATCGAGATCGACATGTACGGCGGGCGCTCGGCCGACCCGCTGTCGTACAAGGACGCGATCTTCCTCAGTCCGCACAAGTTCATCGGCGGCCCCGGTACGCCGGGCGTGCTGGTCGCGCGCCGCGACCTGCTGCACAACCGCGTCCCCGACGTACCGGGTGGCGGCACCGTCGCGTTCGTGAACCCGAACGACCACCGCTACCTCGACGACCCGGTCCACCGCGAGGAGGGCGGGACGCCGGCCATCATCGAGTCGATCCGGGCCGGGCTGGTGTTCCAGCTCAAGCAGGCGGTCGGAATCGACGTGATCCGCGCGCACGAGGACGCCTACCTGCGGCGCGCCGTCGAGGCGTGGCGCGAGGAGCCGAACATCCAGATCCTCGGCAACCTGGACGCCGAGCGGCTGTCGATCGTCTCGTTCGTGGTGAAGGCGCCGTCGGGGCGCTACCTGCACCACAACTTCGTCGTTGCCCTGCTCAACGATCTGTTCGGGATCCAGTCCCGGGGCGGTTGTTCGTGCGCGGGACCGTACGGGCACACGCTGCTCGGGATCGACCTGCAGCAGTCGGCGGAGTTCGCCGCGGAGATCATGCACGGCTGCGAGGGAATCAAGCCCGGCTGGGTGCGGGTCAACTTCAACTACTTCATCTCCGAAGCGGTCTTCTCGTACGTCGTGGAGGCGGTGAAGCTCGTCGCACGGGACGGCTGGCGGTTGCTGTGCGACTACCGGTTCGACCCGGCCAACGGACTCTGGAAACACCATCGCGGTCCGGTCGAGCCGCCGATGCGGTTGTCCCAAGTCGGCTACGACGCGGACGGCACGCTGCGCTACCCGCACCACAACGACACCGCTCCGGAGTCCGCCCTCGACGGCTACCTGGCCGAGGCCCGCCAACTCCTCTCGGCCTGCCAGCACACCGCGCCACCCGCCGACGAGGCCACCGTCAACTCCGACTTCGACCACCTCCGCTGGTTCGACCTCCCCGCCACCTGCATCACCCGCCCGTCGCGCTGACAGACCAGGCGACAGCATGTAACAACGCTGTCACAGCCTGCTCTCCGACGTGTGCGTGCCATGGGCAACGGTCACTGGAGGCGCGGAGGTGGATCCGATGACCAGTGATGATGCCGAACGCGCTACAGCGCACCGAAGAGTCCTCCGAAAACGCCAGACGGTAGCCCACCAGCCACTCGGCCGTACGCCGCACAGCCTTCGTCCCAGCAGCCGCCCATCGCGCGCGGGACGAGAGGCGGCGACCTACCCGACCAGACCGGTGCACAGGAAGGTCGATCCGCTCGCACCCTCTAGACCGCAGATCACCTGGCGAACCAGACTCGCCGGTCGCCTCGCCACGCTCCTTGCCGCCGGACGCAGGTGGATCAGCGCCGCCCGGCGTTGAGCTCGCGTCGGGGCACCACCGCCCGGCGTTGAGCTCGCGTCCGGGCAGCGCCGCCGGGCGTTGAGCTCGCGTCGGGGAAGCGCCGCCGGCGTTTGCTCGCGGTGGGTCAGCGGCCGACCTCGAGTTCGCCGGTGGGGATCGAAGCCAGGGCCTCTTGCCAAGGGGTTTGGTTGGCGACGTGGGTGCGGAGGAGGCGGGCTTGGCGGGGGAGGTTCCAGGTCAGGGCTCCGGTGACGTGGTGGCCGTTGCCGTAGAGGGCCGCGAAGCGGTCTTCGGTGGGGGTGCCGGCGACGATGCGGAAGTCGAGGTCGTCGCCGGAGCGGCCGTAGACCTGGAGTTTGACGTCGTACTGGTCGGTCCAGAAGTAGGAGACCGGTGCGAACGGGAGTTGCGCGCCGAGCAGGTTCTTCGCGGCGATGGTGGCTTGCTCGGTGGCGTTCATCCGGTGTTCCAGCCGGCGCCGCCCGATGCCGGGGTGGTGCCACGAAGCGACGTCGCCGGCCGCGACGATGCCGGGCGCGGCGACGCAGTACTGGTCGCATTCCACGCCGTCGCCGAGGCTGAGGCCGCTGCCGGCGAGCCAGGTGGTCGCCGGGATTGCGCCGATCGCGACCAGGACGAGATCGGCGGTCACATGTGAGCCATCGGAGAGGTCGACACCAGTCACCCGCCCGTCGTCGCCCGTCAACGCGGTGACGCCCACGCCGCAGCGAAGATTCACACCGCGGGACTGGTGCAGCTGTGCCAGCAACCCGGCGAGCTCCGCGCCGAACTGCCGGATCATCGGCGCGGGCAGGGGATCGATCATCGTAACCTCGAGCCGCGCCTCCCGGGCGACCGCCGCGACCTCGGCGCCGAGGAAACCCGCGCCGACGATCGCCACCGAGCCTGCCGAGCGCAGGCCGTCGCGGAGCGCCAGCGTGTCGTCGAGCGTGCGCAGGAGATGTACGCCGGCCACGTCGTGCCCGAACGGCAGGCGCCGCGGCGTTGCCCCGGTCGCGATGACGAGGCCGTCGTACCCGATCTCGCGGCCGTCCGCGAGCACCACCTTGCGCCCGACGGGATCGAGTCCGGCGGCCGGCGTACCGAGGAGCCAGGATGCCTTCAGGTCGGCCAGCAGGTCAGCGGTGCGCAGGACGATCCGGTCCGGTTCCCAGCCGCCGCGAAGGATTTGCTTCGACAGCGGCGGCCGGTCGTACGGCGGATGCACCTCGTCGCCGATGACGGTCAGCTCACCCGCGAAGCCTTCGCGCCGCAGCGCCTCGGCCGCGGTGAGCCCAGCGGCCGAGGCACCGACGACGACCACCTGCGACAGCACGCGCGGCTACTCCGCCACCGTGATCGCGAGCGCCGGGCAGATCCGGGCCGCCTCCCGCGCACCTTCCTCGGCATCGGCCGGAGGTTGTTCGGCCAGCAGTACGGCGATGCCGTCGTCGTCACGCTGGTCGAACACCTCGGGCGACGACAGCACGCACTGCCCCGACCCGATGCACCTGTCCTGATCGAGAACGACCTTCATCCCCTGTCTCCCATCACCAAGTCACCGGCAGTGCATGCACGCCGTAGATCGCCATGTCGTGTTTGAACGGCACCTCGTCCAGCGGGACGGCCAGGGCGAGCGTCGGGATCCGCCGGTAGAGCGTGCTGTAGACGACCTGCAGCTCCACCCGCGCAAGTGGTTGCCCAAGGCACTGATGTACGCCGTACCCGAAGGCCACGTGGTGCCGTGCCACCCGGTGGATGTCCAGCTTGTCCGGGTCCGGGAAGGCCTCGGCGTCGCGGTTGGCGATCTCGGTCGCGACGATCACGCCGTCACCCTTGCGGATCAGTTGGCCGCCGATCTCGATGTCGTCCAGCGCGACGCGACGCCGGCCGTTGTGCACGATGGTCAGATAGCGCAGCAGTTCCTCGACGGCGTTCGCGACCACCTTGGGGTCGTCGGTGTCGCGGAGCCCGGCGAGCTGGTCGGGGTGTTCCAGCAGTGCAACGGTGCCCAGGGCAATCATGTTGGCGGTCGTCTCGTGGCCGGCGATCAGCAGTAAGAGAGCCATGTCGACGATGTCCTCGATGCCCATCTGCCCGGTGCGCAACTGCTGCACGATCAGGCGGCTGAGCAGGGCGTCGTCGGGCTCGGCGTCCAGGCGGTTCACGAGGTCTCGCAGATAGGCCCGCAGTTCTTCGCTCGCGGCGCGGCTCTGCTCGGGGGTGTTGTCACGCCGGAGCAGCGTCTTGCCCAGGCGGTGGAACAGCGAGCGATCGGCGTACGGTACGCCGAGCAGTTCGCAGATCACCAGGGACGGCAGCGGCAGTGCGAGCGTCTCCACCAGGTCGACCGGCTTCGGGCCGGCGAGGATGTCGTCGATCAGGCCGTCGGTGATCTCCTGGATCCGCGGCCGCATCGCCTCGACCCGCTTGATCATGAAGTCGGCGGTCACCAGCCGGCGCTGGGCGGCGTGCTCGGGATCGTCGCGGACGATGAACGCCTTGAACTGGCCGCGGTTCTGCGACTGGGCCGCGTTCGAGAACGGGAAGCCGTCGTTGCGTGGGTCCGAACTGATCCGTGGGTCGGCGAGCAGTTGGCGACTGTGGTCGTACCGGGTCACCATCCACGGCGTACTGCCGTCCCACAGTTTCACCCGGGACAGCGGCTCGGTGTCCTGCAGCCGGTCCAGTTCCGGCGGCGGATCGAACGGGCAGCGACCGCGGCTCATCGGATAGGTCGGTAGTTCCTCCACGATCTCGGACATCGTCGACTCCCCAGAGTTACCGAACGATTGTTTTCTTACTGAACAGACGTTAGGTAACTGCCTCCGGCGATACCAGACAGTGAGAGAGAGGTCACACTTCGTGAGGAGCTCAGACGAAGATCAGCGAGACGAGATCGTCGAGAAAGTCTTCGTCCGGCCGTTCGATCCGTACGCCGTCCAGCAGGGCCGCGCGCCCGTAGACGCTCACGAACACCAGCGAGGCGGCCCGTTGGCTGGGCACCCGGAGCGCGAAGCCGGCCTCGGCGCAGCGGTCGAAGGCCGCGATGAAACTCGTGAACACCTCGAACAGCGGCCCGTTCACCGGACGCTCGCCGCGGATCGCCCGTCGGGTGGCCTTCCCGAACAGCAGCCGGTAGTGCCCCGGCTTGGCGTCGGCGAAATCTCGGTGGGCGTGCACCTGGGCGCGCACCCGGCCCACCACGTCGGTCGGGTCGAGGCTCTCGTCGGCGGCGGTTATCGCCTTCATCAGCTGGCTGAACTCGTACTCCACCAGGCCGTCGATCAGCGCGGCCCGGTCGGCGAAGTGCTGGTAGATGCTGGCCGGCGCTATCCCGACCGCCCGGGCGACGCCGCGGATGGTGAGGCCGTCCTCGCCACCGAGTTCCGACAACAGCCGGCCGGCGCCTTCCAGGATCTCGACCCGCAGCCGGTCGCCCTCGCCCCAACGGTTGCGGACCCGCTGTTCGGTGATGGTCTCGTCGTCCGGCATCTCGTCATTCTGCCCCAGCGTCACCCGCCCGGCCGGGAACCTGTCCGGCGTCGACGGCTGCCGGTTCGGCCGGGAAGCCGAAGCGGGCCAGCAGCGCCGGATCGGCGAAGACCGTGATCGCGATGATGTTGCTGCGGTCGACGGTGAGCACCGAGATCGCGAACGGCCTGAACTCGTCGTCGACGGTCTTGCGGTAGTAGGCGGCGGCCGCGGGCTGGCCGTTGGCGATCGTCGGCAGCATCTTGTAGAGGCCGGGCTGGGTCATGGCCCGCGCGCGCAGTTGGCCGACGCAGGTGGTCTTGCCCTGGAACCAGACGTCGGACGGGACCAGTTCGAGCCTCGCGTCGGAGCGGAGCAGGTCGTTCATCGCCTCGACGTCCGCGCGCTCGAAGGCGTCCATGTAGCGGTCGAGGATCGCGCGCGCCTCCGGAGAGTCGGGCTCGACCACTTCCTCGGTGGTCGGTGCGACTTCGGAGAGGGTGGCGCGGGCACGCTGCAGAGCGCTCTTGACCGCGGCCACGGAGGTCTCGAGCATCTCGGCGACCTCGGCCGCGCGGTACCCGAGTGCTTCCCGCAGGATGAGTACCGCCCGCTGCCGTGGTGGCAGGTGCTGCAGGCTGGCAACGAGCGCCAAGCGCAGACTCGACCGGGCCGCGACGACCTCGGCCGGGTCGCCCTCGTGGGCGGCAGGTCCCGGGAACGGGTCGAGCCATGATCTTTCGCCCTGGGCGGGTGCCATCATCGCGCCCGGATCCTGACTGGGTGCGAACAATCCGGACGGGAGCGCACGGCGTTGCGGAGATCCGAGCGCGTTCAGGCACTGGTTGGTCGCGATGCGGTACAGCCAGGTGCGCAGCGACGACCGGCCCTCGAACGTGTCCTGGCTTCGCCAGGCGCGCAGGCAGGTCTCCTGTACGACGTCCTCCGCCTCGTGCAACGAGCCGAGCAGTTTGTAGCAATAGGCGAGCAGCTCGGAGCGGTACTGCTCGGTGTCCTCGAGGAACTGGTCGCGGTCGTCGCTGGAGATCGTCTTCATCAGGCCTTCGCAGCGGTTGCGGGTCGGTAGGTGAGGGTCGCGAGGCCCGGGTCGTGGCCTTCGCCGGCATGGACGAGTTCCCAATGGTGCCCCTGCCCGCCGTCGCGGAACAAAGGCGTGCCACCGGGCACGAACACCGGTACGACGGTGACAGTCAACTCGTCCACGAGCCCCGCATCCACGAGGGTCTGCCCGAACCGGCCGTGCCCGTAGACCATCAGATCGTTGCCGCCCGCCTCTTTCAGTTCCCGCACTCCGGCCACGACGTCGCCACCCACGATGGTCGTGTTGGTCCACTCGGCCTCGGTGAGGGTCGACGAGAACACGTACTTCGGCATCCGGTTGAGCCGGTCGGCGTACGGGCCGGTCGCCGTCGGCCATTGTCGCGCGAACAGTTCGTAAGTGTGCCGGCCCATCAGGAAGGCGTCGCTGCGCTCCAGGACGGCGAGGGAATGGGCGGCGCTACCTTCTCCGAAGTACGGTCCGGCCCAGGTCATCGGTTCGCCGATGACGCCGTTGAGCGAGACGAGGACGGACAGGGCCAGCCGGCGGGGTCTGTTTTCAGTCATGACAGGTAGACCGCGCGGACCCGGAAAAGGAATCGGTCAGGACGTCGAGGCGCGAAGCGCCTGCTGGTATTCGCCGGACTCGGTCGGTGTCCACGGGGTGCCGTTGACGATCAGCGTGCGGTCACCGACCGGGGCCTTGGCCGTGACCAGCACAGGTTTGCGCTGCCATCGGCACCCGGCGCCAACCTCCTGCGTGACCCGCACCGCGACCGCGCCGACCCCCTCGGCATAAGCGACCGCGCGCAGATTCTTCGCACACCCCACCGGCGTCGCCACCGTCACCACCACCTGCCGGGCATCAGCCACCACAGCCCGCACCCCCAACACCTGAGCAGCCCTCTTCCGCGGAACCGGTGTAGCCCTGACCGACGGGCTCGCCTGGACAACTGCCGGCGCCGGCGAGGACTCCTCAGTCGACCCCCCGCCGAACACCTTCGACAACACGAACACCCCGAACGCGACCACCCCGATCACGAACGTGACCAGCACAGCCACCCCATACACAAACCAAACGCTGCCCGACTTCACCCCCCGATCCTCCCAGCCCACCCCCACCAACCCCCGCACAAACCCACCCAAAAAAGGCGTGCGGCAAGGAAAGGCGGAGCGCACCGGGGTGGGGACGGCGATGGACCGGCGAGAAGTGGAGGCGCATCGAGGGCCCCCATCCGAACACAGCTCCCCGCCAGGGAGCCCCCAAGCGAACCCCAGCCCCCGGCAAGGGGGTGCGGGTGGCGAAGCCCCCGCCCGCGCGGAGCGAAGCGACCGCGCACAAAAAAAGAGCCCGGCAATGTCTGCGCCTTCCGCAGACACGCCGGGCCAGCCGGGTGAGTAACGGGACTTGAACCCGCGGCCCCCTGGACCACAACCAGGTGCTCTACCAGCTGAGCTATACCCACCATGTTCGGTACTGCTGCCGTCCTGACTGCGACGGCTGGGTAATCATAGCGACGATCGTCAGTTCCCTGAAATCGGGGCCGAGACGGCGCTGGCGGCGGCCTTCGCGGTGTCGCTGTCGGGGCCCGGTTGGGGCACGAAGACGGTCTGCCGGTAGTACCTGAGTTCGGCGATGCTCTCGGTGATGTCGGCGAGGGCGCGGTGGTTGCCGTTCTTGGCCGGCGTCGCGTAGTACACGCGCGGATACCAGCGGCGGACGAGTTCCTTGATCGAGCTGACGTCGACGTTGCGGTAGTGCAGGTGGGCCTCGACCTTGGGCATGTCGCGGACCAGGAAGGTGCGGTCGGTGCCGACGGAGTTGCCGGCCAGCGCGGCCTTGCGCGGGTCGGGGACGTAGCCGGCGATGAAGTCGAGCACCTGCTGTTCGGCGTCGGCGAGCTCGATCCCGTGCTCGAGTTCGGCGAGCAGGCCGGAGGCGGTGTGCATGTCGCGGACGAAGTCGCCCATCTGCTCCAGCGCGCCCGGGGGTGGTGCGATCACCAGGTCGATCCCCTCGCCGAGCACGTTCAACTCGTAGTCGGTGACGAGGACCGCCACCTCGATCAGGGCGTCCGCCACCAGATCGAGTCCGGTCATCTCACAGTCGATCCACACCAGCCGGTCGTTCATGGGCACCCACCCTACGGCGACACGCCGACAGGGTCGCGCCCGGCAGGCTCAGGAGCGGGCGTGGCGGGGATTCCTGGGCGTGAGATCAGTGCCGGCACCGTTGCGAACCGGCTACTGAGGGTGCTGTTGTAGCTGCAGCCCCTCCGCGACACTAATCTCGCGACAGGGGACGGGAAGGTGGCCAGATGGCTGGGGACGGCGCGGGTTTGCAGGGGACGGTGGCACGGCCGCGCCTGCTGGCGCTGCTGGACGAGGGCGCGCGGCGGCGGCTGGTGACGGTCGTCGCGGACGCTGGGTTCGGCAAGTCCACGTTGCTCGGCTCCTGGGCCGCCGGGCGGCCCTGCGCCTGGCACACCGTCCGCGCCGAGGACCGCTCGCTCGCTGCCATGGTGACCGCACTGGTGGAGGCACTCCGGCGCCAGGTCCCCGCACTGTCCGCAGTGCTGGCTGCTGAGCTCCAAGGGCCTCGTGGGCCGGACGCAGACGCCGAGCAGGAGACCAGAGCACTCGCGTACGCCGCGGTGCTGGCCGAGGCGCTCGAGCAGAACCTGCACGACGACCTCGTCCTCGTCCTGGACGACCTCCACGAGATCCATGCGCACGACCCGGCAGCCAAGCTGATCGACGGACTGGTCAGGGTGGCGCCCTCGTCTCTGCACCTGGTGGTGGCTTCCCGTACGGCGCTGCCGTTCGGGATAGACCGGTTGCGTGGCCGAGGCCAGGTGCTGGAGATCGACGCGACGGCGGTGGCCTTCACTGTGCCGGAGACCCTGGAGGTGCTGCGCGCAGTACTGGGTGAAGGGGTCGACGAACTCGCCGAGCCGTTGCAAGCCGCAGTACAGGGGTGGCCTGCTGCTACTCGCCTTGCGGTGGAGGCGTTGCGGACTGTGCCGGCTGCCGAGCGATCCATCCGGTTACGACGTGCGCTGCGTTCGGACGGGCCGCTGTACGACTACCTGGCAGAGGAGGTCTTCGCTGCCGAGCCTGCGTCCGTACGCCGGTTGGTGGCCGCCGTCGCTGTGCTGCCGCGATTCGGGGCCGAGCTGTGCCAGGCGATCGGGCTCACTGACAGTGCCGACACGCTGCAACAGCTTCGGACGAGAGGTCTGCTCGTCTCTGCCGGCGAGGCGGACGGCTACGAGCTCAACCCGCTGGTTCGCGACTTCGCCAACGACCGGCTGTCCACCGACGACGCAGAGATCATCGAACTGACCCAGCAGGCCGGCCGCTGGTTCGAGTCGGTCGGGGACCATCGGGATGCACTGGCGTGCTTCCAGGCCGTCGATCCGGCGCAAGCGGCGCGCATGCTGACCGAGCGCGGGCACGCGATGGTTGCGGGTGGGCTGGCGGAGATGGTGGTCGCTGCCGTCACCATGCTGCCGCAGGAGTTGCGCGACGCGGCGATGGACCAACTGGAAGGCGAAGCCAGGCAGGTTCTGGGCGACTGGCAGGGTGCGGAGGACTGCTTCGACCGGATCATCGGGCCCGAGGGGGAGATCCCGGTCGCCATCGCCTGGCGCCTGGGCCTGATCCATCACCTGCGGGGGCGGACGGATGTTGCCATCGCCACCTATCGCCGAGGCCGGATCGACGGCGGCCAGCCGGCCGATGAGGCGCTGTTGCAGGCGTGGTGGGCCGGAGCGCACTGGTTGCGCGGGGAGTTCGACGACTGCCGCACACTGATCGAAGCGGCTCAGCAGGCCGCCAAGACGTCTCGCGACGACCGCGCGCTGGCGATCGTCCACACAGTGCTTGCGATGCTGGCCGCGGTCGACAGTGACCCGCGCGGCAACGCCTCCCATTACCTGCGCGCGCTGGACCACGCAGAGCGCGCAGGTGACCTGCTGCAGTCGATCCGCATCCGGGTGAACCGTGGATCTCACCACATCGCCGAGGGCGACTACATGCTCGGCCTGGAAGAGCTTGACCGTGCACTGGAGTTGGCCGACCGGTCCGGCTTCGCGGTGTTCCGGGCGCTCGCACTGAATAATCGCGGCGAAGCACTGCTGAGACTGGGCCGGCTGGACGAGGCCATTGGCGAGCTGGAAGGTTCCAGGGCGCTCTACCAGAAGCTGGAGTCCAAGCGAGTCGCACAACCGCTCTCTGTTTTGGGCGAGGTCTATCGCGAGCGTGGCGACCGGGCGATGGCGAGGGCTTGTTTCGAAGAGGCCATCGCCTTGGCCGACGAGACGAAGGACATGCAGTCGCTGGTGCCCTCGTTGGCCGGGCTGGCGCGGGTGCTTGCCGGGGAGGAGCCGGAGAGAGCCGCGGAGCTTGCCGAGATGGCCAAGCAGGCCGTGGCTTACGGGCCTGTGCTCGGTCAGTCCAGTGCCCTGGTTGCCCTCGGCTGGGTGAGCCTGCACGCCGGCAACAAGGCCGAGGCGGCAGTTGCTGCAGAGCAAGCAGCAGCCCTGTGTCGCAAGCGGCGTGACCGCGCAGGACTTGCCGACGCGCTGGAACTCCTTGCGGCAGCGGACGGCGGCGCCGAGCCACTGCACGAAGTACTGAACATCCGTACTGAGTTGGGCGATCCGTTGGGGCAGGCGCGGGCCGAGTTGATGCTGTCCAGGCGGACGCACGGTCCCGAGGCCAGGGACTTGGCGCTGCGTGCTCACCAGCAGTTCCTCGCAGCTGGAGCGACCCGCTACGCCGCAGCTGCGCTGGCCGCCGGTGAAGAGACAGGGCCCGCTCCAGTACGCATCGAGTGCCTCGGTGGCTTCCGCGTACTACGGCACGGCAAACCCGTGCAGCTTGGCGAATGGCCGTCCAAGAAGGCGAGGGACCTGCTGAAGATCCTCGTCGCCCGTCGCTGCCGTCCAGTGGCTCGCGTGCAGCTACTGGACCTGCTCTGGCCCGACCAGGGCGAGTCGGTCGCGTCGCCGCGGCTGTCGGTGGCGCTGTCGACCGTGCGGTCCGTGCTGGACCCCGACAAGTCGTATCCGCCGGACAGCTTCGTCGGCGCCGACCGAGCCACCATCTGGCTGGACGGTGAGCAGACTGCCGTCGACGTCGAGGGGTTTTTGCGGGATGCGCGAGCCGGTCTCGACAGCAACGACCTGACGATGTTGCGCGCCGCTGAAGCGTCGTACAGCGGTGACTTCCTGGAAGAGGACGTATACGCCGACTGGGCCGCAGGGATGCGCGAGGAAGCCCGGGCTCTGTATGTCCGCGTTGCCCGCGTATTGGCCGATCGCAGCAAGCGCGACCCCGACGCGGCCGCCGGTTACCTGCTCCGCATCCTGCAACGAGACCAGTACGACGAACGCGCGCACCTCGGGCTGGTGTCTGCGTTCCAGAGCAGTGGAGCGCACGGCGAAGCCCGCCGGGCCTACCGCACCTACGTGCAGCGCATGGCCGAGCTGGACGTCGAGCCGGCCCCCTACCCGACGGCACCGGCCAGGCTTTAAGGGTTTCTGAAGGTGCGCCCGGACCATCGGTACATGGCGGCGCCGGTGCACAACCCGAGAGTGACCTGCGAGTTCGGGGTGACGGGGGAGCGCGGGCCGCACCCGGGCCGGGACTACCGTGCCGAGCCGGGTACGCCGGTGCGGGCGACGCTTGCGGGGGTCGTCGTCCGGGCAGCAGGTGACGAGGTCGTGGTCGAGTCGAACGCGATCTGGCACCTCTACGGTCGGGTGTCCGAGGTGGAGGTCCAGCAGGGGGACACGGTGGAGACGGGGGATCGTCTGGGCGTCGCGGTGGGTCCGCATCTGCACTACGAGGAGCGGGTCACGCCGTACCGGCCGGGCGACCACCGGAGTCCACGGTTCGACATTCATCCGAACGCACGGCTGCCCTAGTCGCCTGCGTCGCAACGCAGTGGCACCGGGCGGATCGGCCGAGGAGGGAGCGGCCGGACCGCTCGGCGCTACCGTTGCCCGATGATCGCCACCAGGTTCGACACCGAGCGGCTGGCCTTGCTGCCGCTGCACGTGGAGTACGCCGAGGAAATGGCCGGCGTACTGGCTGCGTCTGAGCTCTACACGTTCACCGGTGGCGGTCCGCCGACGGCGGAGGAGCTGGCTGCGCGGTACGAACGACAGGTGGCAGGACCGGGTCGGCCGGGAGAGTACTGGCTCAACTGGGTGGCGAGCTCGCTGGAGGACGACGCGCTGGTCGGCTACGTACAGGCGACGGTCACCGGTGACGAGGCGGAGATCGCCTGGGTCATCGGTACTGCGTGGCAGGGGCGCGGCTACGCGAAGGAGGCCGCGGTGGGCCTGGTGACCTGGTTGCAGGCGCACGGCGTACGGCGGATCGTCGCGCACGTTCACCCGGATCACGGCGCGTCGGCCGCTGTGGCGGCGGTAGTCGGGCTGACTCGCACCGACGTGGTCCAGGACGGAGAGGTCCGCTGGGAGTCCGAGCCGCGCGGAAAATGAAACAGGCCCGGCCGAAGCCGGGCCTGCGTCACACGGTGGTTCAGACCGGGCGGACGTTCTCCGCCTGCGGGCCCTTCGGGCCCTGGGTCAGGTCGAACTCGACCTTCTGGTTCTCATCCAGCGAACGGTAGCCGTCCGTCGTGATCGCCGAGTAGTGCACGAACACGTCGGCGCCGCCGCCGTCCTGCGCGATGAAGCCGAAGCCCTTTTCGCTGTTGAACCACTTCACTGTTCCGTTGGCCATGATCTGCTCCTTTGTGGGGCGAGTTGACGAGTCCCGGCGAATACCGGTTCCCGGGCTGCCGAACGAGCCCTCCCACATCGGACCAAGGCCCGGAAATGAGAAAACGCCCTGCGGATCACAAACTCCGCGGGCGTCTCAAAACGAACGTGGAACTGCAAAACTGCAACCGGTGAAAACGGTAGCACACAATGCCGGTCGCGCTACCGCCAGCTTGCACAGCGCGTCGGAAGCCGCCCCTGCCCACCGGGTGCTGCTGGCGATCGCGGCCGGGATCGGCTACCGTCAGGCGAGTAAGTCTATTGATTCAGTAGAGTTTTACGCCTGCGGGGTGGGGTCGACATGGGGGAAGCCGGCTGGACGGTCGCGGTGATCGGCGCGGGTGCCGCCGGTGCGCTGACCGCGGCCCGGCTCCTGGATGCCGGCCGGCTCCAGGTCGTGCTGATCGACCCCGGTGCGGCCACAGCACGGGGTGTGGCCTACTCGACGCCCGACGGCCGGCATCTGCTGAACGTCCCCGTGGCCGGGATGAGCGCGCTGCCCGATGAACCGGACGACTTCGTCGACTGGCTGCACGCGCACGTTGACCCCGGCATCAAGCCGTCCGCCTTCGTGGCCCGAGCCCGGTACGGCGACTATCTCGCCGACCATCTCGCCGCCTGCGTGGCCCGCTCTGCTGGGTCCCTGGAGCGTGTCCATGCCCGAGTGGTTGCCGTAGGCCACGTCGACGGGCAGGTGACCTTGCAGCTCGACTCAGGTGAGCTTCTGCTCGCCGACGCCGCCGTAGTGGCCAGCGGTACGGCGCCCGGCACTGCGTGGGCTCCACCTGGCCTGCAGGCCTCCGCCCGCTTTGTCGCAGACCCGTGGCTCCCCGACGTGCTCGACAACCTGCCGGACTCGGACGTGCTGCTGGTCGGCACCGGACTCACCATGGTCGACGTAGTGCTCGCAGCAGACCGTCCGAGTCGCAGTGTGCACACGGTGTCGCGCCACGGCGTCATCCCTGCGGTACACCGCTCAGAGAAGACCCCGCCGGTGCCGCCGCCTGCTGAGCTCGCCGAGGCCGACAGTCTCGCCGTACTGCGCTCAGCCTTGCTCCGGCACGTGGCGCAGACGGTACGGCGTACTGGTGACTGGCGGGCCGCGATCGACGGGCTGCGGCCGATCACCTCGCAGGTGTGGAAGCGGTTGTCGGCCAGTGACAAGCAGGAGTTCCTTCGCGGTGACGCGCGAACCTGGGATGCGCACCGGCATCGCATGGCGCCTGTCACGGCAGAGCGGCTGGCCGTGGTCCGCGAGTCAGGGCGGCTCTGCCAGCACACCGGCGAGGTGGTGACGGCTGAAGACACCGGCCACGCCGTGCGGGTGCTGCTCAGTGATGGCACGGTCATGACGGTCGGTGCCGTGGTCAACTGCACGGGCCCCGTAGGCGACGCGAAGGTGGACCCGCTTCTGCGCAACCTTTTGGCGCAAGGGCTGGCCAGGAGCGGCGACGTCGGACTAGGACTCGAAACAGCCGACGACGGCCGCATCCTCGGTGACGACAACGCGCCACTCTGGACGCTGGGAGCCTTACGCCGCGGCAGTCTGTGGGAGTCGACCGCGATGCCGGAGATCCGCTCACAGGCAGCCGGAGTAGCGAGGTCCGTCGTGGCCTACCTGCTCTCCACCGAAGCCCGATTCACAGCTCCAGCGGTCCCAGCGACGGTCCCGGTACGAACTGCGCCGTCGGTTCCGACAGTGCGTTGAGTTCCAGGACGACCAGTTCGTTGCTTCCGGCCCGGATCACCGGACCTGGGACGAAAAGTGTGCGCTGCGGCCCGCGTCGCCAGTAGCGGCCGAGGCAGAATCCGTTGACCCAGGCAAAACCCTTGCCCCAGGCATCGGTCTGCAGGAAGTGATCGGCCGGCTCCTCGGCGAGGAACGTGGTGCGCCACGCAGTCGGACCGACGCCCGCGGCACCGACGGCCGCCGACTCCCAGAGCCGGGGAACGGCATCCAGGTCGATCGCGCAGACAGACCAGTCGGCCAACGACTCCGACCCCAACCGGATCGGACCCACCAGGCCCTTCGGCTCGCCGATCCGCGGACCGTAGTTGACCCGGCCCTGGTCCTCCACGACGATCTCGAGCCGGCCCCGCCCGCGTGGCAGCATGATCGCCTGATCGTGCTGCTCGCGATCGAGAACGCCGACCGGGTCCCCGTTCAGGAACACCTGCGCCCGGTCCCGGACCTCGCCGACGTTGAGCATCGTGGCGCCGTCGACGTCGATCTCGGTCCGGAAAAGCGCCAGCCGGGCATCGAGTTCGTCCAGCGACGGCGCCTCGCGGTGATCGCTCCAGCTTCCCCACAGGCCCGGGCTGGCCAGCAACCGGACCGGTTCACCGAGCGTCACCCGGAACGCCGGCGCCGGTGTGGCCGGTCGCGGGGTCGCGGGCGGCACCTCGGCGTACCGGGAGATCACCTCACGGAACGCGTCGTACTTCGCCGTCGGGTTGCCCGCTTCGTCCAGCGGAGCGTCGTAGTCGTACGACGTGATCGTCGGCCGATAGACGCCCTTGTCGTTCGCCCCACTGGTCAGGCCGAAGTTCGTCCCGCCGTGGAACATGTACACGTTGACCGATGCGCCGGCCGCCAGCAACGCGTCCAGCTCGGCGGCCGCGTCCGCCACCGAGGTCGTGTGGTGCGGACCTCCCCAGTGATCGAACCAGCCGTCCCAGAACTCCATGCACATCAAGGGTCCTGACGGCTGGTGGGCCCTCAGGGTGCGGAGCCGCTCGGCACTCCGCGACCCGAACGAAGCAGTACGCAGTACGCCGTCCACGCCGCCTGCCGCGAGCATGGCGTCTTCGGGCTGATCCACCGTCACCAGCGGCACGGTGATGCCAGCCTGCCGGGTGACGTCGACGAGGAACCTCAGGTACGCCGGGTCGTCGCCGAACGCGCCGTACTCGTTCTCGACCTGGACGAGCAGCACCGGGCCGCCCTGGTCGACCTGGAGCGGCCGGACGATCCGCAGTACCTGCTCCAGGTACTCCTCGACCGCTGCCAGGAACTGCTTCTCGTACCGGCGGACCCCCACGCCCGGCTCCGCGAAGAGCCAGGCGGGCAGGCCGCCGTTGTCCCATTCCGCACAGATGTAGGGGCCTGGGCGGACGATCGCGTACATGCCGGCCTCGGCGACCTGGCGCAGGAACGCCGCGAGATCGAGCATTCCCTCGGTGCCGAACGTCCCACGCACGGGGCTGTGGGCGTTCCAGGGAACGTAGGTCTCGATGGTGTTGAGTCCCATCAGGCGGGCCTTCTCGATCCGGTCCGCCCACGACTGCGGGTGGACGCGGAAGTAGTGCAGCGCACCGGACAGGATCCGGAACGGCTCACCGTCGAGCAGGAACTCGGACTCACCGATCGTGAAGTCGGACATGTGCCTCTTTCTCGAGATTCCGGACCGTCAGCCGTTGACCTGGAAGCCCTGCTGGTTGCCGTAGCTGACCAGAGCGTCCTGCCAGGCCTTGAGCCCGCCGTCGAGGTCGGTCTTGGCCTGATAGGACTTACCGACAGTGTCGCCGAAAATGCTGTTGGCGTAGAGCTGGAACGGCAGGTAGCTCCAGTCCTTGACCACCGAGCCGGCCGCGCTGGTGAGGACCTGGTTGATCTGCTGACCACCGAAGTACGCGCTCTTCTTGTCCAGGAACGCGGGGTCGGCGAGGTCGGCCGTGGTGGACGGGAAGCCGCCGCTGGCCAGGAACGGCTTCACGCCGCCGTCGTGGTTGAGCCAGCGCACGAAGCCGGCCGCCAGCGCGGGGTTCGCGCTCTGCTTGAGGACCGACTCGGTGCTGCCGCCGTTCTCGGCGGTGGCCGGCTGACCGTCGTACGTCGGCAGCGGGGCGACCCGCCACTTGCCGGCGCCGCCCTTCACCGACGACTCGAGCACACCCGGCATCCAGGCGCCGACGGACAGCGAGGCGATCGTGCCGTCGCCGAGGGCCTTGAACCACTCGTCGGACCAGCCGGGGATGTTCGCGAGCAGGCCGCCGGTCACCAGCTGGTTCCAGACCCCGGTCCACTTCTGCGTCCCGGCGTCCTGCAGGTTGATGGTGACGTTCTTGCCCGAGGTACTGAAGGGCTTGCCGCCGGCCTGCCAGATCATGCTGGTGGCGAAGCCCGCGTCACCGGTGTCGTTGGTGAGGTACTTCTTCGGGTCCGCCGTGTGCAGCTTCTTGGCCTGGGCGATGTACTCGTCCCAGGTCTTCGGAACCGTGAGGCCGTACTTGTCGAAGACTTCCTTGTTGTAGAACAGGGCCATCGGGCCCGAGTCCTGCGGCAGCCCGAAGAGACCGTCACCGGCGTGCACGGCGGTCCAGGTCGACGGCGTGTAGGCGGACTGGAAGCTGTCGAAGCCGTACTGGCGCAGGTCGACCAGCGAGCCCGGCAGGGCGAACTGCGGAAGCGCCTGGTACTCGATCTGGGCCACATCCGGTGCCCCGGAGCCGGCCTTGATCACGTTCTGCAGCTTGGTGTACTGGTCGTTGCCGGTACCGGCGTTGACGTAGTTCACCTTGACCTTCGGGTACGCCTGCTCGAAGGCCTTCACCTGCGCCTCGGCGGACGGCGTCCAGCTCCAGTAGGTGATCGTCCCGCCCTTCTCGAGGGCGGCGTTGACAGCATCCGGCGACCCCTGCGCCTGACCACTGCCGGCGGCCGTCTTGTCGGAGCTGCCGCAAGCGGCCAGCAGGACCGACGCGGCCGTGACGGCGGCGCCGACGGCGACGAGTCGCCTCAGGCCGTGCCGATGACTGGTCTTCATGGGTGTTCCTTTCACTGATGAAGGACGAGCGCTACGAGCGCGTCCACTGCTGATTTGCTTGCCCGTTGCAGGTCCCCACAGCGACCGGCGATCCGTTGTCCGTACCGACGGCCTCGAGGCAGAGATCCGGGTGGCCGACGCTGACCACCGACAGGTCCGCGCGGACATCCCATGCCTGCGTCGACGCGCCGGTGCAGTTCTCGATGGTGACGGGGCTGCCCGCACTCGATCCGTCGCCGCCGATCGTCAGGCACTTGTCCGCGTAGACAATCAACTGCTTGTCGGCGGTGTAGTTCCACGACTGGTTGCCACCGTTGTTGCAGTCCCACAGATCCAGCGCCGTCCCGGGAGCAGTGGAGAAGCCCGGTACGTCGGCGCAGCGGCCGCCGGCCACGCTTCGCAGCGGTTCACCGGGAGGAGCCGGCGGCAGGTTGTTGGACGGCTCGGTCTTGAGCAGCCCCCAGCCCCACTGCAACTGCGCGAGACCGCTGCGGCTGTTCACCACGAGGTCGTTCTCGGCGACCTGGGTGGTCATCGAGTACGAGTCACCGTTGCGCAGGCCGGGCCAGTAGACGATGCCCATGTGCTGTTCGCGCGCGGTCTGGGTGAGCGCGCCGAGGTACGCCGTGTACACGTTGCCCTCGTGGTTGCCGTAGTTCAGGCCGATGGTCATCGGTGAGCCGGCTTCGTCGATGATGGTGCGCCAGCCGTACGAACCGATCCGGGGCTGCAGGTTCGCCAGCCAGGCGGCCTCGGTCGTGTCGGAGGCCCAGAAGCCGTAGAAGTGCAGCGACAGCAGGGTTCCCTTCAACTGCGGGGCCGCGCCGACGCCGGTCACGTTGTCGTTGTAGCCGGTTCCCGAGATGACGACGCGGCCGCGCGGGACGTTGCTGTGTCGCGCGAGCCACGACGAGGTGAGACCGACCCACTCGTCGAGGGAGTAGCCGAACGGCTCGTTCATCGGCTCGAAGTACACCCGCGGGTTCTTCGCGTACTTCTTGACCACGGTGTCCCACATGGCGGCGTACGCTCCTGCGTCGTCGACCCGGCCATCCTTGGCGTCGTTGGCCTCCCAGTAGCTGAGGATGACCTTGAAGCCGTTGTTGACCGAGGCATCGATCGCGGCCTGGTAGGACTTCCACCAGGCGGTCCCGACACTGGACGGATTGATCGGCAGCCGGATCGTGTTGGCCTTGAGCTCGTGCCGGAACTCCAGCACGATGCCCGTCGACTTCCGGTACGTCGTCGCGTAGTTGTCCGCGGTGCTGAGCCCGGACGGGACGACCGCGTCGGACGCGTAGTTGTCGCGCGGATCCGCCCAGTTCACGCCCCGGAACTCACTGGTCCCGGCCGGACCTGTGCTCGGCGCCGCGGCGGCCGCAGGGATCGCTGCCGTGGTGGTCACCAGGACGACCGCGGTCAGGACTCTTCGCCAAAGTGCAGTTTTCATCAGACTCGGATTCCCTTCACTGATTGACACCTCACTGTTTGACGCTGCCCGCGGTCAGGCCCGACTGCCAGAACCGCTGGAGCAGGAGGAAGGCGACCACCAAGGGCACGATGGTCAGCAACGACCCCGTGATCACCAGGTTGTAGATGGGGCGGGCACCGACGCCGGTCGCCTGGTTGCTCCATTGGGTCAGGCCGACGGTGAGCGGGTAGAGGTTGGGTTTGCTGAGCATGATCAGCGGCAGGAAGTAGTTGTTCCAGGTGGACACCACCGCGAACAGCAGGACCGTGACGATGCCTGGGGCAAGCAGTCGCAGCGCGACCGTGAAGAAGATCCGGACCTCGCCGGCACCGTCGATGCGGGCCGCCTCGAGCAGGTCGTGCGGAATGGCGTCCGAGGCGTAGACCCACATCAGGTACAGGCCGAACGGGCTGACCAGCGACGGGATGATGATCGCCCAGACGGTGTTCGTCAGACCGAGATTGGAGAACATCAGGAACGTCGGCACGGCCAGCGCAGTACCGGGAACCGCGACGGCACCGAGCAATACTGCGAAGACCGCGCGGCGGCCCTTGAACTTGTACTTCGCCAGCCCGTAGCCGGCCGCCGTCGCGAGCAGAGTCGCCCCGCCTGCTCCGACAACGACGTACAGCAAGGTGTTTCCGAGCCAGCGCAGGAAGATGCCGTCGTTGTAGGTCAGGGTGTCGCGGATGTTGGCGAACAGCGCGAACCGGTGACCGAACCACAGCCCGGGACTCGAGAGCAGATCGCCTTGCGTCTTGGTGGCGCTCAGAAACAGCCAGAGCAAAGGGACGAGGGTGTAGACCAGATAGAGGATCATCAGCCCGGTCAGCAGGGGAGACCGCCTGGGCCGCAGCGGTGACGTCCGGGTACTCACAGTGCCTCCCGTGAACCGCGCAGCTGGACGACGTACGCGATGACGGCGGTGATGACGCCCATCACGATGGCGACGGTCGCGGAGTAGTTGAACTGCTGGCCGGCGAAGGAGAGGTTGTAGGCGTACATGTTCGGCGTGTAGTACGTCGTGATCACGTTCGGCGCCAGCGTGCGCAGGATGTTGGGCTCGTTGAACAGCTGGAAGCTGCCGATGATCGAGAAGATGGTGGCGATCACGACCGCTCCGCGCAGGGCCGGCAGTTTGACCGCGCGGACGGTTCGCAACGCGCTCGCACCGTCGATCGCGGCCGCCTCGTACAACTCCTCGGGCACGGTCCGCAGCGCTGAGTAGAAGATCAGCATGTTGTAGCCGACGAACTCCCAGGTCACGATGTTGGCGATCGACGGAAGCATCCAGTGCCCGCTGAGCGGCTTGATCGCCGTACTGCCGAGCAGGTTGTTGAGATCGGCGGCGAGGCCGAAGTTGTCGCCGTAGATGAAGCCCCACATGAGGACGGCGACGACACCCGGTACGGCGTACGGCAGGAAGATGACGATCCGGAAGAAGCTCGCTCCGTGCAGCCGGGCGCTGTCGATCGCGAGCGCGGCCAGCAGGGCCAGGATGAGCATCACCGGCACCTGGACGACCAGGAAGGTCAGCACCCGCAGGAACGACTCCCAGAACTTGGAGTCGGCGATCACGTCGGCGTAGTTGTCCAGGCCGACGAACACGTTCCCGCCGAAGAACGCCTGCTCCCGGAACAGGCTCAGATAGATCGCGTAGCCGATCGGCGCCAGGAAAGTCAGCGCGAACACGGCCAGGAACGGACCGACGAAGACCCATCCCTTGGTATCTCGGTGCATCTGGTCGCCGTCCTCCGATGTTTACGTCAACATGACTCGCCGGGACGCTAACGTGTTTACGTCAACATGTCTATAGTCAGCGAGACACCAGGAGGTGGCCGATGACCGCGGAGGAACCGCTGCTGCGCCGACGGCGCGGGCCGTCGATGGCCGACGTCGCCCGCCTGGCCGGTGTCTCCGGGCAGACGGTTTCGCGGGTCGCGAACGGCCGGCACAACGTCGACGAAGCCACCCGCGACCGGGTGCTGGCGGCGATGCGCGAGGTCGGCTACCGGCCGAACAGCGCCGCCCGCGCGCTTCGCAACGGGCAGTTCCGCAGCATCGGCGTGATCGTCTTCGAGCTGTCCAGCTTCGGCAACACCCGCACCCTGGACGCGATCGCCACAGCCGCCACCAGCAGCGGGTACGCCGTCAACCTGATCCCCGTGCTGAACGCCACCCAGGGGACCCTGTCGGGCGCCTTCGACCGGGCCTTCAACCGGCTCGGTGAGCAGGCGGTGGACGGCGTGGTCATCCTGATCGAGGCGCACCAGCTCGACGAGGCCGAGGTGCAGCTGCCCGACGGGCTGCCGGTGGTCGTGGTGGACTCGAACGCCGACTTCGACTACCCGATCGTCGACACCGACCAGGCCCAGGGCGCCCGGCTCGCGACCGAGCACCTGCTGGACCTTGGCCACCGGACGGTCTGGCACCTCGGCGGTCCGGCGAAGTCCTTCGCCGCTTCGCGCCGGTTGCGCTCGTGGCGGCAGACCCTGATGGACCGCGGCTGCCCGGTGCCGCCGGTGCTGACGGGCGACTGGTCAGCCGGTTCGGGGTACGAAGCCGGTCACCAGCTCGCCGCGGACCCGGACGTCACCGCGGTCTTCGTCGCCAACGACCAGATGGCGCTCGGTTTGCTCCGCGCGCTGCACGAGCACGGCCGGTCGATCCCCGGCGACGTCAGCGTCGTCGGCTTCGACGACATGGAGGAGGCAGCTCACTTCTGGCCGCCCCTGACAACGATCCGCCAGTTCTTCGCCGAGGTCGGCCGCCGCAGCGTCGACGCCCTCATCAGCGAAATCCAGGCCGGCGAACACCACCACCAACCAGTCGCCGTGGCAACCGAGTTGGTTGTCCGAGAAAGCACAGCGCCACCCCGGAGCTGACCTGCCCACCCACGCCGCCGCCTACGGCCGCTCCTCCGTCGCGACCTTCGGCGTCTGGCTCCCGCCCACCCCGAACGCCCGCTCCTCCGTCGCGATGCTGGGCAGCGGCGGGCCGCGGCGGTCGGCTGCAGGCCCAGACCTCTGAGCTCCGATGCGCCGGATCGGCCAGACCTTTGGGTCCGATGCGCTGGGGCCGGCCAGACCTTTGGGTCGATGCGCCGGGGCCGGCCAGACCTTCCAGTTCCGATGCGCCAAACCGGCCAGCCGATCGCAGCCGGCCCCAGCGCCAACCCCACCCCCCGGCTCGTGGGGGCAATCGTTGATCAGTCTCGGTGGCCCTTCAAGCGGCGGCTGACTGCGCGTTCGGTTTCACGGGTCGCCTCGCGTTCGGCGAGTGTCTGTCGCTTGTCCCAGGTCTTCTTGCCGCGGCCCAGCGCGATCTCGATCTTCGCGCGGCCGTCCTTGAAGTAGAGGACCACCGGGACGATCGTCAGGCCGCTCTCGTTGACCTTGCGCTCGATCTTGTCGATCTGCGCGCGATGCAGCAAGAGCTTCCGCTTGCGGCGCGAACCGTCGTTGAACCACCGGGCCTGCGAGTACTGCGGAATGTGCACGCCGTGCAGCCAGATCTCCCGGTTCTCGACCATGGCGAAACCGCCGACCAAAGACGCGCGCCCGGCCCGGAGCGCCTTCACCTCCGGACCCTGCAGCACCATCCCCGCCTCCCAGGACTCACCTAGCTGGTAGTCATGGGCAGCCTTGCGGTTCCGCGCGACCACCGGGTCGACCTCAGGCTTCTTCACATGCACATTCTGCCCCGAGGCCCGTACCCGCGAGCCAACCGATGACGAGCCGGCCGGTCTGGCGAATCGGAGCTCAGAGATTTGGGCCGGCACCCGATCGCCGTGGCGTGGGGCGTCGCTTGCGGCAGGTAAAGGGAGAGGGGCGCCGGGTTTGCCGGCGCCCCTCTGTGTGTTAGGTCAGACGGTGACTTGTCTGGTCAGGCTGGCTGCCTTGCCCCAGCCGTCTGTCGTGGTCAGCGTGACCGTGTAGGTGCCGGCTGCCGGGAAGGTGTGGTTGGGGGCGGACGACGTGCTCACCGCCGTACCGTCACCGAAGTCCCAGCGGTAGGTGAAGGTGTCGCCGAGGTTCGGATCGGCGGACCCTGCACCGGAGATGTTGCAGACCAGTCCGGAGCAGACCGGCGGGTTGATCACCGGGACCGGAGCGACGTTGTTCGTCGGTTCGGTGATGGTGACCGTCTGGGTGGCCGTGCTGGTCGACAGCCACTCGTCCGTGGCGGTCAGCGTGACGGTGTAGGTGTTGGCGCTGGTGTAGGTCCTGTCCACCAACGGTCCGCTACCGGTGCCGTTGCCGAAGTTCCAGGAGTACGTCAGGGCCGTCGGGTTCTCGTCGGTGGAGCTGCGAGCGTCGTACGTGCAGACGTTCTGGTTGCACGACACGGTGAACGCTGCCACCGGCGGGTTGTTCGCCGGGTGGGTGACCGTCACGTGCCGCTCGGACGGCACTGCCGTGACGAAGTTGTGCTGGTCGACGCCCCGGACCCGAACCGTGTACGCGCCGTCGGGGATCACCGGTGACGTGTAGGAGAAGTTCGAACCCGGAGTACCCGGGCTGGTCAGGAACGCGGTCCGCCAGCTGGCGTTCGTGCTGGTGAAGGTGCCGTTTGATCCCATGTACCGGCCGAGCGAGTCGACGATGGCGATCTCGACCCGCTGCATCGCCTGGTCGTCCTCGGCGCGGCCGGAGATGAAGACCTTGCCGTCGACGAAGGTGGTGCCCTCGGTCGGGGTCAGCAGGCTCTCGTTCAGGACCGGCGGCGTGTCACCCGGATAGATCGGGTACCGCGACGTCGCTCCGGTGGTCGAGAGGTCCTGTTGGCCGGCGGTGTCGTAGGCGATCGCCGTCACCGACCAGTCACCTTGGGTCGGCAGGTTGATCGGCAAGGTCCACGTCGTACTCGTGGCACCCGGTGATGCCAGGTTCGCCGGCAAGGTGGCGAAGTTCGCCGACATCGTCCCGTTGGGCTGCAGGTAGCGACTGGTGTCGTTGTCCCGTAGCGAGACCCGTACCTCGGACACCCCCTGCGCATCGGTCGCCGAACCGGTCAGGTCGAGGTGCAGAACCTGCAGGCCGGTGATCGTGCCGGTCGGTGTGATCGTGGTGTCCGGCGGACTGTCACCGGGGATCTGGGCGCTGATGGTGAGCCGGCCCTGGTTGTTGTTGGCGGTGGACAGACCCAGTTGGTCAGTGCCCCGGACCGAGAAGCTGTACGTCCCCGGCTTGAGGTTGAACGGTGTCGTGTACGTCCAGTTGTAGCTGGTCGCGTTGATGTGCACCGGCGAGACGCGGTACCAGCCCTGGATGACGTCCACGCCCCAGGCGCCGTCGGAGCCGAGGTTCTCGCGGGTAGTGCTGTTGCGCAGCTGGATCTCGACCGTGTCCAGTTGCTGGTCGTCGTTCGCCGTACCGGCGAAGGTCAGTTGACCACCCGGCGCCACGGTCACCGTGGGGACCGTGAGCGGCGGTGTCATCGCGACCGGCGCCGTGATGGAGACCGTCGGCGGGATGGCCGTGTCGGACACGAGCCAGGACCGGTCGGCGGTGTCGAGATCGGACTGGCCGGTGGTGTCGGTGGCTCTGGCCTGTGCCTGCCAGGTTCCCTCGGTCGGCACCGTGACCTCGTACGACCAGGTGGTGTTCGTCCCGCCCACGACGTCCGGCACGACCCGGAACGCGTTGTACGTCGGCGAGACGGAGCCGTCGTTCTGCAGATAGCGGTTGTTGAGGTCGCGCAGCGTCAGGCTCAGCGAGTTCACGCCGAGGTCGTCGGTGGCGCGGCCGGTGATCTCGAAAGTGGTCGTCGGGACCACGCTCGTCGTCGGTCCGGTGATCGTCGTGTCCGGTGGCGCGTCCGAAGTACCGAAGGTCTCGAACTTCTTCGTCGCCTTGTAGTTGTCCGCGGCACCGGTGTTCGCGATCGTGCGGGCGAGCACCTTCAGCGCGCGGTTCTGCGGGATCGTCAGCGGCAGCGACCAGCCCGTCGACGCCGCGTTCGGCGTTGCCAGGGTGGCGTTGATCGTGTTGCTGGTGGTCGATCCCCAGGTGGTCAGGTCGTCGTTGAGGTACCGCCGGCTGTCCCGGTCCTGGATCTCGACCTCGACCCGCTGCACCGTCCGGCCCTGGTTGGCCGAGGCGTTGCCGGTGATCGTGAACTCGGTGTTGATCGGCTTCACCCGGCCCTCGATCGGGTCGGTGATGGTGGTCTCCACCCCGTTGGCGGCCGGGACCGAATTGAAGTCGTAGAACGCCATCCGGCCGACGTTGTACTCGCCCTGGGTGGTCGCGTCACCGCCGGTGATGAGTCCGCGTGGCGTCAGCTCCATCGCCTTGTTGCCCTCGAAGGAGTTGGACCCTGGGTTCCAGTCCAGCGCCGTACCGTCGACCGGGTTCAGCGCGCCGATGTGCTCGCGGTGGACGACGGCGTCGCCGAGTCCGTAGCCGGACAGGCCCTGGCCGGTGCCGTAGCCGACGTCGTCCAGACCGGGCCACGGCTGCGGCGAGGTCGGGGACTCGTTCCAGGCGAAGTGGCCGCCGATGTAGACCGCGACCTCGGAGATGGCGATCGAGTACGTCGAGTCGAAGTTGCGTGCGATCCACAGCGGCTGGACGTTGTCGCCGCCGGTGAAGGAGTAGGCGACCACGGTGTCGTTGATCGGCGGCCGGTCGCCACCCGAGCCGCTGGTGACAGCGAAGTACGAATCGTCGGGCGCGATGTCGCCGCCGTAAATGCGCTGGATGCCGCCGACGAACTGCAGGTTGTCGTCCCACAGCCGGGTCCGCCACGGCAGCAGCTTGCTCGTGCGCGTGTTGATGAGCGCGATGCCGTACCGGTCCTGGCCGTTGACCTGGCGACCGGTGTGCACCACCATCAGCGTGCCCTCGTCGTGGGTCAGCTTGAGCCGCTGCACGGTGAGTTCACCGTTGCTGCCGATGCCGCCAGTGATGTTGTTGACGAAGTCGGCCCGGACCACGCCGGTGACGCCGTCGACCGCGGCGAGCGCGTTCCGCGGTACGCCGTTGACCGTGCTGAACCGGCCGCCGATGTACACCGTGGAGTTGGTGACGGCCAGCTCGGTCGCCTTGACGTCGGTGTTGGCCGTGAAGCCGGTGACCGGTGCGCCGGTGGTCGGGCTGAGGCTGGCGACGCCGCGCTTGGTGACTCCGTTGACGGCGTTGAAGGATCCGGCGACGTACAGCTTCGTGCCGTCCGGTGAGGCCTCCACGGACTCGACACCGCCGCCGCCGAAGACCGGGCGGAAGGTCGGGTCGACCAGACCGGTGGACAGGTCGTACGCCGCCAGGTTCGCCTGCGCGTAGCTGGTGGTGTTACCGGTCACCTGGTTGCGGATCGAGGTGAAGCCACCCGCGACGTACACGCGGTTGCCGACGATCTCGATGTCCCAGATCTCGCCGTCGCTGATCAGCGGCATGTTGGTGCGCGGGATGTCCGGCACGATCCGGTTGTGGCCCGGGCCGGGCAGCTTGGCCGTGGTGACCGCCGTACCGGTCTTGGTGGCGGTGTGGGTGCCGTCGCTGACCGTCAGGGTGACGGTACGGGTGCCGACGGTGGCGTAGGTGTGGGCCGGGCTGTCCCCGGTGCCGGTCTGGCCGTCGCCGAAGTTCCAGCTGTAGGTCAGCGGGTCGTTGTCGGGATCGAAGCTCAGGTTGGCGTCGAACTCACACGTCATCGTCGCGCAGCCGGTCTTGAAGTCCGCGATCGGCGCCTCGTTGGTGCCGGACGCGTCCGGACCCGGGTCGAGGACGACCGAGAAGTCGATGTCGCGCGAAGTCGCCGCGCTGGTGGTCGCCGTCCGGGCGGCGGCGGTGCCGATCGGGACGCTCGCGTTGGAGTCGCCGAGGACCGAGCTGGTCTTGCCGGTGCCAGTGCTCGCGGCCGTCGTCCTGGAGGTCACGCCGGCCGGCAGGGTCCAGGTGATCGGGTCGGTGGACGACTTCTCACTCCAGACGTTCACCAGCCAGGAGTTGCCCTTGGCAACTGTGACCGTCGGGCTGGCGTGGCTGGCCGACGAGGTGTCCAGGCCGCGGATGGCCGACGCCGAGACGGTCGCGAGGCCGGTACTGCGGTACGCCGCCACGCTGATCACGGACTTGGTCAGAGCGCTGCCGTTGACGGTCACGTCGCTACCGGCGTCGGTAGCGGTGGCCTGCTTCGTCCACGCGCGGCCCCGGACTCCGTTGCCGTCGCGGCTCTGCAGCAGAGTCCAGCCGGGCACGGTGTCGGTGATCGTGCTGACGGTGTCGTTGGTGGTGAGGAAGAGCAGCAGGCGGTCCTGGGTCCGCACGGTGGTGGGGATCTTGACCGAGTGGGCCGACCGGTTGCCCGCGGTACTGGCAGCACCGACGAACGAGACCTCGCCCTGGCTGACGTTGGCCACCGGGCTGACCTGGCTGGTCTCGGTGTCGGACAGGCTGCCGTCGCTGACGGTCAGGGTCACGGTGCGGGCACCGTCACTCGCGTAGGTGTGGTTGGGGTTGACGCCGGTACCGGTCTGGCCGTCGCCGAAGTTCCAGGCGTAGGTGAGCGTGTTGCCATCCGGGTCGCTGGAAGCCGAGGCGTTGAAGCCACAGACCAGGCCGTTGCAGCTGGAGACGAAGGCGGCCACGGGCGGCTGGTTCACCGGGTCCGCGGTCTGGCCGGGGTTCAGCACGACGGAGAACATCACGTCGCGAGAGGTCGCCGCGCTGGTCGTCGCGGTCCGGCCTGCCGCCGTACCGGTCGGGACTGCGCCGGCGGAGTCGCCGAGCACCGCGCTGACCTTGCCGGAGCCGGTACCGGCAGCCGTCGTACGGGAGGTCGCGCCGGCCGGGAGGGTCCAGGTGATCGGGTCGACCGAGGACTTCTCCGACCACAGGCTGAGCAGCCACGAGTTCGTGTCGGCGACGGCCACAGCCGGAGTGGTGTGCGAGGTCGCGGTCGTGTCGACACCGCCGACCGCCGACGCCGACACGGTCGCATTCCCCGTACTGCGGTAGGCGGCGACGCCGATCACGGACTTGGCGGCGAGGCTGGTCGTCACCGTGACGTTGGCATTGACGTCGGCGGCGACAGCCGTCTTCGTCCACAGCCGGCCGCGGACACCGTTGCCGTTGCGGGACTGCAGCAACGTCCAGCCGGCCAGCGTGTCGTTCATGACGCTGGCTGTCTCGTTGGTGGTGATGTACAGGACCAGAGCGTCTCCCGGCTGCGCGGTCGCGGGCACCCGGACCGTGTGCGCGGTCCGGTTTCCACCGTTGCTCGTGGCAGCGACGAAGGAGATCTGTCCGGTGGCGGCAGAGGCCGACCCCGCGAGGACCGCGGTCAACGTCAGTGCCGGGACCAGGGCGATCAGCGCCGCGAGCAGCAGACTGACCGGACGCCTCCGGCCGCGAACGGATCGAGCGAAGAGCTGGGACACAATCACTCACCAACCAGATTCAGAGAACAGGACGCGGCCCGGCAAGCTGCCAGGCCGTTGCTGGAGTTCCCGTAGGTGAGGCGTGACTTGGCTGGAATCCGGCTGCCGTAGCGGCCGCAGGCACGCGTGTGACAAAGACGTCGTCGACCGACACTGCTCGCCACCCCCCAGTGACCGAGAATCCACCCCAAAGATCCGCCCCCCGGATCCCCAGGGCTGACAATGGCATTCCGCCACGCTGCGTGCAAGAGTTTCGGCGCCGATTCGGCAGATCGGGCTGTTCTCACTACCGAGCGTAAGTGTTTTAGCGGCTGCTGTTAGGTCATTCGGTGCCGCTTCCCGAGGTATTTCAGGAACTGATTTTCGTCGCTTTTTCCAGCTTTGGCTCGCGGCGGCCGGTGGTCAGCGGATGGATCCGCGCAAGCTGCTCAGATCCCGCCGGGTGAAGAGCGCGGGGATCGTCAGGACGGCGATCATCACCGCGGTAGCGGCGGGCAGGAAGTGACGACTGCTCGCCGCGCGGGCGAGGATGGTGGCCGCGATGGCGAGGTTCGCGGCAGTGACCAGGTCGATCGACGTACGCAACCGGGCCGGGCCGGCGGGGCGTGCGGCGTGCTCGCAGACGTCGGTGATCACGCGGGGCGCCTGGACAGCGAAAGCAAGCAGGCTGGCCCACCACATGGCCGGCAGGAGCTGCCGGGCCGGATATGTGACTGGTCCGGCGGTCGTTTTCGCGATGACCACCACGGCAGCGCCGACCAGGAGGGGGAGAGCCAGCCGGGCCAAGCCGCGTCTGGCCAGCGTCGTCAATGCCGCGCCTGTCAGTTTCGGCCAGGGCGAGCTCAGGACGATCGCGAACACCATCAGATAGGCGGCGGCGTCGAGTCCGTGCGGGATGGCCGTCTTGTCCTGCTCGCCGGTCAGATAGGCGAGCAGCCAGGTGCCCAGGGTGACGGCCGTCAGCGAGGCGGTCGCTCGGCCGTAGCGCTGGTCAGGTCGGGTTGCGGGCCACAAGGCCGGATGAAGCCATTGGCTGACGGCTCCCGCCGCGAGGTCCGGGAGGCCTCTTGCTCCGGCGGCGTGGGCCTCGAGCCGAAGCTCGTCCTCCCACCGGTCGCGGAACGACTTCGGGTAGAGCCTGATCAGGGCGCCGGCGAGCTTCATGTCGCGAGGCCGAGACTGCGAAGACCTGTTTCGGCGACCTTGGCCATCGCCCGCAATTGCTGCGTCAGCGCCTTGCGGCCGGCGTCGGTGAGCTGGAGCGGCCGCTGCCGGCCGGTCTCGTCGAGCGACTCGATCAGACCTTTGGCCTCGAGCCGGCTGACCGCGCCGTACAGGCTGCCGGGGCCGAGCCGTTCGCCGGTGAGTTCCTCGATCGCGGTGTTGATCGCGTAGCCGTGCTGGGGCCCGTCCGCGAGCACGCAGAGCACCAGCGTCTGGGCGTCGTTGCCGTTCATGAACCTACGGTACTACGTTCCGCGTAGTACGTGATGTGTACTATTGGGCGCCATGGGAACCAAGCAGCGTGGTCGGAGGAGATGGCTTCGGCGACTGGCAGCCGGTACGGCGGCGTTGGTGCTGCTGGTGCTGGCCGCCGGGATCGGCTACTTCGGCTACGTGCTGTCCCGCCGGTCGGATCCGATCGCGCTGCCGGCGCCGACCGGGCAGTACAAGGTCGGCCGGACGACCTTCGAGTGGACGGACACCGCACGACGGGATCCGTTCGTAGCGGGGCTGCCGCGGAAGCTGTCCGTCTGGCTCTGGTATCCGGCCGCGGCAGACGCCGGCGGGCAGCGAGCCGAGTACGCGCCGGGGTTGTGGGACGGCCTGCACCTGCAGGGGCCGATCGCGCCGTTCGAGGGGCGGTTCGAGTCGCTGCGGGACAACGCGTTGCGGGACGTCCCGGTGGCGACCGGGCGGCATCCGGTCGTCGTACTGGAACCGGGGATGGGGTTCTCGGCGCCGCAGTACGCAGTACTGGCTGAAGACCTTGCCAGTCATGGCTACCTGGTCGCCGGCGTCACTCCGACGTACAGCGCGAACCTGACCGTGCTGGACGGGCAGGTGGTCGGTAGCTTGAAAGCGGCCAACCCCGAGGACTTGGGCCGCGACACCCCCGCGGCCGTCTCGGAAGGAGATCGGCTGGTGATGACGTGGGCCGCCGATGCCCGGTTCGCGGCTCACCAGGTCGCAACGGCAGGTGGATTGCTCGCGGGGCGCGTCGACACCGTGGCGCGAGTCGTCTATGTGGGTCATTCGTTCGGCGGCGCGGCTTCGCTGGAGGGCCTGCCGGCTGGACGCTCGCTGCGGGGGAGCGGTCGACCTGGACGGCAGCCAGTTCGGCGACGTGGTCACTGCCGGAGTGAAGGCGCCGATGCTGCTGCTCGGCTCCGAGGACTCCTGCATCACGGGCAGGTGCGGTCCGGCAGCGGTGGAGAACAAGGACGACGTCGATCGAGCGAAGCGCTTGCTGACAGCGAGTTCCGGACCGTCGTGGTGCTCGACGATCACCGGGGCGCGGCATTTCAACTTCACCGATTACGGCATCTACTACCTGGCTGCACCGCTTCGAAAGTTCCTTGCTCTCGGCAACGCTGATGGCCGGAAGGTGCTGACGCAGGAGAACGCTGACGTGTCCGGCTTCGTGAACCACGTAGTACAGGGGACTCCGCTGCCAGGTCTCGCGCTCTGCTAGCCCTCAACCGAAGCTGACGCGATCGAGGTAGAAGCCGAGCAGTTCGCGGTCGCCCCGGACCTCGACCGTTTCGACGGGGCGGCGCTTGTAGATCAGCAGTAGCAGGTCGAGGACGGTGCCGCGGACAACGACCGCTGCTTCCTCATCGGCGTGCCGCCAGGCGATCGCGTCGCCGGTGAGGTCGACCAGCCAGTCTGTCCGCGTATCGGTGGCATGGAAGTGCAGGATCCGGTCGGGACCCAGCAACTCGCGCATCCAGGGATGGACCTCGAAATGCAGCGGTAGCGCGCAGAGTTCCATCCACTCGTCGATCGAGTCGGCGGCGATCCCTGGCTCCAGCCGGTACTCCGATCCGAGGGCGAGCGCCGCGTCCGCCCGGTGCATGACCGTTTCGTGGGTCATCCGGCGAGCTACGAACTTCGTTGTCTGGTCGGCCACCGGGGTGGCCACCGCCTTGTCCGGTCCGGCAGCGCGCAACTCGGCCGCCAGCCGATTGGCGCCCTCGACCAGCCACGCACCGAGCTGTCCAGGATCGGTGTCGGTGAAATGCGTCGGGTCCCGGAAGTCGTCCTGCCCGGGCGGCCGGCCCTTCTGGGCCACCTGCTCGGCCTCACGATGAGCGCCGCCGACGTGCCGGACCAGTTGGCCGACCGTCCAGCCCGGGCAAGTCGGCACCGGTGTAACGAGATCGGCGTCGATCAGGTGCTGCGCGAGCAGGCTGGCCTGGGCGACGATCTGGTCGCAGTACTCGTGGTAGTCCATCGTGGGTCTCCTCCGCTCATCGGGGCTGTCAGGCCTGGGTCGGAGCGGACGGCCGCTTCTTGACATCGCGCGGGAGAACGCGGGTCTCGTAGTCGGGGAGCTTGGCCCACCAGTGGTGGTAGCGGCTGTACGGGTGCGGGTCGCGTTTGGCGAGGAACTTGGTGAGGGCGCGCGCCTCGACGGCGAGCTCCTTCCAGACCTTCGCGGGCAGCTGGTGGAAGGCGGTCGCCTCGATGCCGTCGTCGACGGTGCGCCAGACGCCGGCGACGTACCCGTCGACGAGCAGTGTCGGCAGCGTGTCGCCGTTGGTCCGGGTGATGATCTTGCGGTACTCCGCTGGTACGAGGCGTCCGCGGTCGGCGTACGCGAGCAGCGTGCTGTCCCACATCGGCAGGAACCGCGGTGGCGCGGGCGTGTCGTCGTCGGGTCGCAGACCGCCCGGTACGTCGTACAGGTCCTTGCCGTCGGGTCCCTCCAGAATCTCGAGTTTGTTGCCGAGGGCCTCTATTGCTGCTCGGGCACGGGCTCGCTGGACCGAGGCGAACTGGGCGACATCTGCCATGGTCGCGGGGCCGAAGCCTTCCAGATAGCGCCAGACGAGGGTTTGCAGCGCGGCGTCCGACGCGCTGGTGTCGAGTGGAGCGTGAGTGGCCACGGCTGCCCGGTAGGCGGGGCGGTATCCGTAGGCCCACGGTCCACCGGTCGGCGCGTGCAGCACCGGGATGAACGCGCGCAGTGCCCACCACATGCTCTTCGGCGGCCCGTCGATCTGGTCCTGCAACCAGGCTTCGATCTCCGCGTTCGACCTCGGCTCCACCAGGAACTCCAGCAGTTTCGCGATGACCGCGTCGGCGTCGTCGCGGGTCAGCCCTGCCTCGGTGTAGCGGGCGTCGCCGAGCCTCGTTCGCAGCGACGGCTGCATCGCCTTGTGCATCGGCAGATGATCCTCCGAATGCACCACGTGCAAGGTGAACCGCATCAGCGTCGCCTTCACCAGCTCCCGACTGGCGAACGCCGCATCGAGGTCATCCGGCTCGAACCCGTCGATCCGATTCCACAACGCAATGTACGGCGACGCGGCCTGCTGCCCTTGGATCGCCACGATCCGCCTGGTCGCCTCCACGACACCCAGCGGCTCCCGCCGCAGCAGCAGCTGTCGCCCCAACGTCGCCCGATTGAGCCCCCGCCCAGTAACCACCATCCGCCCACCCTAAATGCCAACTGTCGAGTGTGGATGCCGGTGGTTGCGTGTGTGTCGCCGGCGGCGGCGCGCCCATCGCCGCCGGCCGGCGACTGTCCGCGGCCAGGAGGCGCGGAGGGCGACCGTCAGCCGGCGCGCAGGACTCGGGCCGGCTGACGGTCGGGGTCAGCGGGTGCCGTAGAGGTGGTCGAGGGCCAGTTGGTCGAGGTGTTCGAAGGCCATGCCTCGGCGGCCGGCCTCGTCGGGGTCGAAGGATTCGGCGCGGAGGGTGGCGATCGTCTCGCCTTCGGACAGGGTGGACTGGGCGAGTTGGTCGAGCCGGGCATCGAGCAGCGCCTGCTGTACCTCGGGGTCGGCGCGGAAGGCGCGCACCTTGGCGCGTAGTACGAGGTAGTTGTGCATGCAGCCTGCGGCCGAGGCCCAGACGCCGTCCATGTCTTCGGTCCGCGGCGGTTTGAAGTCGAAGTGCCGCGGCCCTTCGTAGCCACCGTTCTCCAGAATGTCGACGGTCCAGAACGCACCCCGGGCATTGCCGGCCCCGAAGCGGAGGTCCTGGTCGTAGCGCGGGCCGTTCTGGCCGTTCAGGTCGGCATGGAACAGCTTGCCGTGCCACAGCGCCTGGGCGAGCCCGTGCGCATAGTTGAGCCCCGCCATCTCCTCGTGCCCGACCTCGGGGTTGAGGCCGACCCGATCGGAGTGCTCCAGCGATTCGATGAACGCCAGCGCATGACCGATCGTCGGCAGCAGGATGTCGCCGCGAGGCTCGTTCGGCTTGGGCTCGATCGCGAACCGGATGTCGTAGCCCTGCTCGATCGCGTACGACCCGAGGATGTCGAAGGCTTCCTTGTACCGGTCGAGCGCCGCCCGCACGTCCTTGGCCGCGCCCGATTCCGCACCCTCCCGGCCGCCCCACGCGACGAACGTCTCCGCCCCCAGTTCGGCCGCGAGATCCAGCTGGTCGGCGGTCTTGCGGATCGCGTACCTGCGGACGTCGCGGTCGTTGTTCGTGAAGCCGCCGTCGCGGAAGACCGGGTGGGAGAAGAGGTTCGTGGTCACCATCGGAACGGCCAGGCCGGTCTCCTCCAACGCCGACCGGAACGGCTTCAGGTGAGCATCGCGCTCGGCGACCGAACTCCCGAAGGGAAAGACGTCGTTGTCGTGGAAGGTGATGCCGTAGGCACCCATGTCACTGAGCCGGTGCACAGCCTCGGCCGGATCGAGCACCGGCCGGACCGCGCCACCGAAAACGTCGACGCCTTGCCAGCCGACAGTCCACAGGCCGAACGAGAACTTGTCCTCGCGCGTGGGCGTGAAGTCGGCATCGGTCATGGTGCTCCTCCTACTGATGGGGTTACCGGCTGAAACCGGCTGTCAGACCGCTGAGCAACTGGCGACGCCCGAGCGCGTACAGGATGACGATGGGAAGTGTGGTCAGTACTACGGACGCCAGTACAGCGGGCACGTTGACGCTGTACTGCCCCTGGAACGTCCACAGGGCAAGGGGAAGCGTGCGTTTGTCCGGGCTCTGGGTCAGGATCAACGGCAAGAGGAACCCGTTCCAGACGCCGAGCCCGTTGTAGATGCTGACCGTCACCAGGGCCGGCCTGGTCAGGGGCAGGGCCAGCTTGCGCAACATGCCCCATTCGCTGGCGCCGTCGACGCGCATCGACTCGAACAGTTCCTTCGGAACGTCGCGGATGAAGTTCGTCAGCACGAGCACGGACAGTGGGATCGAGAAGGCGATCGACGGCAGGATGAGGGCCAGGAGGCTGTCGTAGAGGTGCATCCTGATGATCAGCAGGTAGACCGGGATGATGGTCGCCTGCAAGGGGATCGCCAGTCCCATCAGGAAGAGCCCGTTCACGCCGGCGAGCAGCCGGCTGCCCGCGCCGCGGACGATGGCGTAGGCGGCCATGAAGGAGATCGCCACCGCTGGGATGATCGTGCCGGCCGTGACGACCACGCTGTTCACGAAGTACCGCGGGAAGTCGGACTCGATCACGAGCCGGTAGTTCTCGATGGTCGGATCAGCGGGCAGGGCGAACGGGTTCTGGGTGAAGAACGCGCTTTGGTCCTTGAAGCTGGTCACCACGATCCAGTACAGCGGGACCAGGACGATCACCAGCCAGAGCCAGCCTGCCGCACCGCCGAACCAGTTCAGCTGGGTGAGCCGGCGCATCCCCACCGGGTTCGATCCGGCCGGCCGGGTCGCCGCACTCGAGGTCAGGACTGCCATCTCACGCCCCTTCTTGCTGGCTTGCCGTGGTGCTGCCGCCCAGTCGGCGCAGCACCAGGGCCAGGATCAGGCCGAGCACCACGAGCAGGACGGCGATCACGCTGGCCGGACCCATCAAGTTCGCCTGGAACCCGCGTTTGTACATGTCGAGAGCAAGCACCCGGGTGGCGTCACCAGGGCCACCGGCGGTGAGTATGAAGATCAGGTCGAAGAACGTCAGTGAGCCGACCACCATCAGCGTCGACGACGTGATGATCGTGTACTTGAGTTGCGGGACGGTGATGCTGAAGAACTGCCGGATCCGCCCGGCTCCGTCGATCGCGGCCGCTTCGTACATCGTGGTCGGGATCTGCCGGACGCCGCCTTGGTAGATCAGCGAGTGGAACGGGATGAACTGCCAGGAGACGACGAAGATCACCACACCCACGGCGAGATTGCCCTTGCCCAGCCAGTCCTGAGTCAGGAAATCCAGGTGCAGGCCCGGCCCCAGCCCGAAATTGGGGTCGAGCAGCGCCTTGTAGGTGATGGCGATCGCCGCCGAGCTGAGCAACAGCGGAACGAAGTACAGGACCGCGAGCAGTGCGCGGTATCGCTGGCGGCCGGCCAGGAAGACGCCGAGCAGCAGGCTCAGCGGAGTCTGCACGGCCCATGACAGGAACATGATTTCGAAGGTCACCAGGACGGTGTGCGGCAGCGCGGGATCGCTGAGCACCGTGCGCCAGTTCGAGATGCCTGCGGTGTGGATCGCACCGAGACCGTCCCATTGCGCGAAGCTGAGCAACAGCACGCCGACCAGCGGGACGATGCCGAACACCACGAACATCGCCAGCGCCGGGACGACCATCCAGCTGACCGAGCCGCTCCGCCCGGCGCGCGAAGAGTGAGGCCGCAGGACCGGTACGCCGGGGGGAGCGGCGGCCGTCACTTGCCGATCACCGCGTTCATGCTGGACGCGAACTGCTGCGGCGAGATCGACAGCTGGAACAGCTTGGCGATGTTGTCGAGCAGCGTCTCGGCCGCGGTCGGGCTGAGCGCCTGGTCCCAGGACTGCGCGAAGTTCTTGGCGTTCGCCGCCGTGTCGTAGACGAACTTCAGCCACTCGGCGTCGTTCTTGTCGGTGATCGACGAGAGCTTGTCCTTCGCGCTCTTCACGACCGGAATGTTGCCGGACTTCACCCAGGCGTCCACGGTGGCGTCGTCGAGCGTGTTGTTCGCGATGAACTTCTTCGCGGTGTCCTTCTCGGCCTGGCTTGCCTTGGAGGAGATCGACATGTACTGACCCGGGTTGCCGACGGTGTCGCTCGGGTCGCCCTTGCCGCCGTCGACCGGTGGGAAGTTCATGTACCCGAGGTGGCCGCCGGTGACGAAGTCCTTGCCGGATCCCTTCATGCCGCCGTACGTCCAGGCGCCGTGCAGCATCATCGCGGCCTTGCCGGTGTAGAGCAGGGCCTGGTCGGCGTTGGAGTCGGCGGTGATCGAGGAGAAGCCCTTGATGAAGCCGTTCGCCTTGATCAGCTTCTGCATCTCGTCGAGCGCCTTGAGTGCCGACGGGTCGGACCAGGCGTCGGGCTGGCCGTCGAAGATGTTCTGGAAGACCTCGCTGCCGCCGATCCGGTCGAACAGGAACTCCAGCCACATCATGTTGGTCCAGCGGGACTGGCCGCCGAGCGAGAACGGCGCGATGCCCTTGTCGTTGAACTTCGGCACCAGGTCCATGATGTCGCCCCACGACTGCGGGGGCTGGGCGCCGATCTTGTCGAACGCGCGCTTGTCGTAGAACAGCACGATCGGCGTCACGGTCTCACCAGGCACCGCGTAGATCTTGCCGTTGACCGTCGCCGCCGTGAAGGCGGACGGGAAGATCGAGTTCTTCAGGTCGGGTTGCTGGCCGAGCCAGTCGGTCAGGTCCTCGACCTGGCCGGCTTCGACGTAGGCCTTCAGGCCGCCACCGCCCCAGCCCCAGATCAGCGTCGGCCCCTGGCCGGCTCCGATCGCGGTCTTGATCTTCTGCTTGAACGCGTCGTTCTGGAACTCGGTCTGCTTGATCTTCGTGTTCGGGTTCGCGTCGTTGAACCGCTTGACCTGGGCCTCGCGGATCGCTTGCTGAGGCTGGCCGGTGAGCGACCAGTAGGTAGCCCCCGAACCGGCCGCCCCACCACCGGTCGAGCCGCCGGAGCTTTTCGGGCCGGATGTGCCGCCGCAGGCGGCCAGACCGGCTGCCACGGCGCCGCCACCGACCAAGGTGAGGAACGTACGCCGGGATGTCGTCATGGGATCCACTGTGATCTCCGTACTCCGTGCCGAAGCACTAACCGGTTAACAAGTTGCGATGTTTCGTAACGTAGGTTTCGCGCGTGTTGCTGTCAAGGTCTTGAACTCGGGACAATGAGGAGTCAGAGTTACGATGCGGATACGCCGTACCAGCAGGCGAAATGGAGTATCGCTCCGGACTCTTCCGGTGACGACATGGTCCACACAAAGTGTCGAAAAGTTTCGATACTTTGTTACTGCTTCCGCCGAAAACTAGGGAGAATTTCGTGACGACCTCTGTTGTGCCGGCGACCCCGGACGACCGTCCCTGGCAGAACACCTCCCTGTCGGCCGAGAAGCGGGCCGAACTGCTCCTGCAGGCGATGACGCTGGCCGAGAAGGTGGCCCAGCTCGGCAGCCGCTGGGTCGGCAACGACATGGCCGAGCCCGAGTTGCCCGCGGACGAGACGATCAACGTCGCACCGATGCAGGACGTCTTCGCCGCCGGCGGATCCGTCTCGCTGGAGGACGCCAGCAAGAACGGTCTGGGTCATCTGACCCGCGTCTGGGGCAGTGTCCCGCTGACGGTCGAAGAAGGCGTGGCCGAACTCCTTCGCCAGCACGAGGTCGTCCTCGCGCAGTCCCGGCTGGGTGTGCCGGCGCTGGTCCACGAGGAGTGCCTGACCGGCTTCACGACGTACGGCGCGACGGTCTACCCGACCGCGCTCGCGTGGGGCGCGACCTTCGATCCCGCACTCGTGGAGCGGATGGCCGCGGCGATCGGCCGCGACATGGCCGCCGTCGGTGTCCATCAAGGGTTGTCGCCGGTGCTCGACGTGGTCCGCGACTACCGCTGGGGCCGGGTCGAGGAGACGATGGGTGAGGACCCGCACCTGGTGGCGACGCTCGGCTCGGCGTACGTGCGTGGGCTGCAGAGTGCCGGTGTGATCGCGACCCTGAAGCATTTCGCGGGCTACTCCGCGGCCCGGGGCGGACGTAACCACGGGCCGGTGTCGATCGGGCGCCGCGAGTTGCTCGACGTCATCCTGCCGACCTTCGAGGCCGCGATCGCGACCGCAGGCGCCGGCTCGGTGATGAGCTCTTACTCCGATGTCGACGGGCTCCCGGCCGGAGCCGACCCCTGGTTGTTCACCGAACTGCTGCGCGACCAGTGGGGCTTCGACGGCACAGTCGTCTCGGACTATTGGGCCGTGCCGTTCCTCGCCACCATGCACCGCGTCGCCGCCGACGTGGATGCCGCGGGTGCCCTTGCTCTCACCGCCGGAACCGACGTCGAGCTGCCCGACACCATCGGTTTCGGCGGTGGGTTGATCGAGCGGGTCGAAGCGGGTGAGCTCTCGGAAGACCTCGTCGACCGGGCCGCGCGTCGCCTGCTGCTGCAGAAGATCCGGCTCGGTCTGCTCGACCCTGAATGGACCCCCGCCGGCTCTGTCCAGGCCGACGATGTCGACCTCGACTCCCCGGCGAACAGAGCTCTCGCCCGCGAGCTGGCCGAACGCTCGATCGTGTTGCTCGACGCCGGCACGGCACTTCCGCTGCTCGGCGACGATCGCCCTGCTCCGCAACGGATCGCCGTCGTCGGGCCCTGCGCGGACGACCCGCGCACGTTCATGGGCTGCTACGCCTTCCCCAACCATGTCCTACCTCGCTATCCCGGTCGCGACCTCGGCATCGAGGTCCCCTCCGCACTAGATGCCCTGGGCAAGGAACTCCCGGACGCCGAACTCCTGTACTCAAGAGGATGCCCGGTTCTGGGCGACGATCGATCGGGATTCTCCGAGGCTGTGGACAAGGCTCGTGAGGCCGATCTCTGCATCGCCTTCGTCGGCGACCTGTCCGGCCTGTTCGGCCACGGTTCCTCGGGGGAGGGCTGCGACGCCGAGGACCTGCGCCTGCCCGGCGTACAGGCTGAACTGCTTGCACAGCTCCTCGAGACCGGTACGCCGGTGGTCGTGGTGGTCGTGTCCGGCAGGCCCTACGCCTTGGGTGGCATCGCCGAGCGCGCGGCCGGCGTCGTCCAGGCCTTTTTCCCTGGCCAGGAAGGCGGTTCGGCGATCGCCGGTGTCCTGAGCGGACGGGTGACACCCGGCGGAAAGCTGCCGGTGCAGATCCCGCGGCACGTGGGTGGCCAGCCGGCGACGTACCTGCAGCCGGCGCTCGGCAGCGTGGAGAGTGCCGGCATCAGCGGATTGGAGACCGTGCCGCTCTTCCCCTTCGGGTACGGCTCGTCGTACACGACGTTCGAGGTCGACGACCTGCGGCTCAGCGACACCGAGATCCCGACCGACGGCGAGTTCACCGCGACAGTCCGCGTCCGCAACACCGGCTCCCGCGCGGGCGACGAGGTGGTTCAGCTCTACCTGCACGACGTCGTGGCCCAGATCGCGCGTCCGCTGAAGCTGCTCACCGGCTTCGCCCGGGTGTCGCTCGAGCCCGGCGCCGCGATGGACGTCACCTTCCACGTCCACGCCGACCGTACGGCGTACAGCGGGCCGGATCTTCGCCGGATCGTCGAGGCGGGCGACCTCGAAGTACTGGTCGGCACATCGTCGGCAGACCTGCCCTGTACCGGAACCGTCCGGCTGACCGGGAATACGCGTGTCGTCGGACACGATCGTAGGATGATCACCCCTGTCGACCTGACCCCTGTAGCCGGAGGAGTGTGAGCTGGTGCCGCGCTTGAGTGGCCGTACGACGTTGGCCACCGTCGCTGCCTCGGCGGGAGTGTCGGTGGCGACGGTCTCCAAGGTGCTCAACGGGCGCAGCGACGTCTCCGAATCGACGCGGGCGCGCGTGCAGGAGGTGCTGAGAGAACACGAGTACGTCGGCCGTCGCCCCGAGCCGGTCGAGCGACCCTCGGTCGAGCTGTTCTACCAGGGATTCCTCAACAGCTACTCGGTCGAGGTGATCCAGGGGGTGGTCGACGCGGGCCAGGCCGCCGAGGTGGACGTCGTGGTGACCTCGAGGCCGAAGCATTCGCAGAGCCGCAGTTCCGGCCGGGCGCAGCCGTGGGTCCGCGAGCTGGCCGCGACCGGTCGTCGTGCCGCGATCGGGATCACCTCGGAACTGACGGCCGCCGACCTCGCCGCGCTGTCGCGGGCCAGACTGCCGCTGGTCGTCGTGGACCCGCTCAACATCGCCCAGCCCGACGTGACAAGTGTCGGTTCGACGAACTTCGCCGGTGGCATGGCGGCCACCCAGCACCTGCTCTCACTCGGCCACCGGCGGATCGCCTACCTCGGCGGCCCGCCGACCTCAGGCTGCAACCAGGCCCGGATGAACGGCTTCCGCGGCGCGATGGAGGCCGCGGGCGCGCCGGTGCCCAAGGAGTACGTGTGGTTGCGCGAGTTCCTGTATGAGGACGGGCTGGCGGGTGGCGCGGCGCTGCTCGACCTGCCGGAGCCGCCGACCGCGATCTTCGCCGGTAGCGACGAGGTCGCCCTCGGTGCGCTGGAGGCCGCGCGTGCTCGTGGGCTGCGCGTTCCGGAGCAGCTCAGTGTGGTCGGGTTCGACGACACGCAGGTGGCACGCCTGGCTTCTCCGCAGCTGACGACCATCCGTCAGCCGCTCCGCGAGATGGGCGCCGTCGCGCTCCGCACCGCCCTCCAGCTCGCCGCGGGCGAGAAGGTCGACTCGCACCACGTCGAGCTGGCGACCCAGCTCATCGTCCGGAGCTCAGCGGCCGAACCCGCGCTGGAACCTGCCGTCTCCTGAGCCCTGGTGGTGCCGGCGGTACCGGGCGCGCGGCCCACCGATGATGAAGACCCAGAACAGGATCCACAGCACCCACGGCGCCGCGAACGCCACGCTCGCGACCACCAGGCCGGTCATCATCAGCGGCAGCAACCAGAACAACGGCGGCGGGCTGAACCGCTGCGGTCTCGAGGAACCTCGGGCCCACGGCGCCCGGTCAGGCCGAACGGCAACGGCGTACGGGAACTGCTCGGCTGCCCGATCGTCGGGGAGGTCGGCGAACAGCGGCGCCAGGTCGTCGACGTACCGCGCTCGCGTGGCCTGGTCGCTGCGTTCCTCGAACTCGGTCTGGGTGATCCGCCCGGCCACGAAGTGCTCGCTGAGCGCGGCCACGGCCTGGTCGCGCTCGGCATCGCCGATCCGGACCTGGCCGGTCGCGCGGCGGAAAGGGCTCGGCTCGTCCTGCATCATCAGCGGTCCTGCTCGTCGCGGTCGTCGTCGGCGAGGATCGAGTAGAGCGTGCGGCGGAGCTCGGACAGCGCCTTGCGCGCCTTCTCCTGCTGGTCCGGCGTGCCCGCCGCGAGGATCTGCCACAGCGCGGCACCGACCTGGCCGAGGAGCGGCTTCAGGCTGTTGTCGTCATTGCCCGGTGGTGCGGTCATCGCCTCCCAGGGAGCGGAGACTTCATCCGTGTGGTCGGCTACGTACGCCCGGCCCTCGTCGGTCAGCGTGAACGTGCGCCGGCCGACTGCGGCATCCGCGGTTACCAGGCCTTCGTCTTCGAGCTGCTGCAGCGTCGGGTAGATCGAACCAGGGCTGGGCTTCCAGGCCCCGCCACTGCGCTCCGCGACCTCCTGGATGATCTGGTAGCCGTTCATCGGCTGCTCGGCCAGTACTGCGAGGATCGCGGCCCGCACATCTCCACGGCGAGCCTTCGGTCCACGCCAGCCGCGCTGCCCGCCCCAGCCCGGTCCTTGGCCGAATCCCGGGCCGAACCCGGGGCCACCGCCGAACAGGGTGCCCCACTGCGCGCCGAACGGGTGCTGGCCGGCGTACGAGCTGTGCCCGCGCCGGCCGCTCATCGCGGCGATCCATTCCTTCTTGAGGTCCTCGACGAACGAACAATGCTGTGCCAGCTGCTGCCACGGCCACCCGGCCGCGTACGTCGATCCGGTCATGCTGGGGCCACCCTTCCGAGGAAGCTGTTCCGATACGTCGACGATATATCGCGAACCGATCGCAACCAAGGAAAAATGTCCCTGATCAGCGGGGGCAGGTGATCAGGGGAGGAAGGGGATCGCGGGAGATGGTGATGCAGCTACTCGGCCCGGGAGCCGGGGCCGGAGTGTTGTACGCATTCCAGGCGTGCACGAGTCCGCTGACGAAGAACAGACCGCAGACCGCAAGCAGCAGGTAGGCACCGCCGACGATCGACTTGCCCAGGCCGCGGAGCTGGCCGACGACAGGAACTCCGCCGGCGTTCAGATTGGCGCCGCTGTAGAGCGCAGTGATCGCGGGAAGAGCGTGCTCCTTGAAGATGCCCTCGGCTGTCGAGCCCACCGATGCCGCACTGTCGTACAGCGACCCTGCAGCATTGCCGACTGAGTTGACGGCAGCGGGTACTGCCTGGAACGCGCGGACCAGCGCGCCCGTGACGACCGTGCCGCCGACGACCGCCGGGATCAAGGTCGCCCCGACCGATGCCCCTGCGTCCTGAGCGAAGCCGACGGCGCCGAGGACGAAGGCGACCACTCCTGCCAGCAACAAGGGCATCGCCTTTCCCAGCAGGACTGTCGCGACAAGGCCCTTCGCCTGACTGATCAGGGTGGACCGGACCTTCTGCAGTCCTTGGCCGACGATGTTCCCCTTCTGCAGATCGGGCAGGAGCTTCTCCAGCGGCTCGGCCACGTCGTCGCCGCCGGGAGCCCGGGTACGAACCCACAGGGCGATCTCTGCCACCGAATCGGCCACCATGGCCTGCAGGATCTTCCGCTCTGGCCGCCCCGCCAGCTGGACATCCCCGGCGAGCATCGTCTGCCGGTAAGCGTCTGCGAGCGCAGCAGTTCGCGCCCGGTAATCAACCGTCATGTCTCTCCCCCTCGGCCCCGCTCGGACAGCGGGCACCCCCAAGGCTCAGGGTTACTCCGAGTAATCACCGGTGTCAACGGCTGGCCCCTGTCGAGGCGGCCACCGTGACTCCGACGTTGCAGGTGACAACGCGGCGAAGGAGATGTGATGAGAAGCGAGCAGCTTTTGCGGACGTACGTGATGCTCACGGTGGTGTCGACCGGGGCGTCGTCGATGATCTGGGGCATCAACACCCTGTTCCTGCTCGATGCGGGGCTGAGTGTCGGCGAGGCGTTCGCTGCGAACGCGTTCTTCACGGTCGGGATGGTGCTGTTCGAGGTCCCGACCGGGGTCGTGGCCGACACGGTCGGCAGGCGGGCGTCGTACCTGCTCGGCACGGCCACGCTGTTCGGTTCGACGCTGCTTTATCTGCTGCTGTGGCACATGCATGCTCCGTTCGCCGCATGGGCCGGTGCGTCGATCCTGCTCGGGCTGGGCTTCACCTTCTTCAGCGGCGCCACCGAGGCGTGGCTGGTCGACGGCCTGAAGGCGACCGGGTACCGCGGTTCGCTGGAGTCGGCGTTCGCCAAGGGCCAGATGGCGAGTGGCATCGCGATGATGGGCGGCACGATCGCCGGCGGCGTACTGGCTCAGTCGACCAGCCTGGGCGTTCCGTACGCCGTACGCGCGCTGCTGCTCGCTCTCACCTTCGTGGTGGCGTGGCGGTCGATGCGGGACGTCGGGTTCGCACCGAAACCGCGGGTCTCGGTGGTCTCCGAGATGCAGGGCATCCTGCGGGCGTCGCTGGATCACGGTCTGCGGAACCCGCCTGTGCGCTGGTTGATGCTGGCGGCGCCGTTCAGCATGGGAGTCAGCGGCTACGGCTTCTACGCCGCACAGCCTTATCTACTTGAGTTGTACGGCAGCCGCGACTCCTACGCGGTCGCAGGGCTTGCGGCTGCGCTGGTAGCCGCAGCGCAGGTCGTCGGTGGCGCCTCGGCACCCCTGGTCGCACGCGTGTTCAGACGCCGTACTTCGGTGTTGCTCATCACCTCTGTCGCCACAGCGGCCGTGCTGTTGATGATGGGTCTGGTCCACAACTTCTGGGCGGCACTGGTGTTGCTGGCGATCTGGGGAATCATGTTCGCCGCAGCGGGGCCGGTGCGGCAGGCGTACCTGAACGGTCTGATTCCGTCGGCACAGCGGGCCACAGTGCTGTCCTCGGACAACCTTTTGGCCTCGGGTGGGGGAGTAGTCATCCAACCGGCTCTCGGCAAGGCCGCCGACGTGTGGAGCTACGGGCCGTCCTACCTGCTCGGTGCCGGCATCCAGTTGCTCGTCCTGCCGTTCATCCTGCTCGCCCGCGGCGAACGGGCGGCATCTGAAGCCCCGGCCCCGGCCGGCCGCGAAACGATGCTGCAGGGCGAAACGGTGCTGCAGAGCGAACCGCTGGCCGAGCGGATCGCAGTACAGGCTTAGTTGCCGATGGCAAGGGTCAGAGGTCGTCGGGGGACGGCAGCGGCTTCTTGCGTTCGGTTTCGAGCTGGAGCTCGAGGTGTGATTCGGCGGCGGCCGGGTGCCACATCTGGTCGAACACACCCATCATCGAGCCGCTGATCCCACGCCGCCGGGCCCGGGCCGCCGCCCACGCGAGCAGAGCCAGAACGCCCGCGACCGCGGCCAGGCTGACGAAGAGCAACCAGATGCCGTCGATCGGAACCACCTCCTGCAGGAAAGAACGCCGTCGCCCGCACAGTGGTTCCACACAAGAAGTGCACGAAGAAAAAGCTGGACCAGAAAGGCAGCTGTGGCGTACCCTGCAAGAATGCATATGAGTGAATTGGGCACACGACTCATCTCAACCGTATCACCTCAATTCGAAGAGCGCAAATCACTCACCGCGGGCACCTGGCGGCTGGGTGATTTGACCGTTCGCAGGATCGGATTCGGGGCCAAGCGGCTCGGCGGGCGCGGGGTCGTCGACCTCGGCCGGCCGGGCGACGCGGCGCAGGTCAAGGGCCTGCTCCGCCGGGCTGTCGAACTCGGTGTCAACCACATCGACACGGCCGCCTTCTACCCGACCTTCGCGCACCTCGAGCAGCCGCGCGATTTCACCGGCCTGAACTGGGCCAACGACGCCATCCGGCAGGCGCTCGCCCCCTACCCCAACGACCTGGTGATCGCCACCAAGGTCGGACCGACCGAGTCCGGACTCGCCAGGCCGGACCAGTTGCGCGGACTGGTCGAGGACAACCTGCGCCAACTCGGGCTGGACTGCCTGGACCTGGTGTACCTGCGCCAGACCGGCCTGGAGACGGTGGCCGAGCACTTCGGCGTACTGGCCGAACTCCGCGAAGCCGGCATGATCCGGCACCTGGGCCTGTCCAACGTCCGCGCGGAGCACCTCTCGCAAGCGCAGGAGATCGCGCCCGTGGTCGCAGTACAGAACAGGTACGGAGTCGACTTCGGGCGGGTCAACGACGCGATGCTGACCGCCTGCGGTGAACAGGGCATCGCGTTCGTCCCGTTCTTCGCCTTGACCGGCACCGGCCGCGAGGTGGGCGGACTGACGCATTCCGACCCGGTGCAGACGATCGCCCGCGACCGCGGCGCCACTCCTGCCCAGATCCGGATCGCCTGGACGCTCGCTCGCGGTCCGCACGTCCTGGCGATCCCCGGCACCGGTGATCCCGCCCATCTCATCGAGAACCTCGCCGCCGCCACCGTCCACCTCAGTCCCGCCGAACTGGCGACGCTGAACGCGTTGCCCAGCATCGACTAGCCCCTATGCTCGGCTGAACACGCGAAGGGAAGGGGTTGCTCATGGATCCCCTTCCCTTTGCCGACAGCCGAGCCGAGTTGCTCTTCGGGATCTCGGTCGGGCTGTTCGCCGTACTGCAGACGGGGTCGTCCGTGATAGCGCTCGTACGACGGCGACGCGCGCGGGCGAGCCACGTCGGGCTGGATCGCGGCACCTTGCCGCTGGTGCTCCTGTTCGCCGCCGCCGGTTTCATCGGTGCCGCCCTGAGTGCCATCCGCATCAGGAGCGCGACGATCGCGCCGGACCACCCGGCGATCCGCTGGATCGTCTTCGGCCTCGGGATCACCACGATCCTCGCCGGCGCAGTCCTGCGGCTCTGGGCGATCGTCACCTTGGGCAGGTGGTTCACGTACGACGTACGCGTGACCGAGGGCCAGCCGGTTGTCCAGTCCGGTCCGTATCGCTGGGTCCGGCATCCCAGCTATACGGGTGTCGTCCTGGTCCTCCTCGGCATCGGCCTCACCTTCGGGAACTGGCTGTCGCTGCTGTTCATCAGCACGCTCCCCACGATCGGCCTGGTCCTGCGGATCCGCGTCGAAGAGGCCGCGCTCTTCGACAACTTCGGCGCCGCCTACACGCAGTACGCCGCCAGGCGGCGCCGCCTCGTTCCCGGCATCTGGTGACCCCGCGGCTCAGGGCTTTGACTTGGTCCGGCGTTCCAGGGCTTCGATGACGGTCGGGCAGACGTCGATGTCGTACAGCCGTTCGACGCTCTGCATGCCGCCCGGGCTCTCGGCGTTGATCTCGACCACCTTGCCGCCGATCACGTCGATGCCGACGAAGAACATGCCGTCGGCAACGAGTTTGTCGCTCATCGCCTCGACGATGTCGCGTTCCACCGGCCCGATCTCGAGCGGGACCGAGCGTCCGCCGGCACTGATGTTGGCGCGCGGGTCGTTGCCGGTCGGCACCCGCCGGAACGCGGCCGTCTTTCCGTCCCGCTCGAGGAGTTGCCCGTCGAGGAGGAAGATCCGGGCGTCGCCGTTCTCGCCGCCGTCGACGAACTCCTGAACGACCGCGTAGCCGTCCTGGAGTACCGCCTCGGTCATCTGCGCGAGGTTCGCCTCGCCAGGGCCCTCGACCATGAACACGTTGCGGCCCTTGGCTCCGTACAGCGGCTTGACCACGCAGTGGCCGACCTCGTCGGCGAACCGTTGGATGCTTTCCGGATCACGCGTCACCAGCGAGCGGGGCCGGATCTTCTCCGGGAACTCCTCCAGGTAGAGCTTGCTGGTGGCTCGGGACAGCGACGTCGGTTCGTTCACCACCGTGACGCCGCGCTCCTTGAGCATCTGGCCGAAGACGACGCCCAGCGGGCTCGCCCACGGCCGAGCCTGCAGGTCGTCGATCGATTCGTTGCGCAGGAACAGCGCATCGAGGTCGTCCATCACGATCCGTTCGGCGGGGCGCTCCTTGATCCGCAGCATGAACGTCGCCAGCGTGTCGTCTGGTGCGAGTTGGGCAGCATGAGCGCGAGCCATCAGGTGCTCGTTCTCCCCGAGTTCGACGTCACCGACGCCGACGTACCAGACCTCATGGCCGCCCTGGGCGGCGGCGCGTGCCAGCCGTGTGGTGGCGTACTCGTCGATCTCGGTTTCGACGTCGTTGACAAAGAAGGCGAGCCTCATGCCGCCACCTCTCCTTCGTAGAGATCCGTGACTGACGCGCCTGCGCGCAGCCTGTCGAGGCGCTCCTGTGCACCGGGAACGTCCAGCCAGCGCGGGCGCACCCACGGCGGAGTGAGCACCTCGCGGTCGAGCAGGTCCTGGATCAAGGGGATGTGGTCCACCGCGAGCTTGCCGACGAACAGGACGTCGAGGCTGCTGCCTTCCGCGAGGATGTCGAGGATGCGGGTGATGCCGCGCAGGTAGATCGCGTCCTTCACGGAACCGCCGCCGACCACGACGCGAGTGGCGATCGACCAGGCCGTTCGGGTCGGGATCCGGTACTGCGCCCGCAGCGACTCGAAGATCTCCAGGAACTCGGCGCCGTCGAGCAATCTGTCGATCGCGACCACCCTGGCCGCAAGCACGCGGAGGCGCCGCGGATCCAGTCCGCCGGTCAGATACTCGGCGAGCACGGCAAGGCCCTCTTGGGTCTCGTCGTAGCCAGGCAGGCCGATCGTCAACAGGGTCAGGGGTTGCCGAGCGCCGTTCTGATAGGTGACGACGTGAGTGCCGACCTCGTGGTGCAGCAGAGGTTCGACGCGGTCCTTCCTAATGGCGGCGGACTCGGGGATGAGCAGCCGGCCGAACGACACCATCAGCTCCGAGACGTCTTCGCGTACTTCGACGTCTGCCGGGAAGTCTGGATACACAGCGCGATACCGGTCGAACTCCTCACGAGCCGCCTGTGCGAACGCGCCGGCTGTGACGCTGCTCGTACTCGCCGCTTGCGGCGGGATGAGTTCGAGCAACTCCTCCGCGGCGGCGACGAGGGTGGGAGCGAGTTCGCCGTACAGCTGCAGTGATCCGTACACGAAGCGTGAGGTGTCGCGATCCTCCAGCGCCGTGATCACCCGCGCCAGCTCGTCGCGCTTCGCCCGGAAGAGGGTGTGCAGCGCTGGATCGGCGACGTTCTCGATCTCAAGGTTGTAGAGGTCGCGTCGTACCAGGTCGGGGTCGAATTCCAGTGGTCTCAGGCGGAGCGTGGGAGCGGCTCCGAAATCCCCGCGTTCGAAGTCCACCCACGCCTCGGCCGCATTGACCGGCGTCGTGTTGAGCAGCAGGTTCACGCTGCGCTCGATCTCGGTGAGCCGCCCGTCGATCTCCAGGGCCGCCCCGAGCTGCTGAGTCGAGGAGGTCATCTCCCAGACGTACCCACCACCCCACGCCCAAGCCCGCCAACTTGTGAACTATCCGGTAATCGACCGCGTGGGAGTCGGCGGACCAGATCGCGACGGTGTTCGTGCATTGACAGGGACTCGGCGGGGTACCGCTAGACCCCGGTCACTGGGACCGGCCCTGTGTGGAAGGAAGGCCACCATGAGCACATTCGATCCGTGGAACTACCGCGAGGATGCCGGCTACACCCAGGGCACCAACATCGTCGGGTACAAGATCGCGGCCACCGACGGCGACATCGGCAAGGTCGACAAGGCGACGGACGACGTCGGCGCCGCGTCGATCGTGGTCGACACCGGGCCGTGGATCCTCGGCCGCAAGGTCCTCCTGCCCGCCGGCGTCGTCCAACGGATCGACGACGCCGACAAGAAGATCTACGTCGACCGCACCAAGGACCAGATCAAGGACGCCCCCGAGTACGACCCGGACACGTCCGACTACGACGACCGCGACTACCGCGACCGTCTGGGCAACTACTACGGCGACTACTACAAACGCGGCATGTAACACCAACACCTCGCGCCGGCCTCCGCTGAGGCCGGCGCCACTGCGCGCCTCCTCAGAGAATGCCGCGGTCGGCGAAGGCCTTCTGTACCGCGGCGGCCTGGGTGGCGCCGTACATCGACTGCGCGGTCGCGACCGTGTGCCGGGCCGCGGCTGCGAAGCTGGTGTCCGGCGCGAAGCCGAACTGTGCGTCGACAATGATGCGGTCGGCAACCGTCGGGCCGAGCGCTGTACGAATCTGGAACAGTGCCTGCGACCAGATCTCGCCGTCGGCGTGCACCTCTCCTTCGACGTCCTCCGGGTAGTGCTTGCCGGCATCCAGGCGACGCAGGCAGTGCGGAACCGTCGACGTGTACGAAACCGAGTCCCAGTCCGCCACGCACACCAGCGGCGCCTTCACTGGTACGCCGTACTTCTTCGCCACCCAGTCGCCGACGGTCACCGAGAAGTAGTCGCCCCACGCCTCGCCGATCGAGCCGGCCTCGAGTGAGGCGCCGAAACCCGCCACCTGCGCGTCGTGCACGGCATGTCCGGTCTCGTGCACGATCACCTCGCCGTCCTCGGCGTCGTCCACGCCACCCTTGCCCAGCGTGATCGTGTCGTGCTTGTCCCACGAGAACGAGTTGTCCACGCCGTACTGATCGACCTTGTAGTCCTGGCTCTCGGCGTTCACCGGCGGCAGCTCGCTGCCGAAGCCGAGCGACTGCAGGTACTTCTGAGCCTCGGTTCCCCAGAAGTACGCCATCACCTGCTCGAACTGGTCGTCGTGCCGGTTGTAGTAATAGGTCCCGTTGGCGGTGTACGCCGGGGTGCCGGTCGTACTGCGGACGTTCGCCCACTTGCCGCGCAGGTAGCCCGAGCCGTCGAGGTCGGTCAACGTGACCTCGTAGTACTCGCCGCGGGGAACGGCCGTCGCGGAGTCCTTCTGGTCAGTGAGCGTCTGGTCGCCACTGGACTGCACTGGGTTCGGTATGAAGACCAGCGCCTTCGCCGTGGTGGCGCCGGTCGGCTGCTTCGCACTGGCGACGGGAGCTGTCAGCCCCGCCAGAGTAAGCGCGGCAGTCGCGGCAAGGGCGACAGGTGTGGTCCAGCTCTTGGGCGCCATCGGAGTCTCCATCTCGACGCAGGGGACTTGCCAGCACAACGTAAGTCGCGCCCTTGCGGGGAGGAAGTGGCCGGGTTCAAGGTTCAGGGATTCCCTGCGTCGACCGTCACCCACAGCCAACGGCGGCCCCGCCACAGTGACCGTGGTGACGCCGTAGCTCAGGAGCGTCGTCAGGTGAGTTTCAGGGTGTGGATCATGGCCTCGAAGTCGGTGAAGAACTTCGGTGCCCCGGAATCGCCTTGCGGGCTCCTGGCCCAGGCCAGCAGCGTTCTGTCGCCGAGGTCGATGACGGCGATGCGGAGGACCAGGTCGGGTTGGAGGCCGAAGCAGACTTCCCGCGGGGTGGTCGGCGCGGGGCAACCCAAGGTGCCGTCGAGTCCTCGTGAGGTGGTGCCGGTCAGCAAGATCGTGGCGTGACCGCCGACCGTTGTCGTGCTCTCGTCAGCGAGCGTGCCGCCGGCGTCGACCAGCCCGCGGAGATATGCCGGGTAGTCCTTGGGCAGTGGCGCTGGAGTGGTGCTGTCCGGGTGGTAGACCACGACCGGGAGCAGGAACCTCATGCCGCCACTCCCGCTGACTGCGTTCCAGCTGATCAAGTTCTTGGTGTCCTCGCTCGGCTGAGGTACCAGCGAAGCGGGCAGCGTGACTGTCAAGGGCAGGGAGAATGCCCGGCTGGTGAACTGGGCTGGACTGGACGACGCGGCAGGCGACGACGTGACGGTGGTCGGTGATTCGCTGGTCCCGCCGCAGCCGGCCAGCGCGGTCAGCAGCACGACAGCGGTGAGTGCTGAGGCTTTCGAGCGGAACGGTCCGCTCATTCTCTTTCCCTTCGTCACTGTCGCCAGACAGATGCCTGCTGCGTCCAGGTACTGCTGCGACTGTGCGCTCAATTGCCGGCGATCACCAGACGCGGATGCCGTCTTCCACAAACAGTGCTCAGGCGTAGGAAGGTTTCGGTGTGTGGGAGGTGGCGGGCGGGGCTGTCCGGTGCAAGTGTGGTCGGCAGGCGCCTGCACGTATTCGTGCAGGCCAGTGCCGTTGGGCCTGGGGGACTTTCGGCGCCGGAGGGTATCGACGGTGCAGTGGAAATGTGTCGCCGGGTGCGGCCAAGCCCTCGACGTACTTGGGGGCTGTGATGAGCAAGTACTGGGCTCTTCCGATCGCTGCCGCGCTGGTGCTTGCGGGGACAGCGTGCGGTGGCAAGGCGGAGAAGACCGAGACTGTCGACACGTCGGCGCCGGTGACGTTGAAGCTGGGAACGGCCGACGACGACAGCCGGCCGGGAGGGCTCGCGATCGTACAGTTCGTCGAGCAGGTCAGGACGTTGTCCGGCGGGAAGCTGCTGATCTATCCGGTGTGGGAAGCGCAGGGACACGACGTACAGCAGTGGGACCAGGTCGTCGCACGGATGCTGAAGGACCGCAAACTCGACCTGGCCATGATCCCGAGCCGGACCTGGGACACCGAAGGGGTGACGTCCCTGCGTGCGCTCGGTGCACCGTTCCTGGTGACCTCGGATGCGCTGGCCGACGAGATCGTCACCAGCAAGGACCTGTCCGCCGAGCTGATGGCGGGCCTGGACAAGGACGGGGCGACCGGTCTCGCGCTGATCCCCGAGAGCCTGCGCCACCCCTTCAGCTTCGGTCCGGCGCTGGTCACCCCGGTCGCCTTCAAGGGCAAGGTCATCCGCGCGGCGAAGTCGGACCTTGGTGATGCCACCATCCGTGCGCTCGGCGGCAAGCCCGACGACCCGGTGGGCGACGCCATCGGAGCCGGCGTCCGGGACGGAACCCTCGGCGGCGCCGAGACCGGCTTCGTCTTGTCCGACACCTTGCCGGTGCCAGGGACCGCGGCCGCCAACGTCACCTTCACCACCAAGGTGAACACCCTGGTGGCGAACTCCGCCGCCCTCAATGGGCTGTCGCCCGAGAACCAAGCCGTCTTGCGAAACGCCGCGACCGCGACGCTTCAGTGGGCGCTCAGCCACCGCACCACAGAAGCCGCCAACGCAGCAGCCTTCTGCAACCGCGGCGGCAAGATCGTCACCGCGACACCCGCCAACCTCCAGGCCCTCAGCCAGGCCGTACGACCCCTGTACACCCAACTCGAGCAGGACGCGGACACCAAGTCGATGATCGACCGCATCCGCACCCTGAAGCAGTCCGTACAAGTTCCCCGCACAGGAGTCGCCACACCCTGCTGATCCACGCCCCCATCACCGAAGGCATCAGCCCCCAGCAGGCGCGGCCCGCACGTCCGTGGTGTCACGGTGCAGACCGAGGGGGACGTCAGGCCAGCTCGGAGAAGAAGGCGGTGAGGTCGTCGGCGAGCAGGTCCGGTTCCTCGAGGGCGGCGAAGTGTCCTCCGCTGGGCATGGGGGTGTAGCGGGTGAGGTTGTAAGTCCGCTCGACCCACTCGCGGGGCGGCCGGCCTCCGAGGTCGTGTGGGAAGACCGCGATCGCGGTCGGCACCTCGACACGTTCGACGCTCGGCCTGATTCCGTGCTTTCGCTCGTAGTAGGGCCGGAACGAGGTCGAGATCGTGTTGGTGAACCAGTACAGCGACGCTTGGGTCAGGAGGAAGTCGTCGCCGAACCGGCCGGCGGGGTCGCCGCCGCAGTCGCTCCACGCCCGGTACTTCTCGAGAATCCAGGCGAGCAGGCCCGACGGGGAGTCGGACAGGCCCTGGGCGAGGGTCAGCGGGCGGGTCTGCTGCTGATGGGAATAGCTGCCCTCCGCGTCGAACCAGGCCTTCTCTGCTGCCAGATAAGCGCGTTCTTCGTCGGTCAATCCTTCCGGGTCGTAGCTTTGCGGTCCGGCGGCGTCCAGGAGATGTACGCCGACCACTGCCTCCGGGTGAGCCTGTGCGAGCAAGCTGGACTCACCAGCACCGAGGTCGGATCCGTGTACGCCGTACCGCTCGAAACCGAGGCTGTCGTGCATGAGCCGGTGCCAGATGTCGTGGGTCAGCGGGGCCTTGCCGAGGGTGGGCCGCTGCGGAGACAGTCCGAACCCGGGCAGGCTCGGGATGACAACGGTGAAAGAGTTCTCCGCGCTGCCGCCGTACCGCGAGGGCGAGGACAACCGGTCGGCAAGGCCGGTCAGTTCGAGGAACGAACTGGGCCAGCCGTTGGCCAGCAGGAGCGGCAGTGCTCCGTGGCGCTCGGCGTCGAAACGCAGGTAGTGAACGGACGTGTCGCCGACGTCGGCGAACCCGGACGGCAGGGCGTTGATCGCCGCTTCGTGTTCGCGCCAGTCGTACGCCGTGGACCAGTAGTCGACCAGTCGACGCAACTCGTCGCTGTCGGTACCGGCTTTCCAGGCGTCGACCGGCCATCGCCTCGCCCACCGCGTACCGCGCAGGCGTGCGCGGAGGTCGTCGAGGTCGGCGTCGGACACCGTGAGTACTCGTTGGGGGTCGGGCATCTTCTGCATCCTTTCTGTCGACACCATTGAAAGCTAACAGTGGTGTCGATCATTCGCAACACCAGTAATTGTGTACAGTGGTGTCGTGGATGCATTGGACGTGATCCCCGAGTTCCTCAACACGGTCGACCAGCGATCGTTCAGCCGGCACGGCCGGACCCACGTCGGCGATGAGCGGCTGGCGTCGCCGGGGGACTTGGCGGACTGGCTGGCGGAGTACGACCTGCTCGTGGCCGGTGATGAGTTGGGAACGGAGGATCTGGCGGCCGCCATCGCTCTTCGTACGGCACTGCGTCAGTCGCTCTCAGGTGAGGTCGATGCGACGACGGCCTTCGCGGCGTATCCGCTGCAGCTCGCCCACGACGATTCGGGTGGGCTGCGAATCGCGGCTCGGTCGGGAAGGCCATGGCTCGACACCATCCTCGAGACCGTGGTCGTGACCGTGGGCCGCGGAGACTGGAGCCGGGTCAAGCTTTGCGCGGCGCCGGATTGCCGGTGGGCTTTCCACGACACGTCGCGCAGCGGTCGAGGGCGCTGGTGCGACATGAATGTCTGCGGCAACCGCCACAAGACCCGCGTCTACCGCGAGCGCCGCCAGCAAGCCGGATGATGTGGAAGGAGAACCCGTGGCCCACGAGAACCTGGAGTCCACGTACCTGGCCTACCTCGACGCACTGAACGGCCGGCGGTTCGACGAACTGGACCGCTATGTGTGCGACGAACTCGTCTACAACGACAAGCTGCTGACCCGCCCCGAGTACGCCGACATGATCGCGGCGGATGCTCGTGCGGTCTCGGATCTACGCTTCGAGGCTCACCTGCTGTCCACTAATGGTGACCTGGTGGCCTGCCGGCTCTGGTTCGACTGCACCCCGACGAGTACCTTCCTCGGCCTTGAACCGACAGGGAGGGCGGTCTCCTTCGCCGAGCACGTCTTCTACCGGTTCGAGGGCGGACGGATCGCGCACGTCTGGTCCCTCATCGACCGCGACGCGGTCGCGTCCCAATTCAGCTCCTAGCCCGGCGCGGCCGGCGATTTGGTGCGGATCGCAGCCACGCTGATAGTTGCCTGCGGCTCCTGTCACTCCGAAATCCCGCGGTGCAGTTTGGTTCGGGTCAGATTCTTCCGTCGCGATGGGCCTGGTAGGCGGTGGGCACCTTCGGTCGGAAGCCGAGGCTTCGAGCGAGGGAGATATCCATGTGGCCTTGCCAGGGGTTGGGCAGGGCCTCGCCGGACGACTCGTAGGTCGAGCCGACGAGTTGGGCCATTTCGTAGGCAGTGAGGGGTGAGTCGTCGGCGATGTTGACCGTCTGTCCGTCCAGTTCGCCGGCCAGGGCGAGATTGGTCGCGGTTGCGATGTCCTCGTGATGGATGACGCTGAGTTTGCGCGCGGGATGCCATCCCATCTCGGCCAGTTGGTGCGGGGCCGCTTCGAGATGACCGTCCTGGTCTCCGTACACGAAGGGGAAGCGGAGGATCACCCAGTTCAGTCCGCTGGCGCGGAGTTCCGCCTCGGCCTTGATCTTGCTGGCCGGGTAGGCGTGCGTCGCCGTCGTGGCGTCGGTCTCGCGACCAGGGTGGGTGAGTTCTGGACCGTAGACGTTGGAGGTACTGGCCAGCAGGAACCGGGCCTGGGGATTGATGGCTTGCGTCGCGGCGATCAGGTTGCGGGTCCCGTCCAGGTTGACCGCCCAGATCCGCGCTTCGTCCGTGGTGCGGAACACGGCGGCCAGGTGAACGACGGCCGTGACGCCGACCAGAGCCTGGGACAGTGTCTCCGGACGCAGAATGTCTCCCTCAACCGGCTGAATTCCTTCCGGTACGGTCTTTCCGGGGCGCACGAGCGCTCGGCAGTCGGTACCGTTCGCGGCGAATCGCTTCAATAGACGTGAGCCGACCAGACCGGTGCCACCGGTGACGAGGATCGTCATGGTTACTTGTTCTCCGTTCTGTGGTTGACAAGTCGTTGGGTGGCTTCGCTGAGTACGCGCTGGGCGGTTGCCAGGTCGGTCGGATCGACCCCGGCGAAGGCGACGGTGGTGATCAGCTCGATCGGATCCGGGATCGTGCTCCAGAGATCGGTACCGGCCGCCGTGATGCGCAGGACCTTCTGGCGCTGGTCCGCATCGTCGGCAAGCTGTTCGATCAGCCCCTTACGGACGAGAACGCCGGTGATCGTGCTGAGGGTCGCGCGCTCCACTTCGAGCAGGCGGGTGACCTCACGCTGGTTCAACGGCCCGTTGATGGCGAGCAACTGCAGCACGTACCACTGGGTGTGCCCGAGATCGTAGGGACGCAGCACCGAATCCATCAGCGCCCGGCTGGCCAGGAAATATCGCTTGGCCCAGACCCCAGCACCGTCCAGATCAGGAGTTTGTATTCTGTTAGCCACCTAACAATCCTGTCAGGCAGCTAACAATTAATCAAGGACCGATGGCCGCGAAGCCTCCGCGACCAGACACCCCAAATGACAACAGCTGAACCCACGAAACGCAGGTTCAGCTGTCGCCGATGACTTGAGACATCCCAAGGCGCGCCCGGCAGGATTCGAACCTGCGACCAACGGATTAGAAGTCCGACGCTCTATCCAGCTGAGCTACGGGCGCATGGCCGGGTGGGGGACCGCGGCACGGATCAGAGTCTCTCAGATCCGGGGGCGATCGTGCTTGTGGGTTACCGGGTGGGTTGGGTGGGGTAGGCGTACGTAGTACGGGAAAGATCGGGAAACACGCGCGGGGGCGCGCACGGGGAGTGAGAAGCGTGGACTGTCGTTCCATCCCGGTAACGCTGAGTGGGCTGTCCTGCCGCGGTGTGGGCTCTACAACTAGGCTGCGGGCATGAGTTACCCCTCAGGAGGCCCGGCCGAGTCGCCACAAGCGGCGGCGGGGCCGGCTTACCCGCCCGGTGGCCCCCAACCGCAGCCGAACGTGCTCGGGACACATCCGGTCCCCGGTCAGCGGCGTAACCAGGGGGTGCTGATCGGTGTCGTGATCGTGGTGGTGTTCGCCGTCGCGGGGCTGCTGATCTTCGGGATCGTGGCCAGGGCGACCGGTCTCGGCGGGTTCGCCTGGGGGTTGCTGTTCGCGTTCGTGCCGGTCGTACCGGTGATCGCGGTGTACCTGTGGCTGGACCGGTACGAGCCGGAGCCGGCGAAGTACATCATCTTCGCGTTCTGCTGGGGTGCGTTCATCGCCACCCTGGCCGCCATCTTCATCAACACCCAGGTCGCCGACCTGCTGCACGAGGCGCACAGTGGCGGGAACCGGTCGGCTGTGTTCGTCGCACCGGTGGTCGAGGAGTTCGCCAAGGGATCCGTGATCCTGCTGCTGGCGCTGGTACGCCGTAAGGAGTTCGACGGGATCATCGACGGACTCGTGTACGCCGGCATGGTGGGCGTCGGCTTCGCCTTCACCGAGAACATCCTCTATATCGGCCGCATCTTCGACGAGCTCTCCAAGGAGTCCGGCAGCGCGGCCGGCCTGCGCGGCGCGTTCCTGCTGTTCCTGCTGCGGTGCCTGGCGACCCCGTTCGCCCACCCGCTCTTCACGTCGTTCACCGCGATCGGCATCGGGGTCGCGGTCAGACATCGCAGTACTGCGGTGCGCTACCTGGCGCCGATCGTCGGCTACCTGACCGCCGTACTGGCACACGGGCTGTGGAACGCCGGTGCCAGCTGGGCCGGCGGCGGCTTCATCGCCGTCTACGTGATCCTGATGTTCCCGCTCTTCGCCGCGATGGTGGCGTTCGCGCTGGTGATGCGGTCCCGCGAGGGGCAGATGATCGCTTCGCGGCTGTACGACTACGTGCGGTTCGGCTGGCTGATCCCGCAGGACGTGCCGCTGATCGCCACCTTGCGGGGTCGCAAGGCGCTGCGGCAGAACGCGAAGCGGTACGGCGTACAGGCTGAGACCGCGGCCAAGGCGTTCCAGCACAACGCCACCGAGCTGGCATACCTGCGGGACAAGATCGTCCGCCAGGTGATCGGGCCGGAGGCGCTGGAGACCGAGAAGCAGTTGCTGGACGAGCTGCGCAACCGGCGGGCGAGCGTGCCGTTCCCGCCGATGCCGGCGTTCGCCCAGGCGGTACCGCAGGGGCCTGGTGGCATGTACGCCGCTCCGATGGGTCCCGGGACCGGTCCGGTCGGGCCTGGTCCGGTGGGGCCTGGTCCGGTGGGGCCTGGTCCGGTGGGGCCTGGTCCCGGGGGTGGGGGATATCCGGGGGGTACTGGTTATCAACCTGCCCAGCCGGGGTATCCCTCGGGGCAACCCAGCTACCCTTCGACCCAATCCGGTTACCCACAGGGACCCCCTGGAGCGCAAGGATCGCCGGGAGGATACGGTCCGTATCCACCGTCGCAGTGAACGCCACCCGTCCAAGCCGCCAAACGGGGTCAAGATGACTTTGCTTCTGCGCTGTCCGACCGGGCACTCTGTGCTCGTGGGCGGAAGCCGTGGCTGACACCAGGTCAGCAGCAGGCGAGGGTTCGGAACCGCGGGTTCCGGCCCAGGCAGAGCCTGCCCACGAACTGGCGAACCTGATCGCCGAATCGGATGCCAAGGGCAAGGGCTTCTGGCGCCGCCTCCGCAAACCCAAACCCGGTACGACGCCCGCCGGCGCACCCGAGTCAGCAGAGACCCCGTCACCCGCCGGTACGCCGGAGGCCGCGACCCCACCTTCGCCCAACTCCACCCCGGCCACCGAGTCGGCCACCGACCGTTCCGAGTCGGCCGGCGACAAGCCAGGGTCGGCCACTGACCAGTCTTCGTCGACGACCGGCCGGCCAGAGTCCACTGCGGACTCGTCCGGGGCGGCTACGGACCACGCCCAGGCGGCAACTTCCGGGGTCAAGTCGGCAACCTCCGACACGGACTCGGTGACGGACACCTCCGGCGCGGCGAGCGACAAGGCGGATTCGGCTACGGACGAGGCTGGGTCTGTGACGGGCGAGGTCGGCTCGGATGCGGATTCAACGGACGGTGCCGAGGTCGGTGCGAAAGGCGAGTCGTCTGATGCGGAGAACGCTGCTGCGGAGGCCGGGAAGGCTGATGCTGAAGGTGCCGCGGAGCCGGTGAAGGCGGACGATTCGGATGTCGCGGTTGAGGCTGAGAAGGCAGGTGACGCTGAGCCGAGCGCTGAGGGCGGGACGTCTGCCGAGGTAGTGGCGGAAGGCAACGAGTCTGCGGACGAAGAGGCGGACGAGTTGGAGCACGACCGGCCGACGGTTGGTGTGGTGTACGAGCCGGAAGAGTCGCCGGACGGGTTCCCGCTGGAGTATGGCGACATCATCATCGGACTCCCGAAGCCGGTCGAACTGAAGAAGAGCAAGCCGAGCCCGGGATCATCCGCCGAGACGAGCCCCGAGAAGACCGCCACCTCGCCGGAGGATGCCGACGATCACCCCGATGAGGACGAGCCGACCGCTGACCTGACCGAGCCCACGGGCGAGCCGAACGAGCCCACAGGCGAGACCGAGTCCGCAGGCGATGCCGCGCCCGCGGCTGGTCAGACGGAGCGCACGGTCGAGGCCGAGCCGCCGGCTGAGCAGGCTGAGGAGGCGGAGCGCACGGTCGAGGCCGAGTCGGCGGATGAGCAGTTCGAGCTGACGGGTGAGACCGAGCCGGCCAGTGAGCAGATCGAGCCCGCAGGCGGGGCCGAGCCGGCCGCTGAGCAGGTCGAGCGCACGGGTGAGACCGACGCTCCGGACGAGCAGGCCGAGTCCGCGGCCGAGGCCGAGGCTCCGGGTGAGCAGGCTGAGCCCACCGGTGAGACCGAGTCGGTGGGTGAGCGGGCCGGGATCGTGGACGAGGGTGGCGAGCAGGTCGTGCCGGCCGGTGAAGGTGCCGGGGTGGTGGATGAAGGCACCGAGGCCCAGGCAGGGTCCGATGGCAGCGACGCGGAGAACGCCGACGCTGAACACTCGGAGCAGGTCTCCGGGGACGGCGAACCGGTGGCTGAGGGTGCGGAGGTCGGGCCTGCCAAGGCTGAGGGCGAGGCGGATCATGCTGACGCCGAGAGCGGCGCAGTAGCGGGTGATGCCGAGAAGGCTGAATCCGCGGCTGAGCCGGAGAAGGCGGAAGCGGATGGTGCCGATGCGGGGCCTGAGGGTGAAGCTGAGGCGGCCGTAGACGGCCAGCGCAGCGCCGAGAGCACCGACCCAGAGAAGCCGCGTGCCGAGGTCGCCGACCCGGAGAAGCTGAACCCCGTGAACGCCGACTCGGAGGGCCTGAGCACCGGGAACGCTGACCCGGAGGATTCGAGCGCGGACAGCGCCGACTCGGAGGACCTGAGCACCGGCAACGTTGACCCGGAGGGTTCGAGCGCGGAGAGCGGCGACTCGGGGGACCTGAGCGCTGGCGACGCTGTCTCGGAGGATTCGAGTGCGGAGAGTGGCGACTCGGAGGATGCGGGCGACCGTGCTGAGGGCGTAGTACTGGATGAAGTTGCGGCGGCGGAGAAGTCTGCTGCTGAGCAGGCTGCTATGGCGCTGATCACTGCCCTGATGCGTCTGCGTGGGGCTCTGGCGAGTAGCAAGTTGCCGATTGATGTGGTCGGGGCTGACGAGGCTCGCCAGCAGCAGAAGGCGATGCTGGATCAGCTGGACGACTACATCCTGCCGCGGCTCGTTCAGCTGGAAGCTCCGGTGCTTGCTGTCGTCGGTGGTTCGACCGGCGCGGGCAAGTCGACGCTGGTGAACTCGCTGATCGGGCAGGTCGTGAGTGAGCCCGGCGTACTGCGGCCGACCACGCGTTCACCTGTGCTGATTCACAATCCGGTCGACGCCGAGTGGTTCACCGGCGACCGGGTGCTGCCCGGCATGGCCCGTTCCACCGGCGAGAAGCCCGGTGGGATGGAGGATCCCGGCCAGATCCGTTTGGTTGCCGCCGACACCGTTCCGCAGGGCCTGGCGATTCTGGACGCACCGGACATCGACTCGGTCGTCGAGGCGAACCGCGAACTCGCCACCCAGCTGCTCGCTGCCGCGGACCTGTGGTTGTTCGTCACGACCGCGGCCCGGTACGCCGATGCTGTCCCGTGGGAGTTCCTGCAGAGCGCGTCGGACCGCAGTACTGCGGTCGCGGTGGTGCTCGACCGCGCTCCGGCCGACACGATCGACGACATCACCGGGCACCTGGCGCAGATGCTGCTCGAGCGCGGCCTGGGTGACTCGCCGCTGTTCAGTATCAAGGAGACCGTTGTCGACAGCAACGGCATGCTGCCGGCCGAGACCGTTGCCTCGATCAAGGACTGGCTGATCGACCTGGCTGCCGACGCCGAGGGCCGGTCGGCCGTAGTACGGCGTACTCTGCACGGCGCTGTCACCGCGATGACGAAGAAGACCCCGGCGTTCGCGACGGCAGTGCGCGCTCAGGCGGACACGGTTGTCGAGCTGCGGGCGACGGCGGAAACGGCGTACGAGCGTGCGGTCAAGGACATCGCGAAGGCGACCCAGGACGGCACGATGCTGCGCGGCGAGGTGCTTGCCCGCTGGCAGGAGTTCGTCGGCACCGGTGAGTTGCTGAAGGGTCTGCAGACCAACGTCGGCCGCCTGCGCGACAAGGTCCGTACTGCGGTGGTCGGCAAGCCGCCGCCCACGCGTGACCTCAACGACGCGGTCGAGTCCGGGCTGGAGTCGTTGCTGCGCGAGCATGCCGAGGCGGCAGCCGAGCGGGCCGAGGAGTCGTGGCAGTCGTTGGCTGCCGGGCGTCAGTTGCTCGCTGCGGGGGACAAGGACATGGGCCGCATGTCCAAGGAGTTCCCGGCCGCGGCGAGCCGCGCAGTACGGGAGTGGCAGGGCTACGTGCTCGACCTGGTCCGCAAGGAGGGTGCGGACAAGCGGTCCACGGCCCGGATCCTTGCGTACGGCGTCAACGGGCTCGGCCTCGCGCTGATGATCGTGATCTTCGCCCACACCGCGGGACTGAGCGGCGCCGAGGTCGGTGTCGGCGCCGGGACCGCGGTGGTCGGGCAGAAGCTGCTGGAAGCCGTCTTCGGTGACCAGGCGGTCCGGACCCTGGCCGCGAAGGCGCGCGCCGATCTGGACGGTAGGGTGCATGCGTTGATGGATGCCGAATTCGCCCGCTACCTGGCTGTGCTCGACCAGCATCCGGTCGATCCCGACGCACCCAGGCGACTGACGGAGGCCGCGCGCGCGGTGGAGGACTGCACGTGACGGGAATTGTGGATACGGTCAAGGGCCTCGTGCGGGGCTCTACCGATGTCCTGACGAAGATCGAGGCACTCGAGGACGCAGCGGAGGCCGGCCAGGGCCGGCTGGATCCCGTAGTACTGAGCGAGGCCTCGCAGATCGTGGACCGGGCCGGCCAACGGCTGCGGATGTCCGGCGATCTCACTGTGGTCGCGCTGGCCGGTGCGACGGGTTCCGGCAAGTCGTCGCTGTTCAACGCGCTCACCGGGCTCGACCTGGCAGCCATCGGTACGCGCCGGCCGACCAGTTCCATGCCGCTGGCCTGCGTGTGGGGTGAGGAGCCCGCCGGTGAGTTGCTGAACTGGCTGGGGATCCCGCGGCGTCACCAGGTCGCGCACCGCAGCTCGCTGGAGGACGCGCAGTCGGAGGATCTCGACGGCCTGGTGCTGCTGGACCTGCCGGACCACGACTCCACCGAGGTGGAGCACCGGCTGATCGTGGACCGCCTGGTCGAGCTGGTCGACGTACTGGTCTGGGTGGTCGATCCGCAGAAGTACGCGGATGCCGCCCTGCACAACCGCTACATCAAGCCGTTCGCGTCGCACTCGTCCGTGATGGTGTTCGCGCTGAACCACGCCGACAAGCTGACCGACGAGCAGCGCACGAGCTGTGTCAGCGACCTGACCCGGTTGCTCAAGTCGGACGGGCTGAAGTCGCCGTCGATCGTCGCCACTTCCGCGGTGAGCGGTACTGGTCTGGACGACCTCCGCGCCCTGCTGGTGAAGCGGGTCAACGCCAAGCGTGCTGCCCGCGAGCGGCTCGCCGCCGACGTCGACCGGGTGGCCGACCGGATGGCGAGTCAGTGCGGCAACGCCAAGACGCCGGAGATCGCCAAATCCGACATCGCCGAGCTGGTCGAGGCGCTGTCCGACGCATCCGGTGTCCCCGTGGTCGTCGAGGCCGTACGCCGGTCGTACCTGCAGCGGGCTCGTGCAGCGACCGGTTGGCCGGTCACCAAGTGGCTCGGGCGGTTCAAGCCGGACCCGCTGCGTCGGCTCCACCTGGACCAGGGCAGCAAGCAGCAGGGCAAGGCAGCGCGCAAGACGGCATCCAACGAGGTGTCGATCGCCCGGTCTTCGTTGCCTGCGGCAACACCGGTGCAGCGTGCGCGGATGGACACAGCGGTTCGCAACATCACCAACAAGGCAGCGTCCGGCCTGTCACGCCCATGGGCAGACTCGGTCCGTACTGCGATTCGCCGGCGCGAGGAATCGCTCGGGGACGAATTGGACCAGGCAGTAGCTCGCACCGACCTCGGGGCCAACACCAGCCCGGGTTGGTGGGGTGCTGCGCGGTTCCTGCAGTGGGTGCTGTTCCTGGTCGCGCTCGGCGGTGCTGTGTGGCTCGCGCTGGTCGGGTTCCTGCAGGTGGGCGACCTGGTGCTGCCGAAGTGGGAAGGCGTTCCGTACGCGACGATCATGCTCGTCGGTGGTGTGGTGCTCGGCCTCCTGGTGGCCGTCGCGTGCAGGCTCTTCGCCAGCAGCGGAGCGAATCGCAGAGCTCGGCTGGTCGCGAAGGCTCTTCGTGCCGAGCTGGAGAAGGTTGCCGACAGCCACGTAGTTGCACCGGCGCGCGAAGAGCTCGAGGCCTACACGCTCTGCCGCGACAAACTGGCCATCGCGCGCCGCTGACCAGTCGCTCGGGCGACCGAGGTCGAAGCGGCCAGCGGCGCGACGGTTCGTAGTACCGGTTAGAGGTAGTCGTCGACCGGAGTGCCGGGCGCGAATTGGTTGGCTGAGGCTTCGGCCGCGGCTCGTAGTTCTTCCGGAGTGACCAGGCCGGAGTCTCGGAGCACCTTCACCCATTCACGGATCGACGCCTTGTTGAACTCGATGACCTCGGGAGAGTTGGCCATCTGCTGAGGGTCGTCGGTCTCCTTGAGCTTGCCTTCGACGTACAGGGCCACGCCGAGCAGCGCGCCGTCCCACCCGGGGCCGACGTACAGCGCGCCGCTGGGACCGCCGAAGTCGGCCGGCACCGAGTGGTCCATCTGGAGCTCCGTGGTGTCGTCGCCCGCGCCTGGGGACAAGCGGATCTCGACCAGGCTGGCCGGACCGCCGAAGCTGACCTTGAAGCGGTCCGGCGGCTCGCACTCGAGGATTTCGCCGCCTGCGTTGCCTTCCAGCTGGAAGCTGCCGCCGACCTTCAGCTCGCCGGTGATCGGCATGAACCAGCGGCGGATCCGGTCGGGGTCGGTCAGCGCGTCCCAGACGTCCTCGACTTCTGCTTGATAGGTACGCCGGAGCGTCACCCGCACCTCCTCGCCGGTCTTGCTCACCTGGCGCTGGATCGCGTTGATGTGCTCGAGGATGTCGATCACCTGTCGGCCTTTCTGCTGCGGTTTGCGTCTGTGCCGGTCAGGTTGCCAGGCTTGACTTATATAAGTCAAGCCTGAAATAGGTGTCCCCAGGTCGGTGATTGGGTCGTCGGAGCGGGCGTGGTCGGGTGCATCTTCTCTGGTGACAGCGAATCTGCGACTTGAAAGGAAGGTGACCGGCATGAGCGTCAACGAGACCACGGTGACGGTGATGGGCTGGGTCGGCGGCGAGATCAGCTACCGGGAGGTGTCGGGCGGCTTCGGGGTGGCCAACTTCAGGATCGGTACGACGCCACGGCACTTCGACAAGACGGTCGGCGGCTGGGTCGACCGGCCGACCACCTGGTTCCAGGTCGAGTGCTGGAAGGCGCTGGCCGAGAACGTGCGCAAGTCCGTCCAGCGCGGCCACCCGGTCCTGGTCACCGGCCGTTTGAAGACCACCGAATGGGTCGACGCCGAAGGAGTCACCAAGACCAAGACGGTGATCGACGCGTTCTCGGTCGGCCATGATCTGGCCCGCGGCACCACCGCCTTCACCAAATCACCACGACGGCCGTATTCGGCCGATATCAGCTCCCTCGACCAGGACCCCACCGAGTCCGGCGAAGAAGGCGCCCCCGACTTCTACCCGGGCAACGCCAACGACCCCTACGAACCCGACTCCCAAGCCGCATGAGTCGCCCACCCGACGATGCCGTCGTCCGCCCGCGTCCGGCGCTGGGCGGCCGGCGACGGCGTGCGAGCAACCAACACTCGATTCCTCACCTGGCTGTCGCGCCGCTCCAGGTTCAGGAGACTTGTGCGCCGTATGCGGTCGCCGGCCGCGGGTGCACCTCAAGCGGAAGCAGGTTGGCATTGCGTGCGGGGTCGCGTCCGGCGACGGCGCACGTACCTCGCCTGATCCCGCGGGTGACGCCGGTTGGGTTTGGGCGGGGGTGTGCACATAGGCTCTGGGGTATGGCGGAATTCATCTACACCCTTCGCAACGTCCGGAAAGCGCACGGCGACAAGGTCGTTCTCGACAACGTCACGCTGAACTTCCTGACCGGGGCGAAGATCGGCGTGGTCGGGCCGAACGGTACCGGCAAGTCCTCGCTGTTCAAGATCATGGCCGGGCTGGACCAGCCCTCCAACGGTGAGGGGCGGCTGGCCGAAGGTGCGACGGTGGGGATCCTGCTGCAGGAGCCGCCGCTGACCGAGGGCAAGACGGTGCTGGAGAACGTCGAGGAAGGCGTCGGCGACACCAAGGCGAAGCTGGACCGCTTCAACGAGATCTCCGCCGAGCTCGCCGACCCGGACGCGGACTACGACTCGCTGCTCGCCGAGATGGGTGACCTGCAGACCGAGCTCGATCATCGCAACGCGTGGGACGTGGACGCGCAACTGGAGCAGGCGATGGACGCGCTGCGCTGCCCGCCGGCCGACGCGATCGTGGACAACCTGTCCGGTGGCGAGCGCCGCCGGGTGGCACTGTGCAAGCTGCTGCTGCAGCAGCCCGATCTGCTGCTGCTCGACGAGCCCACCAACCACCTCGACGCCGAGTCGGTGCTGTGGCTCGAGCAGCACCTGCAGAAGTACCCGGGTGCCGTCCTGGCGATCACCCACGACCGGTACTTCCTGGACAACGTCGCCGAGTGGATCCTGGAAATGGACCGCGGCAAGACCTACGGGTACGAGGGCAACTACTCGAAGTACCTGGAGACCAAGCAGCAGCGACTCGTGGTCGAAGGCCAGAAGGACGCGAAGCGGCAGAAGATCCTGGAGCGCGAGCTCGAGTGGGTCCGGTCGAACGCGAAGGCGCGGCAGACCAAGAGCAAGTCCCGGCTGGCCCGGTACGAGGAGCTCGCCGCCGAGGCCGAGCGGTCCAAGAAGCTGGACATCGACGAGATCAACATCCCGGCCGGTCCCCGGCTGGGCAGCACGGTGCTCGAGGTCAGCAAGCTGGAGAAGGGCTTCGGCGACCGCAAGCTGATCGACAGCCTGAGCTTCTCGCTGCCCCGCGCAGGCATCGTCGGCATCGTCGGTCCGAACGGTGTCGGCAAGTCGACGCTGTTCCGGATGATCGTCGGTGAGGAGACCCCGGACGCCGGTTCGCTGAAGCTGGGCGAGACGGTCCGGATCTCGTACGTCGACCAGTCGCGCGGCGGCCTGGATCCCAAGAAGACGGTCTGGCAGCAGGTATCGGACGAGCTCGACTACATCAAGGTCGCCAACTTCGAGATGCCAAGCCGGGCGTATGTGGCGTCGTTCGGGTTCAAGGGCCCGGACCAGCAGAAGCCGACCGGCGTCCTGTCCGGTGGTGAGCGGAACCGGCTGAACCTGGCGCTCACGCTGAAGATGGGCGGCAACCTGCTGCTGCTCGACGAGCCGACCAACGACCTGGACGTCGAAACGCTGCAGTCGCTCGAGGACGCGCTGCTCGAGTTCCCGGGCTGTGCCGTGGTGATCTCCCACGACCGGTGGTTCCTGGACCGCGTCGCGACCCACATCCTCGCCTGGGAAGGCACCGACGAGGACCCGTCCAAGTGGTTCTGGTTCGAAGGCAACTTCGCCGCCTACGAGGCGAACAAGGTCGAGCGCCTGGGTGCGGAAGCCGCCCGCCCGCACCGAGTCACCTACCGCAAACTCACCCGCGACTGATTCACTCGGCTCCCACCGAGCTGCCCTACATCGTTCGCACCCACGGCACCACCCGCGGTTCGTCGTACGAAGACACCCACGAAACCCCCGAACAGCAACCTGTGCGGGGGTTTCGCATATCGAGGGTGAGCAACCCCATCCGAGCGGCATCCGTGGGGCGGGCTCGGGCGATGGCGGTGAGGTGTGGGCATTTGGGGCCGCGGTGTGGGGCAGAGGGTGCCGGCGAAGGGGTGGCGGTGTCGGCGAAGCCGCCGGCTGGGGTCGGTCAGCGTGGGCGGGGAAGCTGGGCGACGGTGTTGGGCGAAGGGGTGCCGGCGCGGGCGAAGGGGTGGCGGTGTGGGCGAAGCCCAATAGGTGGTGTCAGTGGGCCCGGGTGGGGGAGTCGGGCGGCGGTGTGTGCAAACGGGCGATGGTGTCGCGGGGAGGGGCGGTGTGGGCGAAGCCTCGCTACCGGCGCCAGTAAGCGTGGGTTGGGGAGTCGGGCTGCGTCGGCCGAAATGGTGGCGGTGTCGGGCGAAGCTGCTGCGGTTCGACCACCACCGACGACGGCTGGGGCGCCTCGGCGGTGGTGGTGTCGGTGATGGGGTGGCGGTGTGGGTTAAGGAGTGGGTTCGGCCGCCCGTCGGTGGGGTTAGTGGGTGTGGGTGGGGGAGCCGGGTGGGGGCTTGATGGTGGGGACGATCAGGATTGCTAGTAGGGCGGCCGCAGCGGCTGTGATGGTGGCGGCGGTGAAGGCGTGGGTGAAGCCGTTGGTGCTGGTTCCGGCGATGCTTGGGGCGGCGATGCTGGAGACTGTGGCGACGCCGAGTGCGGCGCCGAACTCGTGGAACGTGCTGAGCAGGCCCGACGCTGTGCCGGCCTCGTGGTGCCCGACCTGGGCCAGGGCGGTGGTCGACGAGGCGACGAACGCCGCACCAACTCCAGCCGTGCCGACACCGATACCGACCACCACCATGACCGGGCCGATCCAGAGCGCCGCGATCGCAGTGCCGGCGGCGGTGATCAGCAGCCCGCTCACGGCGACCGCGCGAGCGCCTGCGACTGCGATGAGGTGTCCTCCCAGCTGGGCCCCGATGATTGTCGCCACTGCGACCGGCAAGAACAGCAGTCCGGTGCGCAGGGCGCCGTAGCCCTCGTGGTGCTGGAGGTAGAACGAGCCGAGGAAGAACATGGCGATCATCAACGCCGTCGCCACCAGGATCAGGAACGTCCCCGAGGCGACCGGCCGGCGGGTCAGGATCCGCAGATCCATCAGCGGCGACTTCACAGCGCGCTGCACCACGGCGAATACGGCGTACAGCAGGATTGCCAGGCCTAGCGTCCCGAGCGTTCTGCCGCTGAGCCAGCCTCGGTCACCGGCGTTGATCAGCGCATAGATGGCCGTACCGGTGCCCGCGGTGACCAGCAACGCTCCCGGCACGTCCAGGCGTGCTCGCGGTCCGGTGGGCAGATCGGCCGGCAGAGTTCGGCTCAGCGCAATGAAGACCGCGATGCCGATCGGCACGTTGATGTAGAAGACCCACTGCCAGCCAGGTCCCGCGGTCAACAGCCCGCCGAGGAGTACGCCGATCGCCGAGCCGCCACCGCCGAGAGCCGACCAGATGCCGAGAGCCTTGTTGCGCTCGGGGCCGTGGAAGGTCTTGGTCACCATCGACAGCGCGGCCGGAGACAGCATCGCGGCACCGATGCCCTGGGCGACCCGCCCGCCGATCATGGTCGGGGCATTGCCGGCGATGCCGGTGACCAAGGAGGCGGCCGTGAAGAGGAGCAGGCCGGTGAGCACGACCCGGCGAGCGCCGAACAAGTCGGCCGTCCGGCCGCCGAGCAGCATCAGCCCACCGAACATCAAGGTGTAAGCGCTCACGACCCACGTCAACGTGTCGCGCGCCAGGCCGAGGTCGGCACCGATGTGCGGCAGCGCGATCGCGACGACGGTGACGTCCAGGATCAGCATGAACTGCGCGACCCCCAGCATGGCGAGCATGCGCCAACGCCGGGGATCGGCAGCCACGGGGCCGGTCTCGGCGACGGTTCGTTCGGACACGGCGACACCTCCAATTCGTACAGCAGTGTATGAGTTATCTGCGCTACAGTAACTCGTACACTGGTGTTCGACAAGAGGAGGTCGGGTGGCCGCGACGCGCGAGAAGACGCCGGCGAAACGAGCCGACGCGCAGCGCAGTATCGAGGCGATCCTCGATGCCGCGGTCCGCTGTTTGAGCCGGAATCCGGACGCCAGCGTCAGCGAGATCGCCAAAGCGGCCGGCGTCGGGCGGGTGACTGTCTACGGCCATTTCCCCAACCGTGCGGACCTTGTCGACGCGGCGCTGAGGCGTGCCGTCGAGGAGGGGCACGCGGGCCTGGATGCAGTGGACCTGGAAGGCGACCCGCGAGAAGCACTCGCTCGCCTGATCGTCTCCAGTTGGCAGTTGGTGAGCCAGTCGCGGTTGCTGCTGATCGCAGCTCAGGACGTCCTTCCGCCCGGCAGGATCCGTGAGCTGCACGCCGGACCGGTCGAGCGGATCGAGCGCCTCGTGGAGCGCGGCCGCGACGAAGGAGTGTTCCGCGTCGACCTTCCGACCACCTGGCTGGTAGGCGTCATGCACAGCGTGATGCACGGCGCGGCCGACGAGATCAACGCGGGCCGCTTGACGCAGGACAAGGCCGCCGGGTACATCAGCGCCACACTCCTGGCCGCCTTCGCGCCTCCGGCTCAGCTTCCCCGGAAGTAGCCGCGCGGGTTCAGGAGGCGGGCTCGGCGTTGGCGATGGCGTCGGCGAGGAAGTCTGCGATGACCCGGAGGTCGTGGTCCGAGCGGGCCGCCAGAACGGCTTGCAGACGGCGGCCCTGCTCCTCGTAGAGGGGAGCGAGCTTGTCCTGGATGGCCTCGAAGGACGGCGTGACGAGGACTTTGCGGCGGTCGTGGGGGTCGGGTTCCCGGGTGATGAGGCCGAAGGACTCCAGGCGGTCGATCACACCGGTGACGGTGCCCGAGGTGAGGTTCGTGTACTCGGAGAGCTGCCGCGGCGTGAGTGGACCGTGTGACTGCAGCAGCGTCATGAACTGGGAGTCGCTCGCGCCCAGGCCGAGCTTGGCCGAGACAGCGTGGTTGAACAGGATCACCTCCGCGATGAAGCGAACCATCCGCTCCTGCAGCTCAGCGGTGAGTTCTTCTCGGGTGCTCATCACGACCTCCTCGAATCCAGGCTTGCATTTCTCTCGGATCTCCAAGATACTCGGATTACCGAGATACTTGAAGAACCGAGAGAACTGATCTTAGAGGAGTTGAGCGGGATGAAGGTGCTGGTGATCGGCGGCGGGACCGGCGGACTCGCGCTGGCGCACGGCCTCAAGCGGGCCGGCATCGGCGTGACCGTGTTCGAGCGCGACGTACTGCGAACCGACGGGCTGCACGGCTACCGGGTGGGCATCGACCCCGACGGCAGCCGGGCGCTGAAGGCGTTGCTGCCCAGCGACCTGTACGACACGTTCGTGGCCACCAAGGCCCGCGACCCGAAGTACTTCAACATGCTGACCGAGGACCTCAAGGAGGTGCTCTCGCTGGAGATCCCGGCCTCGACCGACCCGGTGGAGAGCGAGAAGTCGATCAGCCGGATGACGCTGCGCCAGGTGCTGCTGACCGGCCTGGAGGACGTCGTCGAGTTCGGCAAGGAGTTCGTCCGCTTCGAGCAGCACGGCGACAGCGTCACGGCGTACTTCGCGGACGGGTCCGAGGCGACCGGGGACCTGCTGGTGGCGGCGGACGGATCGGGCTCGCGCGTACGCCGGCAGTACCTGCCGCAGGCGAAGACCGAGGAGACCGGGATCATCGCGATCGCCGGCAAGCTCCCGCTCACCGAGGAGAGCGGCAAGCTCGTTCCGCCGAAGGTGTTCGAGGGCATCTCGATGGTGTTCGCCCCGCTCGGGCTGTCCTGCATCATTCACGTGATGGAGTTCCAGTGGGACCACGACGGCAAGGTCAAGCAGGGGATCGGCGGCAACACCGAGGAGCTGATCCGGCAATGGCCGGGGCTGCAGTTCGACAACACCCGCGACTACATCAACTGGGGACTGTCGGCGGCTGCGGACAAGTTCCCGGCCAACGTGATGGACCTTCGCGGTCAGGAGTTGGTCGACCTGGCGCTCCAGCTCACCCCCGGCTGGCACCCGAACCTGCGCCGCCTGATGGAGCTGACCGATGTGGGCACCTGCTTCCCGGTGAACATCTGGACCTCGGTGCCGCTGGACCCGTGGCCGAGCAGCAATGTGACGCTGCTGGGCGACGCCATTCACACCATGACGCCGGGTCGCGGCGTCGGTGCGAACACGGCGCTGCGGGATGCTCTGCTGCTGTGCCGCAAGCTGATCGACGTGCGGGACGGGCGTACCGGGCTGGTCGCGGCTGTCGGTGAGTACGAGGCGAAGATGATCGAGTACGGGTTCGACGCGGTGCTCAAGTCGCGCGAGCAGATGAGCGCGAACGACCCGATCCACAAGCCCCTGATCGGCCGGGTCGTGCTGGCGGGGATGCGGACCTCGATGCGCCTGGTCAATCACGTGTCCCCGGTGAAGCGCCGGATGCGCGACAAGATGCTGGCCTTCCGCGGCGCCGACCGCGACGAGGCCGCCTTCGAGATCACCGGCCCGAGCCACTCCGAGGCAGCCCGGGCCAACCCGAGCTAGCCGGAGACCGCGGCAGCCCGCGCCAATCCGCGCTGACCCGAGCCAGCCGGAGTTAGCTGGAGACCGCGGCGATCCAGGCGTCGGCGAGGATGCGCTGGCCGGCGTACGTCGGGTGGATACCGTCCCAGATCCAGTGCTCAGCAGGAGCGCGCTTGGCGGCGGCATCCAGGGCCTGCTGGAAGGGCACGAAGGTTGCGGAGTAGCTGGCGGCCAGCTCGCGCACGATACCGGCGTACGTCGTGACGAGTGCGGCCCAGGTCTCTCGTACTTCGGGCCGCGGGCTGGTCGGCAGGTAGAACGGCTCGCCGAGCACCAGGCGTACAGACGGCAGTGCTTCGCGAGTCCGCTCCAGCAAAGCCCCGTACGCCGACCGGAAGGCGACCCCGGAACTGTCGTCCGATTTCCCGTCCATCACTTCGCCGACGTCATTCACGCCGACCAAGATGCTCAGGACATCGGGCCGGTGGTGGAGCGCATCCGGCTGCCAGCGAGCGGAGAGATCCGCGATTGTGTCACCGCTGACGCCACGGTTCACGAACTGCCAGCCGCGCTCGGGGTAGCGCGCGGCCGCTTCGGCGGCGATCAGGAACGGGTACGAATGCCCGAGGATGTGGTTGGGGTCCTCCGAAGGTCCGCGTCCGCCGTGCGTGATCGAGTCACCCTGGAAGACGACGAGGGATCCCGCCGCCACCAGGGCTTCGGACAAGCTCAACGCTGGCCGATGTGTTCCGAGACGGCGTCGAAGACCCGGCCGACCGCGGCGAAGTCGTCCGGCGAGGCCAGGTCGACGAGATTCTCGCGGACGCCCTCCACGTGGTACGGCGCGGCCTGCTCCAGCAGCGACATGCCGGCGTCGGTGAGCTCGGCCCAGACGCCTCGCTTGTCGCTTTTGCAGGACGTCCGGCGGACCAGTTCGGCGGCTTCGAGCCGGCCGACGGTGTGGGTCAGGCGGGAGCGGCTCTGGTGCAGCCGGTCGGCGAGCTCGGCCATCCGCAGCCGCCGGTCGGGTGCCTCGGACAGTCGGACCAGGATCTCGTAGTCGTTGATGCCCAGGCCGAACTGGCGCAGGTCGTCATCGAGCTTGGCCATCAGGCGCGCAGTGCCCAGCAGGTACGCGCGCCACGCCACCTGCTGTTCGGAGTTCAGCCACCGGGTCCCAGTCGTCATCGTCACGGCACCAGTGTACCGGGAATGTAGTTGACTTTTAAACCGTTACTGTCTACTGTCGTAGCAATCGTTGAAATTTTAACATCTCCGATGCTGCGTCGCCCCCGACCAGACATTGCCCCCTTGAGAGGAACCAGTAATGAGCGAGACCGCGACCGCCACCAACACCATCCCCGGCCTGGTGACCGGCACGTACGCGCTGGACGTTGCACACAGCGAGATCGGCTTCACCGTTCGTCACCTGATGACCAAGGTCCGTGGCACCTTCCAGGAGTTCAGCGGCGAGATCGTCGTCAAGGACTCGCTGGAGGAGTCGACCGCCAACGTGAGCGTCGAGCTGGGCTCCGTGCACACCCGCAACGCGCAGCGCGACGGGCACCTGAAGTCCGGTGACTTCTTCGACGCCGAGAACAGCCCGAAGATGACGTTCGTCAGCACCGCCTTCAAGCCCGAGGGTGACGACTACATCCTCGCCGGCGACCTGACCATCAAGGACGTCACCAAGCCGATCGAGTTCGCCGTCGAGTTCCTCGGCGTCGAGCAGAACGCCTACGGCCAGACCATCATCGGCTTCGAGGCCTCCAGCTCGATCAGCCGCAAGGACTGGGGCATCGACTTCAACGTGCCGCTCGAGGGTGGCAAGCTGCTGATCGGTGACAAGGTCGACATCCACCTCGACGTCCAGGCTGCCCTGCAGGCCTGATCTTCCGTACGCCGGTACGCCGCTGAGCCGAGTCTCGCGGTGAACTGAAAGGCCCCGAGCCTCCCGAATCTGGGAAGCGCGGGGCCTTCGGCTTTTTCTAGGCCTGCACCATCCGAAGCGCCAGGTCGGCGTACAGTGCGCCGAGCTCGGCCGGATCCTGGCGGGACGGTGAGTACCAGCGGGCCACGTCGATCGACAGCGAGAGCACCGCAAGCGTCGTACCGTGCAGGTCGTCCACCGCGAACGACCCATCGGCCACACCGTCGGCCAGCACCTGCTCGATCATCGCCGAGATCGCCCGCCGAATCGTCGCCACCTCCGCGAAATGCTCAGGACTCAGCGCCGCCAACTCGTACTGCACTACCCGGGCAATCGTGTGATGCTCCGCATGCCAAGCAGTAAACGCCGAGACCATCGCCCGCAGCCGATCAGCCGGCGCCGCGCCTGAGTCGGCCTTCGTCAGGATTTCGAGGGCTGCTTGGTGGCCGTAGAGGCTTATTTCGAAGAGGAGGCGTTCTTTGGAGGGGTAGTGGACGTAGAGGGCGGCGGGGCTCATGCCGGCTCGGGAGGCGATGTCGCGGGTGGTGGTCGCCTGGAAGCCGCGTTCGGCGAAGGCGTCGATGGCGCCGGTGAGGAGCCGCCGGGCGGCGGGGGGCTGGACATGCTCCCAGACGAGGGGACTGGTGACTGCGGACACGTTGACACCCTGCCCTAGATTGGTAAAGCTAAGCAAGCGCTTAGTGACCACGGAAAAAGCCAGCACAGCGCCAGCACTGAGATCGGGAGGCCCCAACGATGGACCGCATCATCTTCGGCGAGGATCACCACGCCTTCCGAGCCAGTGCGAAGGAGTACGCCGACCGGTCGCTGGTGCCGCGGATGGAGAAGTTCCTCGAGGAGAAGACGATCGAGCGCGCCGCCTGGCTGGAAGCCGGCAAGCAGGGCTTCCTCGGCCTCGACGTACCGGAGGAGTACGGCGGTTCGTCGGTCGGGGACTACCGGTTCAACGCGGTGTTCGCCGAGGAGGTCTCCAAGGTCTCCGCCTCGCTGTCGAGCTGCTTCGGCATCCACTTCGACTGCGCCGCGCCGTACCTGGTGGATCTGGGCACCGAGGAGCAGAAGCAGCGCTGGCTGCCGAAGTTCTGCTCCGGTGAGCTGATCGCCGCGATCGGGATGACCGAGCCGTCCGGCGGGTCCGACCTGGCCGCGCTGAAGACGACCGCGAAGAAGGCCGACGGCGGCTGGGTGGTGAACGGGTCGAAGACCTTCATCACCAACGGCGACATGGCCGACCTGACCATCACCGCCGCCCGGACCGACCCGGGCAAGGGCGCCAAGGGCATCACCTTGTTCGCGATCGAGGAGGGGATGGAGGGCTTCGCCCGCGGCCGCAAGCTGGACAAGGTCGGCCAGACCGAGTCCGGTACGTCGGAGTTGTTCTTCGAGGACGTCTTCGTCCCCGACGAGAACGTGATCGGCGAGGTCGACCGCGGCTTCATCCACATGATGGAGCGCCTCGCCCAGGAGCGGGTCGGCGCGGCGGTGTCGAACATCGCGCACGCCACCCAGATCCTCGACGAGACGATCGAGTACGTGAAGCAGCGCAAGGCCTTCGGCCAGCCGGTCGGCTCGTTCCAGTACAACAAGTTCGTGCTCGCCGAACTGGTCACCAAGGCCGAGGTCACCCAGGCGTACGTCGACAACGCGATCGTGGCGCACGACGAGGATCGGCTGTCCGCGGTCGACGCGGCCAAGGCGAAGTGGTGGAGCGCGCAGATCCAGAACGAGATCCTGGACGCGTGCGTCCAGTTGCACGGCGGCTACGGCTACATGAACGAGTACCGCGTGGCCCGTGCGTGGCGCGATGCCCGGGTGACGAAGATCTGGGCCGGTAGCAACGAGATCATGAAAGAGCTGATCGGAAGAGACCTCGGGCTCTAGCAAGAACTCGTCCTCCATCGGCGGAATCCCTGAGAAAGAAGGCCAAAGTCATGCCCGAAGCAGTCATCGTCTCCACCGCGCGGTCGCCGATCGGCCGGGCCGGCAAGGGTTCGCTGAAGGACATCCGCCCGGACGACCTGGCCGTCCAGCTGATCAAGGCGGCCGTCGACAAGGTGGGCCTGACCGGGGACCAGATCGAGGACCTGATGGTCGGCTGCGCGGAGCCGCACGACGAGCACGGCGGCAACATGGCCCGCCGGATCGCCGTACAGCTCGGCTGGGACAACACCCCGGCGACCACGATCAACCGGTTCTGCGCGTCGTCGACGCAGACCGCGCGGATGGCCTTCCACGCGATCAAGTCCGGTGAGGGCGACATCTTCGTCAGCGCCGGCGTCGAGTGCGTCTCGCGGTACAAGAACTTCGGGTCCGCGGGAGTCGGCGACCCGAGCTCGTTCAACCAGGAGTTCGCCGACGCGGTCCAGCGCACCGAGAAGTACGCCGAGACCAACGAGACCTGGCACGACCCGCGCGAGGACGGCCTGATCCCGGACATCTACATCTCGATGGGCCAGACCGCGGAGAACGTGGCGACGCTGAAGGGAATCAGCCGCGCCGACCAGGACGCGTTCGGCGTACGGTCGCAGAACCTGGCCGAGAAGGCGATCGGCAACGGCTTCTTCGAGCGCGAGATCACCCCGGTGACGCTGCCCGACGGCACGGTCGTCACGAAGGACGACGGCCCGCGAGCCGGTACGACGCTGGAGAAGGTGAGCCAGCTGCAGCCGGTGTTCCGCCCCGACGGAACTGTCACGGCCGGCAACTGCTGCCCGTTGAACGACGGCGCCGCGGCCGTAGTGATCATGAGCGACACCAAGGCCCGCGAGCTCGGCCTCACCCCGCTGGCCCGGATCGTTTCCACCGGCGTGAGTGGCCTGTCGCCGGAGATCATGGGCCTCGGTCCGGTCGAGGCGACCAAGCAGGCGCTGGCGCGGGCCGGGATGAGCATCGGCGACATCGACCTGGTCGAGATCAACGAGGCCTTCGCCGTGCAGGTGATCGGCTCGGCGCGCGAGCTCGGCATCGAGGAGGACCGGCTGAACGTGCACGGCGGTGCGATCGCGCTCGGCCACCCGTTCGGCTCCACCGGCGCGCGGATCATGACCACACTGGTCAACGGGCTGCAGTTCGAGGACAAGCAGTTCGGCCTGGAGACCATGTGCGTCGGCGGCGGCCAGGGTATGGCTGTCATCCTCGAGCGCCTCAGCTGATGAGCCTCAAGGACCGTACGGCGATCGTCACCGGCGCCTCGCGCGGTATCGGACTGGCGATCGCGCAGCGCCTCGTTGCCGACGGTGCCCGCGTCGTGATCACCGGGCGCACGCAGGAGACGCTGGACCAGGCAGTGGAGTCCCTCGGCGGCCGGGAGAACGCACTGGCCGTCGCGGGGAAGGCGGCTGACCCGGAGCATCGTGCGAGCGTCGTGGCCGCCGCGGTGGCGACGTACGGGTCGGTGGATCTGCTGGTGAACAACACCGGCATCAACCCGATCTACGGCTCCCTACTGGACGTGGACCACGCCGTGGCGACCAAGATGGTCGACACGAATGTGCTGGCGACCATCGCCTGGGTGAAGGCCTGCCGGGACGCCTGGATGGGCGTGCACGGCGGCGCTGTGGTGAACGTGTCGTCGGTGGCCGGCCTGTCGCCGTCACCCGGTATCGGCTGGTACGGCGCGACCAAGGCGATGCTGTCGCGAGTGACGAGCGAACTGGCCGTCGAGTTGGCGCCGGTGATCCGGGTCAACGCGGTCGCACCCGCGGTGGTGAAGACCAAGTTCGCCGGCGCGCTGTACGAGGGCCGTGAGGACAAGGTCGCCAAGGCGTACCCGATGAAGCGGCTCGGCCGTCCCGAGGACGTCGCCTCGCTCGTCTGGTTCCTGCTGTCCGACGAGGCCTCCTGGATCACCGGCCAGACCATCACCATCGACGGCGGCCTCACCCTCAACGGCGGCATCGTCGGCTGACCCCCGGCCCGGCCGGACAAACCAGCCGGGCCGAGCCAGTACTACGGCTTGCGGCCTTCCCAGGCGACCAGCCGGTCGTACGCCGGTGCGTCGTCCGCCACCTCCACCACGGGCCCGAACGGCACGTGCCCACCCCGTGGCTCGGCCGGGATGAACTGCTGCACCAGGGGCAGGCAGTACTCCGCCAGCGACTCGTCGAGCAGGTCAGTGCGCCCGGTCGCCTTCGCGATGTCCCACGAGTGAGTGGTGAGCTCACCCACGTAGGCAGCGATCGCCGCTGCTCCCGGCAGCGTCCCCCACGGCAACTTGCAGGTCACCGCGAGCACAGCCGGGTCGGACAAGGTGTCGTCGAGAACCGCACGACGTTCTTTCCAGGCGCCCGCGAAGTCCGTGATGCCGGGCGTCACGGTCGGGATGGTCAGCGGGTCGCCGCCGGTCAGCGCGAGGTTGATCCGGCCGACGACCGTGACGAGATGGCCGAGCAGTGTGCGTACGTCGTACTCCGGGCACGGCGTCGGCCGGTCCAGGTCGTCGGCTCCGACGGTGTCGATCATCGCCTGGGTCTGGTCCAGGGCGAGCGCGAGCATCGGGCGTGGGTCCGTCACGATTCCTCCAGTAGTTGGTGTGAGTACCACTCTGGCGGCAGATATGGGACATCTTCTGTCTTATATTCGAAGTCATGAGAGCCGATCGCCTGTTGCAGATCATCCTGCTGCTGCAACAGCACCCGCGGCTGAGCGCGCGCGAGCTCGCTGAGCGGCTCGAGGTGTCGCGGCGCACGGTGATGCGCGACATGGAGGCGCTGTCGGCAGCAGGCGTGCCCGTCTACACCGAGCGCGGCCGCAACGGCGGTTGCGTTCTGCTGCCCGGCTACAGGGCTGACGTGAGCGGCCTGACTCCGCGCGAGGCACAGGCGCTGTTCGCGTGGTCCGGCCGCGCATCCCTGTCGGAGGAGCTGGGCCTGCGGGACGCGCTGCAGTCCGCGATGGGCAAGCTGTCGTCGACCCTTCCACTGCAACTGCAGGACGACGCCGAAGCGCTGTCGGGAGCGATCGTGGTCGACCGGCGCCGCTGGTTCGCAGAGGCCGAGGACACCGGCGCACTGCCCGTACTACGTCAGGCGGTGGTGACCCGTCGGCGCGTACGCGTCAGGTATGCCTCGGCGACAGCAGGACGCCCAGTACGCCGTACCGTCGACCCCTGGGGGCTCGTGGAGCAGGCGGGCCGGTGGTATCTCATCGCCGCGCATCGCGGGGTCTCCCGGATGTACAGGGTGTCGCGGATCGAGCAGGTCGACGTACTGGACCAGCCAAGCGAACGGCCGGAAGGCCTTGATCTGCAGGAGGAATGGCAGCGGCTCCGGTCCGGGTTGGAGCGGAGTCTGCCGGCCGGAGTCGACGTGGTGGTCAGGGTGCGACCGGAGCGGGCCGAGTTGGTCAGGCGGATCGCCACGCCCATGCTGGCGAAGGGTGAGCAGGCGCGCGACGTACCGGCGGACGACGAGTGGCCTCATGTCGCCATGCGGTTCCGGGTTCGCGAGGCAGCGTGCGGTGTGCTGCTGGGCTTCGGTGGTGATGTCGAGGTGCTGGAGCCGGCGGACCTCCGCGGCCGGCTCCTCGAGTTGGCATCGGCCGCGGTAGCGACCTACAGCTGAGCGCGGCGGCCGACGAAGCGCTGGCGGACGATGATGTTGCCGTCGGCATCCTCGTCCTCGTTGCGCCAGTTGAAGCCGGTGGGGGAGAGGTCGGTGAACATCCAGCGGGTCTTGGCGGACTTGGGCTCGTTGGCTTCCAGAGTGATGGAGTTGTCGCCGGTGTGCCCGACGAACGTCATCACCAGCGCGTACTTCGGGCCCATCCAGGTCGAGCGGAACGCGTTCAGTTCGGGGTCGTACAGCCGGATCGACAGCCCCCATTCACCGTCGCCGTCGACCTCGCGCCGGGCCCGGCTCGGGGTGATCCAGATGTCGGCCACCGCACGGCCGTCGAGGGCGTAGGCGAAGTGCCATTCGCCCTTGGTCTCCCGGACGACCTGACCGTCGTCGTCGTACCACGAGACGTCGAGGTCCCAGCTGCCGATCAGTGGCGCGAACGGGCTGAGCGCTTGCTCGAACTCCGGTCGCGGCTGCTCGGAGACCATCAATCCTGCCAGTACCGTAGCCGCTTTCACTCCTGTCATGGCGACAGCGTACTTCAGGATCGCGGCAGGAGCGGGCGAATTTACTCCGCTGTCGACAGGACCAGCGAGCGCAGCCGGCCGATGGCCAGAGTGATACCGATGAGGGTGACGGCGACCAGCAGAATCAGCGCGATCGGCAGCTTCACGTCGGACTTCACGTGCGGTGCGTCGGTGAGGTGCTGGACGACCGCCAGCGACCACTGCTGGACGCTGAGCGCCTTGGCGCCGCCGACGTACTGACCCATCACGCCTTCCCACAGCAGCGCGTAGATCAAGCCGATCGTCACCGCGTTGCCGGACATCACCGACAGGGCGGTGAAGATGGCGGTGTAGGCGATCCCGGCGACGAGCGTGCCGGCACCGAAGGCGAGCGCGGTCCGCGGATCGCCGAAGTCCAGGATCAGGCCGGCGATCACCATCGGCACCGCGCCGAGGACGACGATGACCGCGACGGCGACGAGTGCCTTGGTCACGATGATCGTGGATCGCCTGATCGGCTTGCTGAGCAGGTAGACGATCGAGCCGTCGTCGATCTCGGACGCGAGCGCACCCGTTGCCGCGAGCAACGAAACCAGCGGGACGATCACCGCCAGCCCGAACATCTGCAGCAGCGCCGTACTGAACTCGGCCGTGTCGTCGACGGTCAGTGCCAGCAGTACGCACAACGCGAGCATGACGGCCGGCAGGATGAAGAGCAGCAGTCCTCGCCGGTGGCCGAACAGGGTGGACATCGTCAGCCGGGCGATCGTCAGATTCATCGTCAGCGCCTCCCGACGAGGTAGGAGAAGACGCTCTCGAGCGATTCGTCGGTCGGGGCCACCTCGAGCAGCCGGATGCCGAGGTCGCGCGCCAGCGCGGGCACGATCCGGCTGAACCGTTCGAAGTCGGCCACCTGGACCTGCAGCGATCCGGCGGCCAGATCGGCGCCCGACGTACAGGGGTCGCCGATCAGCGCCGAGGCCAGCCGGCGGTCGTCGGAGGAGCGCAGCCGGTAGAGCACCGGCCGGTCCGTCATCAGCGTGCGGATCGCGCGGTAGTCACCGGAGGCGGCGTGCCGGCCGGAGATCACCACCTCGATGTGGGTGGCGACCTGCTGCACCTCTTCCAGGATGTGCGAGCTGAACAACACGGTCCGGCCGTCCGCGCCCATCTTGCGGAGCAGGTCCATCAGGTGCAGCCGTTGCCGTGGATCCATTCCGTTGAACGGTTCGTCCAGCAACAGCACCGACGGTTCGTGTACGAGCGCCGCGGCCATCTTGATCCGCTGCTTCATCCCTTTGGAGTACGTCGAGATGCGGCGCCGCGCCGCGTCGGTCAGCTCGACCGTCGAGATCGCCGCCGTCGTCGCGGCCGCTGGGTTCGACAGGCCCTGCAGTTCGGCGTTGGCCCGGACGAACTGGGCACCGGTCAGCGTGTCGTAGACGGCCTCGGTCTCCGGGACCAGGCCGATGTGGCGGTAGGCGGCCTGGTTCTGCCAGACCGGAACGTCGTCGAGGGTGACGGAACCGGTCGAGGGCGGCAGGAAGCCGGCCATCATCGTGATCAGCGTGGACTTGCCGGCGCCGTTGGGGCCGAGCAGGCCGGTGACGCCCGGACCGATCGTCATCGTGACGTCGTTGACCGCCACCACATTGCCGTACCAGCGGGAGACCTGGTCGATCTGGATCACGCTCACCCGCGGGCCACCTTGGCGTAGCGGGCGTTGACGCCCCAGCAGCAGCCGGCGACCAGCAGGACGTAGACCGCCGCGAAGACCAGCCCCTGCGTCGTGCTCGGCAGCCAGTCGCCGCCGCCGCGCAGGACGAAGGACGACAACACCTCGACCAGGCTGAACGGCGAACCCAGGTTGGCGTACCGGGAAGCGACGTCGCGGTGCGTGCCCTCGGGATCGAGGATCGCGGTGACGACGGTGACGGCTGTGAACGAAACGATCAGGACGGCGATGATCGCCGCGACGGCGAAACCGCGGCGAGGGGTCGCGGCCGCGATCAGGCCGCCGATCGCGGCCAGCAGGATCGACAGCAGCAGCGCGGTGACCAGGCCGCTGAGGAACTCCTTCGTCATCAGCGTGAAGTCGAACTTGGCGAGCAGCGCACCGGCGTACAGGATCACCATCGGCAGGCCCATCAGGACCATCAGCGCGAGCGCCAGCGCGGTCAGCTTCGCCAGCGCGTAGTCCGTGCGGCGCAGCGGCCTGGCGAGGTACAGCACGATCGAGCCGTAGCGCAGGTCCCTGGAGAACAGTTGCGGCGCCTGCGAGGCCAGATACAGCGCGATCACGGCCTGGAGGAAGAAGATGTAGCGCATCTGGGACAGCGGCGGGTTGTCGAACTGCAACGCGTTCTCGATGCCGACCATGATCGCCACCGGCACGACCATCACCGCGAGCAGCAGGATCGGCATCACCTTGGACTTGCCGGAGCGGCCGAGTCCGTAGGCATGCCGCAGGCTGCTCACCGTCAACGCCTGGGTGATCGCGAAGCGGCCCAGCCGGGGGCCGTCGTAGTGCCGGTAACCGATGTCGTGGATGACACCTGCGCCGGGCGGACGCAGCTGATCAGACACTGAAGACCTCTTCCAGCCGGTGGCGATGCTGCTCGATCCGGACCAGCCCGAGCCCGAGCTCGGCCACGGTGTCGCGGACCACGTCGTACGTCTCCTCGCCGGTGATCTCCACCAGGACGAGCGGACCGTCGGGCCTCGCTCGCGCACCGGCCCGGTCGAGCGCTGCCCCGAGCCGATCACGGCCACCGAGATCCCGTACTTCGACAGCCAGTACTCCGGTCTCGCCGGTCAGCGCCGCCTTCGACTCCGAGCGGAGCAACCGGCCACCGTCCAGGACGACGATGTGGTCGCAGACGTGCTCCAGCTCGCCGAGCAGGTGCGAGGTGATCAGCACGGGGATGCCGAACTCGGTGCCGATCCGGCGGACCAGCGCGAGCATCTCGTCGCGCCCGGCCGGGTCGAGCCCGTTCGTCGGCTCGTCGAGCAGGACGAGTTTCGGGTCGTGCGTGAGTGCCTGGGCCAGCTTCACCCGCTGCTTCATGCCGGTCGAGTAGCCACCCATCGGCCGGTAGCGCGCCTCGTCGAGACCGACATGCCGCAGTACGTCGGCAGCCCGCTCGCGGGCCGCGGTCGCCGGCAGGCCGGACATCTGGCCGAGGTGGACGACGAACTCGGTCGCGGACACGTCGGGTGGCAGGCAGTCGTGTTCGGGCATGTAGCCGACGAGCGCTCGGACCGCCTCGCCGCCGGTGACCACGTCGTGTCCCAGCACGATGGCGCTTCCGGCGGTCGGGGCGATCAGTCCGAGCAAGATCTTCAGCAGGGTCGACTTGCCGGCACCGTTGGCTCCGACCAGTCCGGTCACGCCGGACCCCACCTCGACAGTCAGCTCGTCCAGGGCCGTGACGCGCGGATAACGCTTGGTCAACGCTGTGGTCGCGATCACGGGCACCGGGCAACCCTAAGGCCCAGCGCGGTCACCCGTGAATCACGGGCGTCCATCGGCTGTTGCGATCACGTCCCAACTCTCGACGGCCGGTATTTCCATGGCGGGCCGACCGGGTCGCTGGCTAGGGTCCGGACCATGCAGATCAGACCGGCTGTGGCCGCTGACGCCCACGAGGTCGCCCGCCTCCGCCGGGAGACCTTCAGCTACAAGGTGCTGTCGGCCGCGGCCGCCCGGCACATGATCACCGTGCAGTCGCCGGGGGAGCGCTTCCTGGCTCTGGTCGCCGAGTCCGACGGGCGGCTGGTCGGCTGGGGTTCGGCCGGCCTGAACGTCTGGACCAGTGAGGAGGGCAAGGGCAGCATCTCGATCTACGTGCATCCGGACCATCGGCAAGCCGGTACCGGCCGGGCGCTGTCCGATCGGTTGCACGAGCACCTGCAGGAGATCGGTGCGGTCCGGGTGTCCACCAGCGCCACGCCCGACGGGCTGGAGTTCGCGCGGCGCCGTGGCTACGACGGCTCGCGGCAGGTGCACTTCGCCGGCGTCGATCCGCGGGTGCTGCCCGAGCAGCCGGCCACGCCCGACGGCATCGAGTTGGTGACGATCGATCGGCTCGAACCGCGCCAGGTGTACCTGGCCGACTCGATCTCGTCGCTGGACGAGCCGGGCGACTCGCCGCTGGACGCGGTCAGCTACGAGGAGTGGCTCGAGGAGATCTGGAACTCGCCCGGAGCCAACCACGAACTCGGCGTCGCCGCGGTGGCTGGTGACGAGGTGGCCGCCTTCACCATCCTCGAGAGGGACGGCGACCGGGCCTGGTCGGGGATGACCGGCACGATCCCGGCGTACCGCGGCCGTGGGCTGGCCAAGGTGATCAAGTCCGCGGCGCTGCGACGGGCCGCGGCGGCCGGGATCACCGGCGCGTTCACCTCGAACGACGACGAGAACGGCCCGATGCTTGCCATCAACAACTGGCTCGGCTACCGCCGGATCGCCACCGAGCACGGGCTGCAGAAGAAGCTGTGACCCAGGTCAGACCCGGTACGCCGGCCGACGCCGAAGGGCTGCTCGCGCTCAGGAGCGAGGTTCTTCCGTACCGCGTGCTGCGGCTGACCGATCTGCGCACTTCGCTGGAAGACGGTGCCGCTGACAAGCACCACGGTAGCTTCGCGGTCGAGGCCGGCGATCGATTGGTCGGCTGGGCCTCGGCCACGCTCTCGACCTGGTCGCCGGAGCCGGGCGAGTATCACGTGGTCCTCCTGGTGCATCCGGATCACCGCAGGCAAGGAATCGGTACGACGCTGGCCGAGTCGCTGGATGACCTGCTGGTCAAGCAGAACGCCCGACGGGTGGTCGGGAGCGCGACCGACGACGGCATGGATTTCGCCTTGCGGCAAGGGTTCCAGGCCACCGAGGTCGTGCATTACGCGAAGGTCGACCCGCGGCTCGTGCCGGATCCGTCCGCGATACCGGACAGCTTCGAGCTGACCAACCTGGCCGCGCTCGACCTGGAAGCCGCGTACGCCGCGTTCGTGGCCACGGCCGGAGATATCCCGGGCGAGCAGGACTGGAGCCAGCTCCCCCTCGAACTGTTCGAGCGGGAGGTCTGGAACTCGGCCAGTCTCGACCGCGAACTCAGCACGGTGGCAGTTGCCGATGGCAAGATCGCCTGCTTCACCAACGTGCTGACCGACGGCGACCGGCTCTGGACCGATATGACCGGCACGCTGCCGGCGTACCGGGGCAGGGGACTGGCGAAGGTGGTGAAGACGACCTGCCTGCGAGCCGCCGCGGCGGCGGGAATCACCCGTGCCTACACGGTGAACCACGAGGACAACCGCCCGATGCGGGCGATCAACGACTGGCTCGGGTACTCGCGGGTCGCCACGCACACGGGCATGGTGCGGCCGGGCTGACTTCGGACCGCGACTCGGCCGATCTCATGCAGGGGTGCCTTTGGACCAGGTAGGGGTTATCTTCGCCAGAACTTCGGTGAAGGAGTTCGGATGGTGATCAGGCCTGCTGAGCTGGGCGACCTCGAGGCCGCCGTCGCGCTGCACGACGAACTGGTGCCCTACCTCGTCTACACCGAGGCCGACCTGCGGCATCGCCTGACCGCGCCGAAGCGGCCGGGGAGCGGCAGCTTCGTCGCGGTCTCCGCCGGGCGGCTGGTCGGCTGGGCGAGCTGCGGGCTGATCGCCGGCTCCGAGCCGCTCGACGGCGAGCACCGGCTGATGGTGCATCCGGACTACTGCGGCCAGGGCCTGGGCACCGAGTTGCTCGACGCGGTCCACGCGGAGTTGCGGGCCGGTGGCGCGACCAGGTCGAGGATCTTCGCGGATCCGGCCTCGACGGCCTGGGCCGCCCGCTGGGGGTATGCGCAGACCCGGCAGGTGCACTACGCGGAGATCGAACCCGCGGCCGCGCCGCCGCTGCCCGCAGTACCGGACGGGGTGAGTGTGGTGCCGTTGAGCGAGGTGGATCCACGGCTCGTCTACGAGGCCGACATGGTGGCTCAGCGGACGAAACCGGGAGACGCCAAGATCACCACCCGCCCGTACGACGATTGGCTCGGCGCGGTCTGGAACACGCGCTCGACGCTGAAGGAGCTGAGTTTCGCCGCGCTCGACGGCGAGCGGGTGATCGGCTTCACCCGGTCCAGCGGCGACGAGGAGAAGATCTGGTCGCGGATGACCGCGACCATGCCGGAGTACCGCGGGCAGGGGCTGGCCAAGTTGGTGAAGTGTGCCGCGCTGCACCGGGCCGCCGACGCCGGCGTACGGGGTGCCTACACCGCCAACTACGACGGCAACGCGCCGATGCTCGCCGTCAACGAGTGGCTCGGCTACCGCCGGATCGCAACCCACTCGGTCCTGGTCTGCCCGCTGTAGGAACGCCCTAGGGAACGAGCAGTACCACGGTCTCCGCGACGCAGGCCGGCTTGGTGGAGTTCTCCAGTTCGATGACCCATTGCAGCGAGACCTGGACGCCGGCCGGGGTTTCCTGCGCGCCCGCGATGGACGCGCCCGCGCGGATCCTGGAGCCGACCGGGACCGGCGCCGGGAAGCGGACCTTGTTGACGCCGTAGTTCAGCTTCGCCGAGACGCCCGACACGTCGAACAGCTCCGCGCCGAACCGGGCGATCAGGCTGAGGGTCAGGTAGCCGTGCGCGATCGTCCCGCCGTACGGGCCTTTCGCGGCCCGCTCGACATCCACGTGGATCCACTGGTGGTCACCGGTCGCCTCGGCGAACTGGTTCACCTGCTCCTGGGTGATCTCCAGCCACTCGGTCTCGCCGAGCGGGGTACCGACCGCGTGGACGACCTCGTCGACGCCTTGGAAGGTCTGCATGGGCAAACTCCTTCAGTTGCGGGGTCCACCGGCGACGTACAGGACCTGGCCGGAGACGAAGCCGGCCTCCTCGCTGCAGAAGAACGACGCGGCGGCGGCGATGTCCTCGGGCTTGCCGGTGCGCTGGACCGGGATGCTCGCCGCGGTCGCCTTCTTGAACTCCTCGAAGTCGACCCCGACCCGGGCCGCGGTGGCGGCGGTCATGTCGGTCTCGATGAAGCCCGGTGCGATCGCGTTCGCGGTGACGCCGAACTTGCCCAGCTCGATCGCCAGCGTCTTGGCCAGCCCCTGCAGGCCGGCCTTCGCGGCGGCGTAGTTCGACTGGCCGCGGTTGCCGAGCGCCGAGGTGGAGGACAGGAAGACGATCCGGCCGTACGACGCCTCGACCATGTGGGCCTGGCACGCCTTGGACATCAGGAAGCTGCCGCGCAGGTGCACCGACATGACGGTGTCCCAGTCGTCCTCGGTCATCTTGAAGAGCAGGTTGTCGCGCAGTACGCCGGCGTTGTTCACCAGGATCGTCGGGGCGCCCAGCTCGGCGGCGACCCGCTCGACCGCGGCGGTGACCTGGTCGCCCTTGCTCACGTCGCAGCCGACCGCGATCGCCTTGCCGCCCGCGGCGGTGATCGCGTCGACGGTGCCGGCGCAGGCCGCCTCGTCCAGGTCCAGCACTGCGACCGCGTTGCCGTCGGCGGCGAGCCGCTGGGCCACAGCGGCACCGATTCCCCGGGCTGCCCCGGTCACGATCGCCACCCTCTGCTGCTCGCTCATTGCGCCCTGCTCCTTCATCAGCCGACTACGGGTCCGGGATGCACACTACCGACGCCAGCTCAGCGCCGGTGTGTCGTGGATGGGATGATCGCCGTGTGCATGATCACAGCGCTGATCACGACAGCCCCCACAACCGGCACGTCTATCACTGCCCGCTCCGCTGGGGTGACATGGACGCCCTCGGTCACGTGAACAACGGCCGCTATGTCGACTATCTGCAGGACGCCAGGGTGGATTTCCTCTTCCGGACGGCCAAGGAGCTGGGCGCGGACGACCTGGAGACCGGCCTGCTGGTCGCGCGGCACGAGGTCCAGTACCGCGCGCCGCTGGTCTTCCGCCCCGAGCCGGTCCGGATCGAGCTGTGGATCAGCGAGATCAAGGCGGCCTCGTTCACCGTCGACTACGAGATCCTCGACGCGGAGCCACGCCGTACGTACGTCGAGGCGCGGACCCGGCTGGTCCCGTTCGACTTCGCCGCGAACCGGTTGCGCCGGATCACACCGGTCGAGCGCGAGGCCCTGTCGAAGCTGGTGGGCTCATGACCTTCACGTATCCGGTTCTGGTCCGCTGGTCGGACATCGACTCCTACGACCACGTGAACAACGTCCGGTACTTCGACTATCTCCAGGAAGCCCGGATCGCGTTCCTGTCCGACCTGGTGGGCGAGGCCGACTACTTCGCGGCGTACCCGTGTGTGCTGGTCAGCCAGACGGTGGACTACCTGCGGCCGATCCTGCTCCGGCACCCGCCGTACGACGTCGACGTGTGGGTCGAGTCGGTCGGTACGACGTCGTACACGCTCGGTTCGCGGATCGTCGATCGGGGTGGGGAGACCGAGTTGGTCTACGCCCGGGCGATGTCGGTGATCGTCGCCGTGGACGGCCGGACGCAGGCGAAGCGGCCGCTGAGCGAGGCCGAACGGGACGCCCTCGTGCCGCCTGTTTCGGCGACTTGAGACACTGGACAGCGATGACCGAATCGATGAGCTTCTACGACGCCGTCGGCGGGGCCGACACGTTCCACCGGCTGGTGGCGGCGTTCTACCGCGGTGTCGCCGCCGACCCGGAACTGCGGCCGATGTACCCCGAGGAGGATCTCGGTCCGGCCGAGGAACGGTTCCGGATGTTCCTCGAGCAGTACTGGGGCGGCCCGCGGACGTACTCCGAGCAGCGCGGTCACCCGCGGCTGCGGATGCGGCACCACCCGTTCGCCGTCACGCCGGCCGCCCGGGACCGCTGGCTGGGCCACATGCGGGCCGCGCTGGACGAGCTGAAGCTGGATCCGGACCGCGACCAGGAGATCTGGACGTACATGGTGATGGCCGCGCACAGCATGGTGAACACCGACGAACCGCAGTACCCCGGCGCGATCGACGCGTCCGGCAACTGACTCCGAGGAGACACAGACAGCATGGCTGCAATTCGCACCGCCAAGGCCCACTGGGAAGGTTCGCTGCTGGAGGGCGCCGGTCAGGTCAACCTCGAGTCGTCGAACCTGGGCTCCTTCGACGTGACCTGGGCCGCCCGGTCGAACGACAAGGCCGAGGGCAAGACCAGCCCGGAAGAGCTGATCGCGGCCGCGCACTCGACCTGCTTCTCGATGGCGCTCTCGCACGCACTCGCCGGCGCCGGCAACGCGCCGGAGGCGATCGACACCACCGCCGACGTCACCTTCGTTCCGGGTGAGGGCATCACCGGCATCAAGCTGTCGGTGAACGGCAAGGTCCCCGGCCTGACCGCCGACCAGTTCGCCGAGTTCGCCGAAGAGGCCAAGAAGAACTGCCCGGTCTCGCAGGCGCTGGCCGGGACGACGATCACCCTGGACGTCACCTTCACGGCCTGATCGCCCGCGGCATCCTGATCGCACGAAGCAGCATCAAGGCGCCGATCCGTTCGGCGCCTTGATGCTTTTCAGCTGCTGACAGCCGCCTGCTGCGGAGTGGTGAGACCGGCCAGCAGACGATCCTGTACCGCGGTGGTCGCGGAGCTGATCGCGCCGAGCAGGACCGCGTCGCCGGTGACCCCGGTGACCTCGATCTGCGTGCCGAGCGGGGAAAGGGCAGCCAGGGCGTCGACCACCTCGTCGCGCAGTACGGTCCCGCCGGCCTGCGAGACCTCGCCGGCCAGCACGATCAGCGGCGGGTCGATCAACGTGATCGCCGCGAGCAGCCCGATCGCGACCCGCTCGGCCAGACCCTTGAGGAATTCCTGGGCGCGGTCCTCGCCGAGTGCCGCGACGGCCGCGCTGACCACTTCCTGCGGCGTGCCGCCCGCGAAGCCGAAGCGCTCACCGAGTTCGAGGACGGGACCGCCGCCGACCAGGTCCTGGAAGTCCCGCGCCTCGGTCCCGACGGCCGGCACCGGGAGGTAGCCGAGCTCGCCCGCGCAGCCGTGGGCGCCACGCATCAAGGTGCCACCCTGGTCGATCGCGAACCCCGAACCGCCGGCCAGCCAGAGCACCGTGAAGGCATCCACCTCGGCCGCGACCCCGTGCGAGCGCTCCGCGATCGCCGCGAGGTTCACGTCGTTGTCGACCATCACCTCGGTCTTGAGCCGGTCCCGGATCTCGTTCACCAGTCCGGGCCGGTCCAGCCCCGGCACATCGACGTACCGGATGTCGCCGGTGCGCGGATCGGGGGAGCCCGGTACGCCGAGTTGGACCTGCAGCAGCAGGTCGCGGGAGATCTTCGCCTTCCGGCAGAGCTCGGTGACGATGTCCGCGACGATGTCGACCGGGTCGGCGCCGCCGAAGGCCACGTCGCTCTCGACGGTGGCGCGCGTCCGGCCGGCCAGGTCCGTGAGGGTGGCCGAGACGGACGGCTGCCCGAGATCGCCGACGTCGCGGACCGACAGGGCCGCGATGTAGCCCGCTTCCGCGTTCGCGGCGTACAGGGCGGCGTTGGGGCCGGGGCCGCTGCTGGAGTGCCCGACGACGATCGCCAGCCCGGCATCCTCCAGCCGGCGCAGTACCTCGGACGCGGTCGGTTTCGACAGCCCGGTCAGGTCTCGTAAGTCGGTCCGGGTCAGCGGCCCACGCTCGAACAGGTACGCCAGGGCGGCGGCCTCGTTCATCCCGCGCAACAGCCGCGCCGAACCTGCCGGTCGTGCCACCCCGAGTCCTCCCGCCAGCCAACCGTCCATCAGTTGATCAACGATAGCCCGCTGCAACCGCTCTCACCCGCGTTGTGTCAGCTCTCGCGTTCGTGTCCGCCGACACCGCGGTGCGGGGCGGCCGGATCGGCCGCCGTACTACGACTCTCCGTGGCCGGTGCCTCACTGGGTGCTTCGGTCTGGATCAGGCCGTCCGCCGCCTCCGCGGCGCTGCCGACCCCGGTGGTGGAGGTCGGCGGAGCCGAGGGGTCGCGGGTGCTCAGGTTGCCGACCCGGAGGACCTCGCCGTTGCGGACGTACCAGATGGTGCCGTCCTCGCCGCGCAACTGGGTGACGCGCAGGCCGACCGCCTCGACGACGCCGGTGGCCTTCTCCATGTCGACCAGGTCGCCGACGGCGTACTGGTCCTCGAAGATCATGAAGATGCCGGCCAGGAAGTCCTTCACCAGCGTCTGCGCGCCGAAGCCGAGCGCGACGCCGATGATGCTCGCCGAGGCCACCACCGGCAGGATGTTGAAGCCGAGTTCGGCCAGCACCATCACCACCAGGACGGCGGTCAGGATGATGGTGACCGTGCTGCACAGCAGCGACGCGATCGTCTCGGCGCGCTGGCTGCGGCGTTCGCTCATCAGGGTCTGTTCGACGAACTCCTGGCCGCGCTTGGACTTGGCCAGCACGCCGGCCACGGCGCCGTTGCCGGTCCGCCGCGCGAACCGGCGGATCGCCTTGTGCAGCAGCCATCTGACGATGAAGAACGCCAGCACCAGGCCGACGATCCGGGCCGGCACGGTGACGATCTGGTCGGTCACTTCCAGCTTGCCGTCGTTCCCTCGGCGGAAGAACGTCGGGAAGGTCGCGGGGAGCGAAAACAGGGGGTGACTGTACAGGGACACGGGGTGACTGAGCAGAATAGGCATCTCGCCGCCCTACTGTAGTGATGCGTTCGCCGTCACGTTCGCCGCACCCACCCCGAGAAAGTCCGCGAGGACCCGAGTAGTTCCCGAGGAGGCACGGTCTTGTCGACCCGGCTGGATGACGAGCTGCGCAGGCTGGTGAGCGCGGGTGTACTCCGCCAGTACCAGGCCGACGCCCTGCGCGACGCCGCCGAGGCCGACTTCTCCCCGCGCCCGCCGGAACCAGCCGGTACGGCGAACGCCGAGACCCGGTCGCCGCGGACTCCGCCGGTGGTCACACACGCGTCCGCGCTGATCGAAGTGCTCGGTTACCTCGGCGGCGCGCTGCTCCTGGGCGCCGTCGCGCTCCTCACACTGGCGAACTGGGGTGAGATGAGTCGCGCCGCCCGGATCAGTACCGGCGGGAGCGCGGCCGTCATTCTGCTCGGAACGGCTGTCGTGCTCGCCCTGCTCCAGCGCCGGGATCAGCTCAGCTCAGCGCTGGCGTCACTCGGCTGCTGCGTCGCCGGCTTCGCCACGTACGTCGCCATCGAGGGTGAGGCGGGTCGCGTCATCGGTGTCGCGGTGGCGCTCGCGCTGGCCGCGGTCGGGCTCTGGTGGCTGGCCGGCTCATCGTTGCTCGTGGCAACTTTCGCGGTCCTCGGCGTCGGTGTCCTGGTGATCACCTCGGACCTGCTGACGCCGGACAGCGGGACGGCCACCAACTCGGCCGGTATCGCCGGGACCGGGTTCATCCTGGTGGCCTTCGTGATGGCGATGCTCGGCCTGGTGCGGGACCAGGTGACCGCCTGGTCCCTGGCCGGGGCCGCCATGTTCAGCTCGTCGATCTGCTGGCTCATCCAGGAGCGCGGCGAGATCATGGCCCTCGCCGTCGGTACCGCGGGACCGGCGGCCCTCCTGGTCGCCTACAGTCGCCGCCACGCATCGGCGTACGCCGTCGTCGGTTGCTCGATCCTGCTGGTCATCTGGCCGACCGCGCTCTACCAACTCACCGACAACATGGCCGGCGTCGCCGTCGGCCTGGTGATCGCCAGCGCCGCCCTACTCGTCGCCGTCCTGATCATGACCCGCCACCAACGCCGCCTCACCGAGTAGCGGCGTCACCAGGCGTGCCCGCACGCCGCCGAGCGGGGAGTCCTCCAGGTGGAGCGAGCCGCCCGAGGCCGCGGCGGTGCGACGCGCTATGTCGAGGCCGAGCCCGGTAGTGCCGGGCGCAGTGGCAGCGGCAGGCGACAACCCCTGCCCGGCATCCTCAACCCAGGCCTGCCCGTCCTCCTGAACAACAAGCCGTACTGCGGAGTCGGTCGGCGTATGCCGGAAGGCGTTGTCCAGCAGTACGTCGAACACCGCGCCCAGATCGTCAGCGCCGGCCCGGACGATCACCTGGCGCTCGGGGATCTCACCGGTGAGCGGCCGACCGATGTCCTCGGCGAGCGCTGACCAGAAGGTGAGGCGCTCCCGTGCCACCACGGCGAGGTCAGCAGCAGGTGCGGCGCCGGAGCGAACCGGTCTGCGCGCAGTACGGATCAGCTCGTCCACCTCGACGGTCAGGTCGCGCAGGCTGTCCGCCAACCGCGCGGCCTCCTGCGGATCACGCAGGCCGTCGATGTCGAGCCGGAGTGCGGTGAGTGGAGTCCTGAGCCGATGCGCCAGATCGGCCGCCTCGGCACGCGCTGTGCTCAGCAACTCGTCGATGCGGTCGGCCAGCTGGTTGAGCTCTCGCCCGACCTGCTGGACCTCGGGCGGCCCTGCCGGCACGGTCCGGGCGGACATGTCACCACGCCGCAATCGGTCAGCAGTCCCGGCCAGTGCAAGAACCGGGGCAACCATCCGCCGCCCGATGCGATCGGCCACCACCATGCCGAGGACGAAGAGCGTGACGCCGAGCAAGGCAAGCAGGGCCCAGGTGCGCGTCACACCGGCGTACAGCGCCGAGTTCGCGATGAAGACACGAACCACTGCGTTGCCGTCGGTGGAGACCACTCCGAGCATCACCTCGCGGCCGCCGGTGGTCTCGGCGACGAAGGACTCGCCGCGCAGGGCAAGCTCGACCGATGGCGACTTGGCTGCCGGCGTACCGAGCACCTTGCCGTTGGCGAGGAACACCGTCGTACGGCCGTCGTCGGGCAGTGAGCCGTTGACGAGGCCGGGAAGCTGTTGGGCGGTGCTCTGGGCATCGAGGGTGGCGACAGAGATCGCCCGTTCTGCAGCCTCGGAACGCAGCAGCAGTGCGATCGGTGCGAGGAAGGCGATCAGGACGAGCGAAGTGATCGCGGCGACCAGACCCGCCAATTGCCGCCGCACCGCGTCATGCCTGTTCTGAGGAAGGAGCGGCCAGGCGGATGCCGACGCCGCGGACGGTGTGCAGGTAGCGGGGTTCCTGGGCGCTCTCACCGAGCTTGCGGCGCAGCCAGGAAAGGTGAACGTCGACGGTCTTCTCCGCGCCGCCGTAGCTGAGCTGCCAGACGTCGACGAGCAGTTGGCGACGAGTGACCACCTCGCCCACTCGTTCAGCCAGGTAGCGCAACAGGTCGAACTCGCGCGGGGCCAGGTCCAGCTCGGTCCCGTCCAGCAGAGCGGTCCGCGCTGCCGGGTCCACGACGAGCCCCCCGACGGTGAGTGGCGCCGGCCGGCGGTCCGCGCCGGCGCGGCGTAGTACGGCCCGGATGCGGGCGTCGAGTTGGCCGGGGCCGAACGGCTTGACCAGGTAGTCGTCCGCGCCGCCGTCGAGGGCGGTCACCATCTGGCGTTCCTCGTCCCGTGCGGTCACCACGATCACCGGGATCTGGCTGACGGCGCGCAGCATGCGGAGTATTTCCTGGCCGTCCACGTCGGGCAGGCCGAGATCGAGCAGGACCAGATCGGGACCACCGCGGGTCAGCTCCGCCAGGCCGGTCAGCCCGGTGCCGCTGGAGCTGGTCGCGTAGCCGCGGTCGGTGAGCGCGCGCAGGAGCGCGTCGCGGACCTTGGCGTCGTCCTCGACGACCAGTACGTGCGGCATGAAGGAACCGTAACCGCGCCGAAGGCCGCCGGGGCGAAGCCTGCCGAGACCTTGCGATCGCCTTAGTGTGGCCTTAACCGGGCCGCGCCGAAGGTGGTGGACATGAAGCGAACAATGGCAATGACCACCCTCTGGATCGCCACCGCGGCTGTCGTCGCGGGCGGCACCACCACGGCCCTGGCAACCTCCGGCGGCAGCCCGGGCGCCAAAGTCCTCACCCAGTCCGACGTCCGCGCCGAACTGGCCAAGAACCCGCAACCGACCAGCCCCGCACTGCCTGACACTCGAGGCGCCCTCGGGGTCCACGTAGTACCTCGAGCACTCACGCGAGCGCAGTACAGCGGCGGTGAATGGACGGTCGATTCCGTGGCCGGCACGGTGTACCTGCGCTGCGGGGGCAACCGGGTGACCGACTTCCGGGCTGTTGCCAAGCCGGAATACCAGGTACGGATCGAGCAGGCCGTGATCTTCAGCCCGACGGTAGGTAAATCGCCGAGGAAGCCCGGCGAGGCGGGCGTCGTTGCCACCTTCTTCAAGAGTGGCCACAAACCCGTGACGAGGTCGGAAGAGAGCGAATCGATCAGGATGCTCGCCCTCACTTGCGTTGACGGGAAGCCCGTCGAAAGCCTTCCCTACCCCGCCCCCAGATAACGCGCTCCCGACACCCCGGGTGGGGTGGTCTGTTCACCCGGGGTCTGTTGATACGGCAGACTCGCTCGGGTGACTGCTCCTACTGCGGCTCTTGTCGAACTCGCCGTTGCCCACGGAGTGGCGACCGAGTACTGGGACTGGCAGGGCAAACATGTCCAGGTCTCCAGTGAGGTCGTCGCCGCTGTGCTGGCTGCGCTCGGGGTGGACGCGTCGACGCCGCAGCGAGCGGCCACTGCGTTGGCGGAGCACCGGCAGGCTCGCTGGCGGCGCGTGCTGCCCGCCACCGTGATCATGCGGGAGGGCTGGACGCCGTGGTTCGCCGTACACCTTCCGCACGGGTCGACCGCCGAGGTGTGGGTCGATCTGGAGGACGGCGGCCAGCGTCGTGACATCCGGCAGCAGGAGCACTGGGTCGAGCCCGAGTGGATCGACGGCGTACAGATCGGTGAGGCGACCTTCCAGCTGCCGGGCGATCTGCCGCTCGGCTATCACCGGTTGTGCGCGCGCATCGGCGGCAGCCCGGAGATCTCCGTCGGCACGGTGATCGTCACCCCGCAGAAGCTCCAGCCGCAGAAGCTGCAGCGCACCTGGGGCTGGGTGCTGCAGCTGTACTCCGTCCGCTCCCGCCGCTCCTGGGGCATCGGCGACCTGCACGACCTCGCGGATCTCGCTTCGTGGTCGGCCAACGATCTGGGCGCCGGGTTCGTCCTGGTCAACCCGCTGCACGCCGCGGAGACGGCGGGGCGGATGGAGCCCTCTCCGTACCTGCCGGCCTCGCGGCGGTTCGCGAACCCGCTGTACCTGCGGATCGAGGACATCGACGAGTACGGCGACCTCGCGCCGGCCGAGCGCGACCGGGTCCGGACCCTCGGCCTGCAGACCCGGGCTCTGAGTGAGGACGCGACCGCGCTGGACCGCGACACCGTCTGGGCGGCCAAGCGCGAGGCGCTGCAGCTGCTGTTCGGCGTACGGCCGTCGATCGGGCGGATCGCGGAGTACGGCGCGTACTGCGACCGGGAGGGCCAGGGGCTGATCGACTTCGCCACCTGGGCCGCGATCGCCGACGTGCACGGGCCGGAGTGGAGCAAGTGGCCCGAGGAACTGCGCGACCCGGCCGCCGCGGCGGTCGTTGCCTTCCGCAACGACAACCCGGATGCGGTCGAGTTCCACTGCTGGCTGCAGTGGCAGCTGGACGAGCAACTGGCCCGGACCCAGGCCCGGGCGAAGAGCGCGGGAATGTCGCTGGGGATCCTGCACGACCTCGCGGTCGGCGTCCACCCCGACGGCGCCGACGCGTGGGCGCTGCAGCGGGTGCTCGCCGCCGGGATCCATGTCGGTGCCCCGCCGGACGCGTTCAACCAGCAGGGCCAGGACTGGTCGCAGCCGCCGTGGCGGCCGGACGCGCTGGCCGACAGCGGGTACGCGCCCTGGCGGGACCTCGTCCGCGCGGTGATCCGGCACGGTGGTGGCCTGCGGATCGACCACATCCTGGGGATGTTCCGGCTCTGGTGGGTGACGTCGCCGGAGTCGCCGACCGCGGGCACCTACGTCCGCTACGACCACGAGGCGCTGATCGGGATTCTGGTCCTGGAAGCGGCCCGGGCCGGCATCGTCGTGGTGGGGGAGGACCTCGGCACGGTCGAGCCGTGGGTGCGCGACTACCTCACCGAGCGCGGCATCCTCGGTACGTCGGTGCTCTGGTTCGAGCGCGACGCCGACGGCCGGCCGCTGGCACCCGAGCGATGGCGCGAACTCTGCCTGGCCACCGTCACCACGCACGACCTGCCGCCGACCGCGGGCTACCTGGCCGGCGATCACGTGGACCTTCGCGACCGCCTCGGCCTGCTCACCCGGCCGGTCGCCGAGGAGCTCGCGGTGGACGAGGCCGAGCGCGACGCGTGGCTGAACGCCTTGCGGGAAAGGCATCTGCTCGGCAACGCGGACGGCGATGTGGAACGGATCGTGGAGGCACTCCACCGGTACGTCGCGCACACGCCGGCCAAGCTGGTCGGCGTCGCGTTGACCGACGCGGTCGGCGAACGCCGGACCCAGAACCAGCCCGGCACCACCGACGAGTACCCGAACTGGCGGATCCCGCTCGGCGGACCGGACGGGATGCCGGTGATGATCGAGGACCTGCCCACCAACCAGCGCCTGCGCCGCCTGATCGGAACGCTGTCGATCTAGTCCCACAAACCCCAGTACGCAAGGCATTCGATCGTGGTCGAAGGGTCGTCGGTTCAGCGCTCAACCGGGTCTGATCAAATCGGGCTTCTGGCCCGGCGGGTCAGTACTGTCGTCGGTGCCGGCTCTTAGAGTTGGTGCGAGGACGGGGCCGGGAAGGCTCCTCGGTCAGGAGCCGGCTGCTTGGGGAGGCATATCGGTGAGAAGCGGATCCGTGGACGAACAGATGCTCAGACCGTTGGGACTGTCGGCCGACGCCGAGAAGATCTACCGGTGTCTGCTGGAGGACCCGCGGACCGAGATCCCACCGCTGGCGGCCCGGATGGGCTGGCCTGCCGACCGCCTCGAGGCAGGCGTCAACGAACTGCTCGAACTGGCTCTGGTCCGGTACTCCTGGGAACGCCCGCACGAACTGCACCTGGTCAGCCCCGAGGTCAGCCTGGTGCCGCTGCTGACTCAGCAGGAGCTCGCCTTGCTGGACAAGCAGAAAGAGGTCGTCGCCAGCCGGGTCGCGATCGAGGAGATCGTCGCGGAGTACGGCGACCGCGCCGCCGCCGGTGGGTATCACGACGCGGAGCGGCTGGTCGGGGTGGACAACATCCGGCTCCGGCTGGAGGTCCTGCTGGCCGGTGTGGAGACCGAGGTGATGGCCTTCTCCGACGGCGGTCCGCAGACCGCGGCGACTCTGGAGGCGGGCCGGCCGTTGGACGAGTCGATGCTGGAGCGGGGCGTCCGGATGCGCGGCGTCTACCTGGACAGCCTGGCCAACGACGGCCCCACCGCCCGGTACGTCGGCTGGCTGCACGAGCGCGGCGCGCGGATCAGGACGACCGCGACTCTGCCGCTGCGGATGCTGATCGCGGACCGCAAGGCCGTGATGGTCCCGATGGACGTCACCGACGCCGCGCAAGGGGCGCTGCTGATCCGCGACACTGGTGTCGTCGCGGCGCTGTGCGCCCTCTTCGAGGCCGTCTGGGAGAAGAGCGCGAGCTTCGGTGCGAGCCGGTCCGGCCGCGACGACGTCGGCCTGACCCGGCAGGAGCGTGCGGTCGTCCAGTTGCTCGCGGAAGGTCACACCGACGACGTGGTCGCGCGCCGGCTCGGCGTCTCGGTCCGGACCAGCCGCCGGCTGACGGCCGACCTGATGGTCCGCCTCGATGCCCGCAGCCGATTCCAGGCCGGCGTCCGGGCGATCCGCGCCGGCTGGCTGCCCGTCGACGACGACGACCAGTTCTTCCCGGCTCCCGCAAGCTCGGACTCGGCCTGAGCCCAACCGACCCGCGGCACTCAGCGTGACCCGACCCGACCCGCGGCGCTCAGCGTGACCCGACCCGCGTTGCTCAGCCTGAGGAGAGCCGGGCTGCGGTCAGGTCGAAGGTCCGCCGCTCGCTGTGCCGGTCGAGCAACTCGGCCATCACCCGTTCTTCCACTTCCACCGGCTGGTTGAGCGCCGGCTCACCCAGCCGTCGCAGCAACCGGTGCAACGCCGACGTGAGCCAGGTCGGGTCCTGAAGGAAGCCTCGCTGGTTGTGACGCCAGACCCCGATGCACGACGCCGCCGCGACCAGCAAGGCATACCGGCCGGCCAAGGCGAACGAATCCGGCGTCGCCAGCGGCGTGCGGTCCCGTGGCGGCAGCGCCCGGCACCGTGCCTGCACCTGCCGTACGCCGGCCGCCAACTGATCGCCGTACGACGAGAGAAGGTCTCCGGGCAACGTCTCGGCCGTGATCGTGGCCAACGGGTCGCCGGGGCTGAGCCTGGCTCTCGCCAACTGCCCGAAGTCGAGATCGGGAAGCGGCTCGTCGAGACCGAACAGCGCGGCCGGCTCCGGCGAGTCGCGCTCGGTCTCACCGCCTGGCAGACCAGGAATCAAGCCGGCTCGTCGCCGTGCCCCACCGGTCGCGACCAGCGGACCGGCCAGCAGGTCGCGCCGGTGCTTCTGAAAGATCGCGTCCCGCCGATGGGCCTCCATCCCGAGCACTCCATCAAGTGCCGACACCACGTCACGAGCCAGTACGGCGGTCAGGCGATCCACCGCCTCCAGGTAGCTCGCAGGCCGGCCAGGCATCAGGTGCAGCGCTCGTGCGGCGACAGTGGCCAGGCAGTCGAGCACCAGGAGGTCGACGAAGGCACCGGCCAACGCAGATCGCACGTACGGCACGCGCTTGCGTCGTTGCGCTGCATCCAGTGCTGACCGCAGTTGTGTGTCCAGCAGTCCGACGGTCGCACCGGCCAACGTGGTCCGGGTGACGGTCAAGGCAGTGGTGGCCAGCTCCAGCCCACCGTTGAAGCCCCCGACGAGTTGTGCCTCCTGTCGCTGGGCTCCCAGGTCCAGATCACCGAATCGCAAGCCTCGGACCCCGGTGTGCTGCCGAGGCGCCTGTGGCTTGGGCCCGTGCGGCAGCAGGACCACCGAGTACTTCGTACTGCCCAGTGCGGAGCCTGTTCGTGCGACCAGGGCAACCGGCGCGTCCCAGCCGGTCAAGGCCGACACGGCGGGCCGTGAACCCTCCAGTGCCAACTCATCGCCGTACCGGCGGGCGGTCAGTTCCGAGCCGGGCAGTTGGCTGTCGGCTTCGCCGTACGACGCCAGTGGTAGGCGGTTGGCCAGCATGGTGGCGGCGAGTGGCTTCTGTTGACCGGGATCACTGGACGACCAGACGAGCGCTGCACTGAGCAGTGGCGCTATCCCTGCACCGAGCCCGACGGTGGCGTCTCTGCGGAACAGCGGGCGCAGCAACTGGACAAGGCGATCCGTGGTGCTCAGGCGGCCGCCGTGAACGCGCGGTACCAGTTCGGCACTCCAGTTGATCTCCGTGAGCAGTTCACTGGCACCAGGCAGCGGTACTGCGGCTTCGTCGGCGCCCAGGACAGCGTCGAAGCTGAACGGGTTGTGGGGATCAGCGGGGTCGCCGAGGGCCGACTCGATCGCGGCGGGCAGCAGCGTCTCGGTCGAGGTCATGCCCGGCTCCGCTCGTCGACAGGCCGACTCTCTTCGGGCAGGGGGTAGGGGAAGAGGGACAGCAACTGGCCGGCGCGAAGCTGCTGGACCATCGCCGGCATCAACCGGCCGTAGGCGATCTGCACGGTCTCGGCGAGCCCTGCCGGCGGCACCCGCAGCAGCCCGAGCAGCCGGACCAGACAGGCCTCCAGCCAGACAGCGCCGGTCCAGAGGTCGTCCTTGGAGTGCTCCGCGTAGTTGCGCAGCCAGACCTGGACACACGCAGCAGCAGCGAAACAAAGCGAATAGCGCCGGGCCAGCTCCAAGGCGATCGACGGGTCGAGTGCATCGCTCAGCTGGCAGTGCAGGTCGTCGGCGACGCTGAGCAGTACTCCGGCGCTGCCGGCGAGCTGATGGCTGACCACTCCCGCGTTGGCCAGCGATTCGAGCTCGGCCACAGCGGCCGGTAGTCCGTTCATCAGGGTTGAGCCGCTGCGGGCCAGCAGTTGGAGTTGATCCGGCCGCAGGTCGGGTAGGTCGGTGGACAGAGCCGCGGCAGCAGCAAGTGGAGCCGGATGCCCATAGCTGCGGGCCAGTAGCGGCAGTTGCCCGGCAAGGCTTCGGAGCACTCGCGTGGCGCCAGAGACAGCTCCGGCTGTTTGGTGATCGCGCAAAGCCTTGCCGACCCTGCCCTCTTCGCTCGTCAGCTCCGCGGCGAGCTGGATGAGGTCATCGGCCCGGTCGCGAAGGAAGACCGTCGCAGCCGGTCCGGTCACCGCCAGCTCGTTCGGGCTGAGGTGAACACTTCTGGTGGCGACCAGCGCGACCGCCTCCGCCGCGAGCAGGTCGGCGTAGGCCTCCGTCAATCGTCGGCGGACCTGCGGCAGGTCGACCAGGCGGAGGTCGTAGACGGTGTCCTCGATCACGCGGCCGAGCGCCAGCCGGAGTACCTGGTCGATGCCGCCCAGGGAGACCGCGGCGTCGAGGATCCAGGTCAGCTGCCGGCTCTTCATCGCGAGCTCGACGCCGGAGCCTTCCGTCCCGATCAGGTCGGCTTCGGTGCCGTACCAAGTCAGGCTGCCGTGATCGGTACCGCGAATCCCGTGCAGCCGGGCCGGCGGATCGAGCTGGGCGCGGTCGGTCTCGACCAGGAACATCGACAGTTCCGCCAGCTCGTCACCGGTCCGGGCCAGCAGTCCGGTCAACGGCCCACGGGTCCGCGGCGCTGCCGGTGTCGTGCCGGTCAGCACGTAGCCGGCCGGTGAGGCGACAGCCACGGGCGGCCCGATCGACTTCGGCGGGCTGCTGTCCACGGCGTCCCCTACGCCGCCTTGGAATCGCCGCTCGGCGAGCCGGCTGCGGACGAGTTCGGCCCCAAGTCGAGAGGCGAGTGCGGGGGTAGCGGCGATCCAGGTCGGCACCGCGTCGACGTACGCCGTGCCGTGGGCGACCGCGACGGTCAGGTCTCGCCGGGCCACCGTTCGCAGGAGCTGGAAGAGGTCCTCGAAGTTCTGGAGTGCACCGCCGTACTGCGACGGCACGTAGTACGCCGACAGGCCGAGGTTGTCGAGCTGTTCGCAGATGGCGGCCGGGAACTCGTCCCGAGCGTCCAGACCCGCACAGGTCTCGTACGAGAACAGCTGGCCGGGGTCTGTCGGGTCGCCCAGTTTGGCATCGAGGTCAGCAGCCAACTGGTACGGCTTGTGCATCACTGGGCCGCCACGGCCGGCACAGCGGCATTCCTCCGGCGGGTGGGCTGAGCCGGCGCAACGGCGGCCGGTGGCTCGGTGAAACGGAACCGCTGGCGGGTCTGCCGGCCGAGGACCTCGTAGACAGGGGCGAGTGCGTCACTGCGGAACAGTTCGCGCATCAGCGTGCGCTGCACCCGTCCGGCGACTCGGTGAATCTGTCCTGGCCTGAGGAAGACGACGTTGGCGACCCGCACCCGGTACCGATCGCGTAGCGCGTCGCGAACGACAGTGGCCAGTGCTGTCAGCTCCACGCTGCTGCTGCGCGCAGGTACCTCCTGCAGGACCACCAGTTCCTCTCGCGGTACGTCGACCGCGCAGACGCAGCCGGGAAGCTCCGCGAAGGCCGGATCGAGTGTTGCGAGTGCTTGCTCGATGTCCTGCGCGTAGAGGCTGCGACCGTCGATGGCCAGCCGGTCACTGACCCGGCCGGTCCGGTACAGCTGGCCGCCGTGGATCACTCCGAGGTCGCCGGTCGGTGCATAGCCGTCCAGCCAGATCTCACCGACCAGGCCGTCGAGCAGTTCGGTCTGCGTGGCCGCGTTGAAGATCTGCAGACCGGTGCCCTCCACAGGACCGCAGCTGACCAGCTCGAGCCCGCCGACGGCCGGTTGGAGGGTGTCTCGTTCCAGGGCCCAGCGATCGGCCGGGGTGATGAGCGGACCGTCGATCCGGTCACCCGGCGGGGAGACAGTGATCAGCCGGGCCCCGTCAGCCGGCCCGTACGCCGGGGTGAGTGCCCGCGGGTTGAGGCCGGCCGGGGCGAAGCGCTGCGCGAAGGCGGCCAGCGTGGCGGCCGAGACCGGCTCGGGCCCGTTGACCGCAGTACGAAGCCTGGACAGGTCGAAGGAGGCGGCGGCCTCGGGGGAGATCCGGCGTACGCAGTGGTCGTAGGCGAAGTTCGGCGCCGCGGTGAGCCGGAGGTCGAAGGTGTCGATCAGTTCCAGCCAGCGCTGCGGGTGCTTCAGGAATTCGGTCGGTGACATCAGCACGCTGGTCGCCCCGACCGCCAGCGGCGCCAGCAGCAGGCCGACCAGGCCGAGGTTGTGGTGCATCGGCAACCAACCGCCGACCGTGCCGTGGGCGGCCAGGTCGAGGGTGTTGTCCAGCAGTTCGATGTCGCGGGCAAGGGCAGCATGCGAGATCGCGTGCCCGGCCAGGTCCGTACCAGTCGAGGTGTATTGAACGAACGCCGGCGACGAGCCGTGCACCTCGATCGGCCCGGCAGCCTGCACCCGGGACAGATCCACGAGGTCGGTGGCGAACAGGGCCAGCTCGTTCAGCCGGTCCTGGATCAACCAGTCGGCCACGCCGTCCAGGTGTTCGGTGTCGGTGAGGACCAGCCGCGGTCCGGCATCCAGCGCGATACCGGTGGTCAGGGACAGGTGATGACCGAAGGTGCCCGGCAAGGGAGCGGGCACCGGCACGCAACCGGCGTACAGGCAGCCCCAGAACGCCTTGGCGAAGTCGATCGAGGACGGGTAGAGCAGCAGCACCCGGTCGCCCGGTACCGCGTGCGCCCGCAGCCACCCGGCGATCGCCCGGGCCCCGTCATGCAGTTCCCCGTACGTCGCGGTGCTGCCGGCGGCCCGCCCGTCCCGGTGGCTGACCTCGATCAGCGCCGGGCGGGACGGGTCGTCCAGCACCTGCCGGCCGAACCTGGTGACCAGATCCTCGTTCACGTCATCGCCTCCTACCGATAAGCCCGTTCTGCTGCTTCTCAGTGAGTATTGACGACTTCGTCACCGCGGTGGCCGGTTTTGAATTGTCATGAAACGACGGCTGCAAGTTGCTGCCAATCGACTGCCGGCCAACTGATCTCGACGGCTGGCAGGCCTGCTTGGACAGCCAGCGCGGCCACGCATCGGGACCCGGCAGGGAGGTCCTGAACCGACCAGGACGCAGCGCCGACGATCGCTTCGTGCGACACCGTGACCAGTCCGCTGGACGCAGGCAGGACATCGATCTCGCGCAGGGGCGCCATCAGGCCGATCCCACTGGCCTTCAAAACGGCCTCCTTCCGCGTCCAGCAGCGCAGGAACACGGCCTTCCGGGCCTGCTCCTCAGGCTCGGCACGTAGCGCTGCCAGCTCGGCAGGCGTCATCACCATCGGGGCCACCCGCTCGAAGTCGACCGCGGCGGCACCTTCGATGTCGACTCCCACCAACCGGTCCGCGGTGACCGCGAGCAGCCAGTCGTAGTCGGACCTCGACAGGCTGAAGGCCAGCCTGGTGGCCGGCCTGATCAGCTGTGGCGGACCGTGATCCGGGCTGCCGCAACCCGGACAGCTCCGTCGCCCGAATCCCAGCCGGCCCGGAGTCTCCCGGACATAGCCGGCCAGGATCCGGCGTACGGCGGCGCGTGAGCCGGCGAACTGCGCGCCGGCCGACGGCACCATCCGGGCGAACCGCTCCAGCTCCGCGGCGTCCAGGATCGCGAGATCCGCCGCCGCCGGCTCGGTCGGGGCCCGCCCCCGGAACAGGTGCACCGCACCGCTTGTCGGCGGTGGGGGGAACCCCTGGGCATCCACGGTCATGTCAGACTCCGGCCCCGGCGAGTGCCTCCAGCGGTTTCGTTGCCCGATGCAACTTCTTGATCGACGGCTCGAGGTCCTCGAAGTGCGGCTGCAGTCCGTCGGTGACGAACAGCTCGCGCATGCTGGTCCGGCGGACCTTGCCGCTGGTGGTGCGCAGAACGCCGCCCCGCTTGACGAAACAGACGTTGGCTACCGGACTGCCGGCGTACGCCGAGAGCTCGGACTTCACCAGGTCGGCGAGCTGCTGCAACTCGGTCGGCGCGGCGGCTCCGGCGGTCCGGATCTCCTGCACGACGATGATCCGCTCGGCCCCGTCACCCGGTACGCCGAACGCGGCGCTGGCCCCCTCGGCCAGGGCCGGGTGCAGCAGACCGAGTCTGCGCTCGAGGTCCTGCGGGTAGATGTTGCGGCCGTTGACGATGATGAGCTCCTTGATCCGGCCGGTGATGTAGAGATCGCCGTCGTGGCAGACGCCGAGGTCACCGGTGCGCAGATAGGGGCCTTCGTCGTCGCTGGTGTAGGCGTCGAAGACGGCCGCGCTCTCGTCCGGCTTGCCCCAGTAGCCGAGGGCAACACTCGGGCCGGCCAGCCAGATCTCGCCGATCCGGCCGTCCTCCAACGGCGTCCGGGAGTCCGGGTCGACGATCCGCAGGTCGAATCCGGTCGGCACCGGGCCGCTGCTGATCAGCTCGCGGCCCGCGGCCAGGTCGTCGGTCGGAGTGAACCGGCGACGCTCGATGTCGGCGGCGTCGACCCGGACCGGCTTCGGCCGCCGGTTCTCGTCGGTGCCGGTGACCAGCAGCCCGACCTCGGCCATGCCGTAACAGGGCCGGATGGTCTCCGGCTTCAGGCCGGCTGCCGCGAAGTGCAGCTCGAAGCGCTTCAAGGTGGCGGGGTCGACCGGCTCGGCTCCGTTGAGGGCGTGCCGCCAGCGACTGAGGTCCAGCTGCTCGACCTGGGCCGGCTTGATCCGGCGTACGCACAGGTCGTAGGCGAAGTTCGGCGCGGGGCTGATGTCGATGCCCTCGGAGTCGATCAGGTCGAGCCAGCGGTACGGATCGCGCAGGAAGCTCATCGGCGACATCAGCGACAGCGTGCCGCCGAGGAAGATCGAGGACAGCGATCCGCCGATCAGGCCCATGTCGTGGTAGTGCGGCAGCCAGGACGCGACCTTGGCGCCGGTCGGCAGCCCGAAGGTCTGCTTGATCAGGCCGAGGTTGTGCCACAGACTCCCGTGCGACACCATCACGCCGCGCGGCTCGCTGGTCGAGCCCGACGTGAACTGCAGCAGTGCAAGGGTTTCCGGGCGGATCACCGGTTCGCGCCAGCTGTCGGCATCGCCGAGGTCGTCGGCGTCGGTGGCGGCGCAGAGGATGTCGTTGTCGATCAGTTCGGCGAGCTGCTCCTGCAGGTCGGCCAGGTTGGCGTGGTCGGTGAAGAGCACCGAGCAGCCGGCCGCGTTGACGATCGTACGGAGCCGGTCGACCTTGCCCTTGCCGTCACCGGCGGGCAGCGGTGCGGGCACCGGGATCATCCCGGCGTAGAGGCAACCGAAGAAGGCCGTCACGAAGGCGGCGCCGGGCGGATAGAGGAGCAGCACCCGGTCGCCCGCGGTGCGATGCTCCTGCAGCCAGGAGGCCAGTCGCCGGGACCGCAGGTCGAGCCCGGCGTAGCTGAGCTCGGTCCGTACCGCCGATCCCGGGCCGTCCGGCAGGAAGACGATCGCGTTCTGATCGCCGATGGTCTGCGCGTACTCGCGGGTCGAGCCGAAGAGGTTGTCGTGCTGCATGGGTTTCCTTCCTGTCCGCCGGCCATCGGCGGGGCGGCCGTGGCCATGGGGGTCGAGGGGACGTCAGTCGGTTCCGGTACCGCCGAGCCGGAGCGGGACCAGCGAGAACAACCGCTCGTCCTCCCAGCTGCTGAGCATCTCGGCCTCGACGACGACGAGGCTGTCCGGATCGAGTTGCTGGTCGGGGATCAGCCGGGTGAGGATCCGCTGCAGCGCCAGCACGACCCATTCCGGCCGGCCGACGAAGCCGCCGCGACCGGCGTTGGCGTTCCAGGTGTGCAGACAAGCCGCCGCCGCATGCACCAGGCAGTGCTGTCGCGCCAGCGTGAAGCCGCGGGCATTCGAGTGCAGGTCGTTGCCCTGCTTCACCAACTGCCGGATGCCCTGCTGCAGTTTCTCCTGCACAGCAAGGACTTCTGCCGCGACCTGCTTCAACGTCGCGTACTCTGCGGGGATCGCCGCGACGACGTCCGGCAGGCTCTGGGTGATCTCGTCGAGGCCGCCGTTGGTCAGCTTGAACCGGTCGAACCGCAGATCCCACTCGGCCGGTTCGTACTCGTGGTCGTAGAGATCCTGCAGCAGCGCCTCGGTGTTCAGGTCGTACTCCGGCCGCAGCAACAGCGAAGGCAGTTGACTGGCCACCACGTGCTGATGGACATGACTGGTTCCCTCGAAGATGCTGACGATGCGGTTGTCCCGCAGCATCTTCTGGAAGATGCCGTCGTTCACGCCCTCGCGCATGAAATGCCGTGCCGCGAGCACCGAACCGAGACTGCCGAGCACCTCGTCGATCAGGCCGGGGACCAGGTACTTCGTGACCGAGGACCACAGACTGAGCCGCTCCGGCATCACCGAGATGGCCCGTGCCGTGGCGGCCGTGGTGCATTCGGCGACCAGCAGATCGACGTACGCCGCCAGGACCTGCTCGCGGATCACCTGGATCTCGTGCACGGTCCGGCCGTAGAGGCGGCGGCTGCGGATGTGGTCGAGCGTGGTCCGCAGGCCGGTGTCCGCGACGCCCATCGACATCGCCGTGACCAGGGTCCGGCTGATCTGCAGGGTCTTGATCGCTTCTTCCATCCCGCGGCCACGGCTGCCGATCACCGCGTCGGCCGGGACGGGGCAGTCCTCCAAGGTGATCCCGGAGACGTCCGCGCCACGCAGGCCGAGCGTCTTCACCCGCGGTTCGGTTGCCCAGTGCAACGGGTCGAGTTTCTCCTTGTCCACCAGGAAGGCGGAGAAGCCGCGCGGCCCGGCGGGGCCGGTGCGGGCGAAGATGGTGGCGAACGTACTGCGGATGCCGTTGCCGATCGGCCATTTCGTGCCGGTCAGCAGGTAGCCGGCTTCGTCGCCGCCCTCGGCGAGCACCTCGCCGGCCACGACGTCGCAGCCGTGATCGGCCTCGGACAACCCGAACGCACCGAACGCACCGGCCTTGATCAGTTCGGCGACCCGGGCGCGCTGGGCGGCGTCACCCCAGCCCCAGACCGGCATCGCGCCGAGGAAGGTCGCGCCGGAGCTGAGCGCGGGGGTCATGTCGCGGCGTGCCAGCGACCGGATCAACCCGAACATCCGCTCCATGTCGTGGAACCGGCCACCCTCGGCGGCGGGCACGTAGTGCAGCGGATAACCCCACTCCGCCAGCGCGTCGAAAGCGGGGACGGCCTTCTCCTCGCGTTCGTCGTACTCCATCTGCTCCGCGAAGGTGATCCGCGAGCCCGGGTCGCGCGGGTCGCCGAGGAACTCCTCGAAGTCCTCGACAGTCTCGTGCACCGAACTGCGGCCCGCTCTCACCTCCGGGTGGGTCGCGGTGGACATCAGGCGAGGCTCTCGGCGCTCGCCAGCTGCTCGGAGATCAGCGCGATGGTCGGGTAGGACCAGGCCAGGTGGTCCGGTACGTGCGTCCCCAGCCATTCCTCGAGCTCGGCGACCAGTTCCATCGCGTGCACCGAGTCGACACCGATCGAGGCCAGCGGCGCGGCCGCGTCCACCTCGTCCGGCGTCACGCCGATCATCCGCGCCACCCGGCCGCGGAGGAAGTCGGTGACCTCGCCGGCGGTGACCACCCGGTTCAGCACCGGGGTCTCATCTAGCTGTGACATAGCGTCTCGCTCCTTTGCGTGCTTTCTCGGAAGAAGCCGGCACCCACAGGTCACCGACACCGCCCACTGTTCAGAGCGCGCCTATATTCCGCCGATAGCACGCGGCGCCTTGCCCATATAGGGCCGGTATGGCGCTGCCGGTGAGTCTTCAGGGGAGTTCGTGAGTCCCCTGAACGGCCGCCGTTTGGCGGTCACCGGCGAAGCAGTGAGGTTGGTGGTGACAAAGATGACGCGAAAAGTTGTGCCGAGCATTCTCGACAGCATCGGTGACACGCCTCTGGTGGAGCTGGGGAACCTGATCCCCGGTTTCGGCTCCCGCGTTTTCGCGAAGATGGAACGGTTCAACCCCAGCGGCAGCATCAAGGACCGGACGGCGTACAGCATGATCCGGGCCGCGCTGCAGTCGGGTGAGCTGGTGCCGGGGCGGTCGGTGGTGGTGGAGTCGAGTTCGGGCAACCTCGCCATCGGTCTGGCCCAGATCTGCCGGTACTTCGGGCTGCGCTTCGTCTGCGTGGTCGACCGGAACACGACGGAGCGCAATCTCGCGATCCTGGACGCGTTCAAGGTCGAGGTGGAGGTGGTCACCGAGCCCGATCCGGCCGGCGGCCTGCTCGCCGCCCGGCTGCGGCGGGTCCGCGAGCTGGCCGCGACCGTCCCGAACGCGTACTGGCCGAACCAGTACGCCAACCCGATGAATCCCCGCGCGCACCACGAGACGATGCGCGAGATCGAGGAGGCGCTGGCCGGCAAGGTCGACTACCTGTTCGCCTCGGTGAGCACCTTCGGCACGCTGCGCGGCTGTGCCGACCACATCCGCCGGGCCGGTCTGCCGACCACGGTGGTCGGCGTCGACGCGGTGGGCAGCGTGATCTTCGGCCAGCCGGCCGCGGCGCGGCTGCTGCCCGGCCATGGTGCCTCGGTCCGGCCGCCGCTGGCCGACAACTCGATGGTCGACGAGGTGGTGCACATCTCCGACCTGGAGGCCGTCGTCTCCTGCCGCCGGCTGCTGATGACCGAGGCGATCCTCGGCGGCGGCTCGTCGGGGGCGACCGTGGCCGCGCTGGAGAAGGTCTCCGACCGGGTCCCGTCCGGGTCGAACTGCGTGCTGATCTTCCCCGACGGCGGCGACCGCTACGTCGACACCGTCTACTCCGACACCTGGGTCCGCCGGAACTTCGGCGAGGTCTCCCATCTTTGGAAGGAACCTTTTGAGATGAGCGTTCCCGCATGATCATCCTCGGTCATTCGGACGTCCACGAGATCTTGTCCGGTCACGAGCAGCAGACCCTCGACGTGGTCGCCGCGGCGTACCGGCTGCACGACGAGGGGCGGTCCGCCGTACCGCACTCGGTCTTCCTGCGCTTCCCCGGCGACAACCGCAACCGGATCATCGGGCTGCCCGCCTTCGCCGGCGGCGACCGGCCGGTCGCCGGGATGAAGTGGATCGCGTCCTTCCCGGGCAACGTCGAGAAGGGCCTGCAGCGCGCCAGTGCCGCGATCTTGCTGAACTCGCTGCAGAACGGCCATCCGGAGGCACTGATCGAGGGCTCCCAGATCTCCGCCCGCCGGACCGCCGCCAGCGCGGCCGTCGCGGCGCAGCAGTTGACCGCGGGTGATCCGCCGACCGGGGTCACGCTGATCGGGACCGGTGTCATCAACCTGGAAGTGTTCCGCTTCCTCACCGTGGCGCTGCCCTCGATCGAGGAGATCACCGTCTTCGACACCGACGCCGAGCGAGCCGCGAGCTTCGCCGGGAAGTGCCAGGAGATCAAGCCCGTCAAGGCCTCCCAGGCGGACACGATCGACGATGCACTGGCAGCGCAGAAGCTGATCTCCTTCGCCACCACGGCCATCGAGCCGCACACCGGCCTGGACGCGTGCCAACCAGGCACCGTCGTACTGCACCTGTCGCTGCGTGACCTGTACGCCGACGCGATCGTTGCCGCGCGCAACATTGTCGACGACGCCGACCATGTCTGCCGGGAAGGCACTTCGCTCTACCTGGCCGAGCAGCAGACCGGCGGCCGCGCCTTCATCGACGCGCCCATCGGCGCCCTGCTCCGCGGTACGGCGACCCTCGACCGCGACCCGGACGAGCTCGTCGTCTACTCGCCGTTCGGTCTCGGCGTGCTGGACATGGCGCTGGCCGACTACGTCCGGACCGAGGCGGAACGCTGCGGGCTCGGCGCCACCTTCGAGAACTTCATTCCTGCCTGAGGAGCACGAAAGATGCCTGAAGCAACTGATGACCGCTCCTACCGGGTGGTCCGCAACGACGAGGAGCAGTACTCGCTCGTGCTCGCCGATCGCCCGCTGCCGAAGGGCTGGCGACCGGCCGGCTTCGAGGGCGACCGGACCGCCTGCCTGGCGCACATCGGTGCGACCTGGACCGACCTGCGTCCGGTGAGCCTGCGCCGCCGGCTCGCCACCACCGCCTGACTTCCCGCTCGAGACTTCCGCCAGGAGACGACTGCCATGAGTGTGCAGACCACCGAGAACCCTTTGATCGCCGCATTCACCGGCATCCCCGCCCTGGTGGCCCAGCAGGCGGCGAGTTCGCCGGCCGCGACGGCCGTCGTCGAGGGGGAGCGTGAACTCAGCTACGCCGAGCTCGACCAGCGGGCCGGCCGGCTCGCCCACCTGCTGCTGGAGGAAGGCGCCGGCCCGGAAGCCGTGGTCGGAATCGCACTGGAGCGCGGCATCGACCTGGTGGTCGCACTGCTCGCGGTCTGGCGTACCGGAGCCGGCTTCGTGACCATCGACCCGGCCTACCCGGCGGCCCGGATGCGGTGGCTGCTGAACGACACCGGCGCCGAGGTGGTGCTGGCCGAGCACCACCTCACCGAGGCGATCGAAAGCACCGGCGCGCGGGTGATCTTGCCGTCCCGGCTGGTCACCGCGATCGCGGTTCGGCCGATCGAGCCCGCCCGGACGCTGGATCCGGACGGGCTCGCGTACGTGATGTACACCTCCGGATCGACCGGTCAGCCCAAGGGTGTCGCGGTCACGCACGCCGGGATCGGGAACCGGGTTCGCTGGGCCGTCGACGCGCAGTCGCTGACCTCGACCGACCGGATCCTGCAGAAGACCCGGATCACTTTTGACGCCATGGTCTGGGAGTTCTTCGGCCCGCTCGTCAGCGGCGGCACGGTCGTTCTGGCACCGGCCGGTTCCGAGAGCGACCCCAAGGCGCTGCTGGAGGCCGTCACCCGGGAGCGGATCACGGTGCTCCAGGTGGTGCCGTCCGTACTGCGGTTGCTGGTGGACGAGGCCGGTTGGGATGCGACCGGTTCGCTGCGACTCGTGTCCTGCGCGGGCGAACCGTTGCATGCCGAACTGGCACAGCGGTTGCTGAAGTGCACCGACGTCGAACTGTGGAACACTTACGGCCCGACCGAGTGCTCGATCGACGTGACCGCCTTCCGCTTCGACCCGGAGCAGAAGACCGGCCCGGTGCCGATCGGCCGCCCGATCAAGGGAATGCGGGTCCTGGTCCTCGACCCGGTCAGCGGTTCACCCGCTGCCGTCGGTGCCGTCGGTGAGCTGTACGCCGGTGGCGTCGGCGTGGCCCGCGGCTATCTGAACCGCCCCGACCTGACCGCTGACCGGTTCGTGCCGGACCCGTACGGCAAGGACGGCTGGCGTCTCTACCGCACCGGCGACCTGGTTCGCTGGCGCGAGGACGGCAACCTGGAGTACGTCGGCCGGACCGACGACCAGGTCAAGATCAACGGCGTCCGGCTGGAGCCGGGTGAGATCGAGGCCGCCCTGACGGCCCACCACAACGTCGCCGGCGCTGTGGTCACCGCGAAGGCCAAGGCGGACGGCAGTACCCAGCTGATCGGCTATGTGAAGGCGGTCAACACCGACGGTCTGCGCAACCACCTGCTGGACCGGCTCCCCGAGACCCATGTGCCGAGCGTCTTCGTGGCCGTGGACGAGTTCCCGCTGACGCCCAACGGCAAGGTCGACAAGAACGCGCTGCCTGACCCGTTCAGCCGCGCCGGCCGCGAGTACGTCGCCCCGCGGACGACGGCCGAGCAGTTGGTCGCGGACGTTTGGCGGCAGTTGCTCGGTGTCGAGCAGATCAGCGTCCACGACAGCTTCTTCGAACTCGGCGGCACTTCGCTGACCCTGACCCGGCTGGCCAACCAGCTCCGGTCGACCGCCGGCGGCGAGATCCAGCTCCGAGGGTTGCTCCGGGCAACGACTGTCGAAGCCCAGGCGAAGCTGATCTCCGCAGTGATGGACGACGGCAGCCGGCTCACCGCCGTACCGCGGACCGGTGCGTTGCCGCTGTCGGCGAGCCAGCGTCGCCTGTGGTTCATGGAGCAGTTGGAGACCGGGAGCAGCGAGTGGGTCGCCCCCACGTTCCTGCGAGTCCCCGCGGACACTCCCTTCGTCGCTGTGCAGAAGGCCGTGGACGCATTGGTCGCGCGGCACGAGACCCTCCGCACCCGCTATCAGGTGGTCGACGGCGAGCCCACCCAGGTCATCGAGGCGCCGGCCCCCGTCGACCTTCGGGTCCTGGACATCGAGTCCGACGAGCTGGCGGCGGTCCTCACAGAGGAGTTCAGCACCGGCTTCGACCTGGTCAACGGTCCCGTACTCCGGGCGCTGCTGACCCGGTCGCCCCGCGAACACCTGCTCACGCTCGCGATCCACCACATCGCCACCGACGGCTGGTCCGCCTCTGTGCTCGCCCGCGACTTCGCCGCGCTGCTGGAAGGCAAGACCCTCGAGCCGCTGGAGTTCCAGTACGCCGACTACGCCGCTTGGCAGCATCGCACCCTGACCGAAGAGGTGGTCGCGCAAGAGCTCGACCACTGGCGCGCCACCCTCGACGGAGTCGTCCCGCTCGACCTGCCGACCGACCACAGCCGGCCGCTGACCCGCGACCCGCACGGCGCGATGGTCACCTTTACGATCCCTGCCGAACTGGCGACCGCCCTCGACGCGCTCGGCCGCAAGCACGGCTGTACTCCGTTCAGCACCCTGCTGACCGCGTACGCCACCGTGCTCGCGCGCTTCAGCGGGACCTGGGACGTGACCGTCGGCGCGCCGGTCGCCGGTCGCGACCTCGGTCAGCTGGAAAGCCTGGTCGGCTTCTTCCTGAACACGGTCGTACTGCGCTGCAAGCTGGCCGCCGACCTGACCTTCGACGCCTCGCTGGAACTTGTCCGGGCCGCTTGTGAGGACGCGTTCGCCCACGCGGGCCTGCCCTTCGACCGGCTTGTCGACGAACTGGCCCCGGACCGCGACCTGTCCCGTACGCCGCTCTACCAGGCAGCGTTCGACTTCCATGGCGAAGGCTTCTCCGGTGCCGAGGGCGACGAGGCGGACCTCGCCACGGTCGAGGCTTCGCTGCAGGTGGCGAAGACCGACCTGACCCTGAACATGCGCAAGCTGGCGGACGGATCGTTGCTCGGCGCAATGGAATACGCGACGGCGCTGTTCGACCGCCGCACGATCGAGCGGATCACCGAGGCCTTCGTGCAGCTGCTCGAAAGCTTCGCCGCCGCACCGACCACCGCCCTCGGCGCGGTCGACCTGCTGTCAGCGGCTGATCGTCACCAGCTCATCGTCGGTTGGAACGAGACCGCTGTCGAGGTTCCCGCGCTGACCACCGCGCAGCGCTTCGAGGCTCAAGCAGCCCAGACGCCGGACGCGATCGCGGTCACCAGCGAGACGGGCGGCAAGTCGTACAAGTGCCTGGACCGGAACGCCAACCGGGTCGCGCACCACCTCGCCGCTCGTGGCGTCGAGCCGGGTGATGTCGTAGCCGTTCTGCTCGATCGTGGACCGTTGCTGCTGGCCTCGATGTTGGGTGCATGGAAGGCGGGCGCGGCTTACCTGCCGATCGACCCGTCCACTCCGGCGGACCGGATCGCTTACCTGCAAGAGGATGCGGCCGTTCACACGACGATCACGCAAGCTCGGTACGTCGACGTCGCCGGGAGCAACGTAGTACTGGTTGACCAGGACGCGGACCTGATCGCGGCCCGGTCGAGTGAGCCGCTGGAGATCGAGGCCGACCTGGACTCCGCGGCGTACGTCATCTACACATCCGGATCGACCGGCAAGCCGAAGGGTGTGGAGGTTCCGCACCGAGGTCTCGTGAACCACCTGGACTGGGCGGCGCGAGAGCTGGCCGGTGCTGGAACGGGTGGTGCTCCGGTGTTCTCGTCGGTCGCCTTCGACCTCGGCGTACCGAACCTCTGGGCGCCGCTGCTGGCCGGGCAGACCGTGCACATGATGCCGGCCGACCTCGACCTGGGCGACCTCGGCAAGGCGATGACCGAGCACGCGCCGTACAGCTTCGTGAAGCTGACGCCGTCGCACCTGGAGATCCTGTCGGCACAGCTGACGGCGGAGCAGGCGCAGGGGCTGGCCGAGGTGCTGGTGGTGGCCGGTGAGCCGTTCACCCGTCGCGCGCTGGAGGCCTGGCGGGCCTTGGCACCGGATGTCCGGGTGATCAACGAGTACGGACCGACCGAAGCGTCTGTCGGTACGTCGATCTATCCGGTGCCGGCGGACGACAAGTCCGATGTCCTGCCGATCGGGTTGCCGCTGCCGAACATGGCGATGTACGTCCTTGATTCCGACCAGCAGCCAGTGCCCGTCGGCGTCGTAGGAGAGCTTTACGTCGGCGGTGTTGGTGTGGCCACCGGCTACGTCAACCGCCCGGAGCTGACCGCCGAGCGGTTCCTGGAGAGCCCGTACGGCCGGCTCTATCGCACCGGCGACCTGGTACGACGCCGGCCCGACGGCAACGTCGAGTTCCTGGGCCGGACCGACCACCAGGTGAAGATCCGCGGCTACCGGATCGAACCCGAGGAGATCCAAATCGTCCTGGCCGCGCATGCCGAGGTCACCGATGTCCTGGTGATCGCCCGGGAGGACAAGCCCGGCGACCTGCGACTCGTCGCGTACTACGTGGGCACGGCCGCCGAGGACGACCTGGCTGCCCACGCGGCCCGTTCGCTGCCGGACTACCTCGTGCCGACCGCTTTCGTTGCGCTCGACAAACTGCCGCTGAACGCGAACGGCAAGGTAGACCGCGCCGCCCTGCCGATCCCGGAGGACACCGCGACCGGCGAGCTGGAACTGCCGGGCACCGTCGTCGAAGAACGGATCGCCGAGATCTGGGCGGAACTGCTGGACCGCGAGGTCGGCATCCGCGAGAACTTCTTCCGCAGCGGTGGCAACTCGATCCTCGCCATCCGGTTGATCGCCAAGCTCCAGAACGCGTTCGAGATCGACCTGCCGGTCCGGGCCGTCTTCGAAGGGCCCACCGTCGCCGAACTGGCGACGGCCGTCGAGGACCGGATCCGGGCCGAGATCGAGGCCCTGTCCGACACCGAAGTACTCGCATCAACTTCTGAGGAGAACTAGGCGATGAGCACCGCTGACGCCCGCGAAGAACTGCTCCGCCGCCGGCTGGCCGGCGGGCGGGGAGGCAACCGCTCCACGATCGCCCGTGCGGACCGGGACAAGCCGCTGCCGCTGTCGTTCGGTCAGCAGCAGATGTGGTTCCTGAACCGACTGGACACCGACAGCTCGGAGTACCTGCTGCCCGCCGCCCTGCGGATGCGCGGACCGCTCGACCTCGACGCTTTGCGCCTTGCCTGGTCGGACCTGCTGGCCCGGCACGAGATCCTGCGCACGCGGTACGAGTTGCGCGCCGGCGAGCCGGTCCAGGTCGTCGACTCGTCCGGTGGGAGCGAGCTCGGCCTGGTCGACGTCAGCGATGTTCCGGCGGCCGAGCGGGAGGCCAAGCTGACCGACCTCGTCGCGCTGGAGACCTCGGCAGGCTTCGATCTCGAGCACGAATGGCCGGCGCGCGCGACTCTGTTGCGCGCGGCAACTGACGATCACCTGCTGGTCGTAGTACTCCACCACATCGCCGGTGACGCCTGGTCGACAGAGCTGCTGTCCGCCGAGCTGAGCGAGCTGTACGGCGCGCACGCGGCCGGCATCACTCCCTCGCTGGCCGAACTGCCGCTTCAGTACGCCGACTTCGCGGCCTGGCAGCGATCGCAGGACCTGACCAAGGAGATCGGCTGGTGGCGCGACCAGCTGGACGGCATCCGCCCGGTCGACCTGCCGTCGGACCGGCCTCGCCCGGCCGTCCGGAGCAAGGCCGGCGCCGATCTTCCGTTCGCCCTCCCGGACGGGCTGGCGGGGAAGGTGCGCGAACTGGCTCGTCAGCACGACACCACGCCGTTCGTGGTGATGCTGACGGCGTACCAGTTGATGCTGTCGCGCTACACCGGTGAACAGGATGTTGCCGTCGGCACCGTTGTCTCCGGCCGGACCCGGCCCGAGCTGCAGCAGCTGATCGGTTACGGCATCAACACGCTGGTGATCCGCAACCGCTGGACCGGTGATCCGACCTTCGAGTCGCTCGTCAAGGAGACCCGCGCCCGGGTGCTGGACGCGCACGACCACCAGACCGTGCCGTTCGCCAAGCTGGTGGACGAGTTGCAGCCCGAGCGGGACATGTCCCGGCCTCCGCTGTTCCAGGTCGCCTTCATCGTGCGGCAGGCGCAGCCCGACGCGTTCACGCTCGGCGAGGTCGTGGTCGAGCCGGTCCGGAGCGACTTCACCGTGGCGAAGTTCGACCTCAACCTCAAACTCACCGAGACGGCCGAGGGCGCGCTGGACGGCGTACTGACGTATGCGACGGCGCTGTTCGACCGGTCGACGGTGCAGCGGATGGCCGGACATTTCGTCCGGCTCCTCGCGGCCGCGGTCGAGGCACCGACGACGAGGCTGTCCGCGTTGGAGATGTACGGCGCGGTCGAGTTCGAGCAGTTGACCGACGGGTTCGCTAGTAGTGGTGGTGAGTTGGAGATCACCGACCCGGTCTATCTCCAGGTCGCGCGGCAGGCTGCCGATGAGCTTGCGGTCGTCGACGGCGGGACGCGACTGTCGTACGGCGAACTGAACGGGCGCGCGAACCAGTTGGCGCGGTTCCTGGTGGACGAGGGCGTCGGGCCTGAGTCGCGGGTCGCCGTCGCGATGCCGCGCTCCGCCGACCTGATCGTCGCAGTACTGGCGGTGTTGAAGGCCGGTGGCGCCTACGTCCCGATCGACCCGGACTACCCGGCCGATCGGAACAGCTACATCCTCGAAGATTCCGATCCCGAACTGATCCTGGTCTCCGGAGCGTCGACTTCGGGGCTCCCGGCAACTTCCGTGCCAACCGTTGCCGTCGACTACCAGGCCCGCTTCGCCGGCTTGTCCACCGACGATCTCGGCGTGACGGCCGGCCCCGACAACCCGGCGTACCTGATCTACACCTCCGGTTCGACCGGCCGGCCCAAGGGTGTGGTGATCGAGCACCGGCAGCTGTCCGGCTATCTCGCCTGGTGCGCCCGCGAGTACGACGGTCTGGCGGGTTCCTCGCTACTGCACTCGTCGGTGTCGTTCGACCTGACCGTGAACGCTCTGTGGGGACCGCTGGTGCTCGGCGGGCACGTGGTCATCGGTTCGCTCGACGGCAGTGCGCCCGCTCCCGAGGTGGCGCCGACGTTCGTCAAGGTGACGCCCAGCCACCTGCCGTTCCTGGTCGAGCTGCCGGACGGGTTCTCGCCGACGGTCGACCTGATGACCGGTGGCGAGGCGCTGACCGGCGAATCGGTCGATGCCTGGCGGGCGAAGCATCCCGGCGTGACCGTGATCAACGAGTACGGACCGACCGAGACGACCGTGGGCTGTACCGCGTTGCGGATCGAGCCGGATCACGAGCTGCCCGCGGGCGGACTGGCCATCGGCAAGCCGATGCCGAACTCGCGCATCTTCGTGCTCGACGCGTTCCTGCGGCCGGCCCCGATCGGGGTCGTCGGCGAGGTCTATGTCGCGGGAGACTGCGTCGCGCGCGGGTATCTGAACCGTGCCGACCTGACCGCGGAGAAGTTCGTCGCCTGTCCCTGGGGTGCGCCCGGCGAGCGGATGTACCGCACCGGCGACCTGGCGGCCTGGGACCTCGACGGCACGCTGACCTGCCCGAGCCGGGTGGACAACCAGGTCAAGATCCACGGCTACCGGATCGAACTCGGCGAGATCGAGACGACACTGCAGCGGCACGCGGGGATCAGCCAGGCGATCGTGGTCGCCCGCGACGGGCTGGCCGGCGACAAGCGGCTCGTCGCGTACGTCGTACCGGCTGCCGGGGTGGAGTTGAACCAGGCCGGGTTGCGGGGGCATGTGCAGGAGTGGCTGCCGGAGTACATGGTGCCGTCGGCCTTCGTCGTACTGGACGCGATCCCGCTGACCGAGAACGGCAAGACCGACCTCCGGGCGCTGCCCGCACCGGGAGCACCGTCCCAGCCTTCGACCGAGAAGGTCGTCGCCCGGACGACGACCGAGGAGCAGTTGGCCGCGGTCTGGGGCAAGGTCCTCGGCCTGACCGAGGTCGATGTCCACACCAGCTTCTTCGAACTCGGCGGCGACTCGCTCAGCGCGGTCGCGGTGGTCGGCGCGCTGCGCGAGACCGGCGTGGACGTGGCGGTCTGGGACGTCTTCGAGTACCGCACCGTGGCGGCGCTGGCGGAGAAGCTGACCGGCCGCGCGGCGAAGGAGGAGACGTTCGTCGCTCCCTTCGCCCTGATCACGGCGGACGACCGCGAACGGCTACCGATGGGGGTGACCGATGCCTATCCGTTGTCTCAAGCGCAGACCGGCATGGTGGCGGAGATGCTGGCTGGAGAAGACGAGGCGCACTACCACAACACCACCTCGCACCGGATCCTCGACGACCAGCCGCTCGCGCCCGCCGCGCTGCAGCGAGCAGCCGCGATCCTGGTCGAGCGACACGAGAACCTGCGGACGTCGATCGACCTGAGCTCGTACTCGCGACCGCTGCAACTGATCCACGCCCAAGCCGTCATGCCGATCGGGATCACGTCGCTTGGTGACGTGACTGTTGAGCAGCGCGACGAGGCGCTGCGGGCGTTCCGAGCCGCGGAGCGCGCCAACCCGTTCGATCTGTCTTCGCCCGCGCTGCTGCGCTTCCATGTGCACACGACAGCCGAGACCGACGGCTGGTGGCTGACCAGCACCGAGTGCCACGCGGTCTCCGAGGGCTGGAGCTACCACTCGCTGCTGATGGAGCTCGTGACCACCTACCGCGCGATCCGCGACGGCGTGGAGCTCGAGGCCTATGAGGTGCCGAAGGTCCGGTACGCCGACTACATCGCCGGTGAGCTGGCATCCGTCGCCTCCGCGGAGGACAAGGCCTACTGGCTGAACGTTGCGACCGGCTACAACCCGGTCGAGCTGCCCGTAGGCTGGGGCGAGGCCGGCGAAGCGACCGCCCTGTACGCCGGTGCGCGGAGCATGGACCTGGAAGACGGGCTGCGGGCCCTGGCCGCCAAGGCCGACGCGTCGCTGAAGAGTGTGATGCTGGCCGCGCACCTCAAGGTGATGAGCCTGCTGAGCGCCGAGACCAGCTTCACCACCGGGCTGGTCTGCGACGCGCGACCCGAGGCCGCCGGTGCGGACAAGGTGCACGGGATGTACCTGAACACGCTGCCGTTCCCGGTCGAGCGGGGTGCCCGCACCTGGCGCGAACTGGTCGAGCAGACCTTCGCCCGGGAGCTGGAACTCTGGCCGCATCGCCGCTACCCGATGCCGCAGATCCAGCGCGACTCCGGCCGGCGGCTGATCAACGTGTTCTTCAACTACCAGGACTTCCGTCAGCTCGACGACGATCTGGTCGACCCGTACGCCGGCGAGAGCTACGAGTCTCTCGACGACATGCCGGTCGTCGCGGCCCGTCGGATGAGCCTGCAGAACGAGAGCATCACCGAGGTACCGCTGACGGTCTCTTCTCGCGGTGGCTACATCATCCTGACCGCCGACTCGCGCGTCATCAGCCTGGAGAACGCCGAGCGACTGGCCGGGATCTACCGCTCGGTGCTCGAAGCGATGGCCGCTGACCCCGAAGGCGATGCCCGGCTGAGCCACCTGCCCGCCGGTGAGGCGGCCCAGGTGCTCGGCGAGTTCGCCAACGGTCCCGACGGCGATCCTGAACCGCCGATCCTGCTCGAACTGATCGAGAACTCGGTCGTCCAGAACCCGCACAAGACCGCGCTGCTCGCACCCGGGCTCGAACTGACGTACGCCGAACTCGACGAGCAGGCGAACAAGCTGGCCCGCCTGCTGGTCGCCCGCGGCGTCGGCCCGGAGGCTCGCGTCGCCGTGGCACTGCCGCGATCGCCCGAGCTGATCGTTGCGCTGCTGGCCGTCATCAAGGCCGGTGGTGTCTACGTACCGATCGACCCGGAGAACCCGGCCGACCGGGTCGAGTACGTCCTCACCGACTCGACTCCGATCCTGCTGCTCACGGCCGACAACTTGCTCGACCGGCTGCCCGTCGGCGACGTACCGGTGTTGCTGACCGACGCAGCGTCGTACGCCGATCAGTCGGGTGGACCGATCACCGACGCGGACCGGATCTCCCCGCTCCGGCGCGAGAACGCGATCTACGTGATCTACACGTCCGGCTCGACCGGCAAGCCGAAGGGCGCCGTGCTGGAACACCGCCAGGTCGCGAACTACCTGGCCTGGTGTGCGGAGGAGTGCCCGCCACTCAAGGAGTCGTCCCTGCTGCATTCGTCGGCCTCGTTCGACCTGACGGTGAACGCCCTCTGGGGACCGCTGGCTTTCGGTGGCACTGTCGTCGTCGGAGCCCTGGACGGCACCGAGGAAGAGCCGATGGCCAAGCCGGCCTTCGTCAAGGTGACCCCGAGTCACCTGCCGATGCTGGCCGAGCTGTCTGCTACCTGGTCGCCCGGCGGGATGTTGATGACCGGCGGCGAACCGCTGCTCGGCGAGGTCATGCAGGCCTGGCGGACAGCCAACCCGAACGTTGCCGTGATCAACGAATACGGACCGACCGAGACCACGGTCGCCTGTACGGCGATCACCTTCGCGCCGGGCGATCCGCTGGCCGACGGGCCGGTCACGATCGGCCGGCCGATGCCGAACCTGCGGATCTACGTGCTGGACGCGAACCTGCAGCCTGCTCCGATCGGCGTGGTCGGAGAGTTGTACGTCGCCGGGCCGCAGGTCGCCCGTGGCTATCTGAACCGTCCGGATCTCTCGGCCGCGAAGTTCGTCGCCTGTCCGTGGGGCGCGCCGGGGGAGCGGATGTACCGGACCGGCGATCTGGCGGCCTGGAACGCGGACGGGACGCTGAGCTGCCCGACCCGGGTCGACGACCAGGTGAAGATCCACGGCTACCGGATCGAGCTCGGCGAGGTCGAGACGACGATCCTGCGGCACCCGGCTGTGGGGCATGCAACCGTGATCGCCCGGGAGGACCGTCCTGGCGACAAGAAGCTGGTCGCGTACGTCGTACCGGCTGGTGCGGGTCTGGATCTCGACGAGCTGCGCGAGGTCGTGGCCGGCTGGCTGCCGGAGTACATGGTGCCTGCGGCGCTTGTGCAGTTGCCTTCGTTGCCGCTCACCGCGAGTGGGAAGCTGGATCGGGCTGCGTTGCCGGCGCCTTCGTTCGTCGTGGAGCCGGCCCAGTTCGTGGCTCCGCGGACGGCGGCGGAGCAGCAGGTGGCGGCGGTTTGGCGCAAGGCGCTCGGGATCGATCGGGTGGGGGCGTACGACAGCTTCTTCGATCTTGGTGGCGACTCGATCAGTGCCGTCTCCGTTGTCGGCGGGCTTCGCCGCGCCGGGCTGGACGCCGGCGTACGGGATGTCTTCGAACTGCGGACCGTGGCTGCTCTCGCCGAGAAGATCACCGGGCGCCCGGCTGTCGTCGCCGAGGCTGCTGTCCAGCCGTTCGAGTTGATCTCCTCGGATGACAGGGCGTTGGTTCCCGCGGGGGTTGTGGACGCGTATCCGCTGTCCGAGGCACAGACCGGGATGATGGTCGAGCTGTTGTCGAGCGAGACGCCGCGGAACTACCACAACGTCGTCTCGACCCGGCTCACCGACGAGAAGCCCTTGTCTGTCGAGGCTTTGCGTCAGGCGGCGGCTTTGCTGCTGGAGCGCCACGAGGTACTGCGAACCGGCGTCGACCTGGAGAACTTCTCTGTGCCGATGCAACTGGTCTATGCGACTGCAGAGCTTCCGTTGCACGTGGAGGACCTCACTGGTCTCTCTGTGTCTGCGCAGGCTGAGGCGATCGCATCCTTCAAGGCTAGGGAGCAGGCGACGCACTTCGACCACGAGGTGCCGCCGTTGCTGCGGCTGGCCGTCCACAAGATCGACGAGCACAGCTGGGAGGCGACCGTCACTCAGAACCACGTGATCCTGGAGGGCTGGAGTCATCACGGTCTGGTGATGGAGTTGCTGGACTACTACCTGCGCTTCCGTGACGGTGATGTGCAAGCGGCTTATAAGGCTCCGCCGGTGCGCTTCGCCGACGCGATCGCCGGCGAGCTCAAGGCACGGCGGTCCGAGGAGGATCGGGCGTACTGGGCGAAGGTGGCGGCGCTGCCGAAGTTCACGATCCCGGCCGGCTGGGCGGGAGACACGGCCGGCGAGCGTACGGCGTACCGGATCGAGGTGTCGTACGCCGATCTGGAGCAGAAGTTGCGGGCGGTCGCTTCCGAGGCGCAGACGTCGTTGAAGAGCGTGTTCTTCGCTGCTCATCTGGCGGTGCTCAGCTCGCTGACGGACAGCCCTGAGTTCCACAGCGGTCTGACTTGCCACATCAGGCCGGCGGTTGAAGGCGCTGAGCGGGTGTACGGCATGCACCTGAACATGTTGCCGGTGCCGCATCGCCGTACTGCTGGAAGTTGGCGCGAGTTGGTGGCGCGGACGTTCGCGGCCGAAGCGGACCTGTGGCCGTACCGGTTCTTCCCGATGCCGGTGATCCAGCGGGAGTTCAGTTCGCAGCGCCGGTTGCTGGATGTGTTCTTCAGCTACCAGGACTACTCGTCGGTGGCGGCTCGAGCCGACGGGAGCGGGATCGAGGGACTGGACGCGAGCGTTGCCAGCGGGACGACCGAGTTCCCGCTGTCGGTGGCGACCGGGCCCGGGTACTTGGCTGTTCGCTCCAACACGCACGCACTCGACCGGGTAGCGGCCGACAAGCTGGCCGGGATGTACCGGAAGGCGCTCGAGGCTCTGGTCGAGGCACCGGACGCTCGGTGGGACACGTACGAACTGCTGCCTGCTGCTGATCGGGCCGGGCTGACCGCTCAGCCTGCTGCTCAGGCGTCGGAGGGTCCCGCCTTCGTGCCGCCGAAGACGGAGACCGAGCGGATCCTCGCGAAGATCTGGGCGAAGCTGCTCGACCTCCCGCGGGTCGGCCGGTTCGACCACTTCTTCGACCTCGGCGGCTACTCGATGCTGCTGGTGAAGACGGTCTCGAAGGCCAAGGCGAAGGGCCTGCCGCTGTCGCTGTTCATGTACTACGACAGCGACCGGCTGGACCACCTCGCGCTGGCTGTCGATGCCGCGCTTGCGGCCGAGCAGGGCTCTTCGGTGGCCAGTTGGTACGGACCCGGTGTCGACATGTTGCCTCAGGCAATGGAGGAGCTCCAGGTGCCGGGTGCGGCGGTCGCCCTGATGGAAGGCGGTGAACTGGTTGCCGTGCGTGCGTTCGGCTCGGTGTCCGAAGGGGGCGAGGCGGTGACGGGGGACACGCTGTTCACCGTGGCTTCGGTCAGCAAGCTGGTGAGCTCGGTCGGCGCATTGAAGCTGGTCGACGACGGGGTACTTGATCTCGACGAGGACATCCACAGCTACCTGACCAGCTGGGAAGTGCCGGGTCGTCCGCGGGTGACTCTGCGGCAACTGCTCGGTCATCGGTCCGGATTCACAGTGTCGCCTGGTGGCGGGGTGGCGCCTTCCGACGAGGCGCCGACGCTGCTCGACGTACTGAATGGCACTGGGTCCGCGGCCAACGAGCCGATCCGGTGTGAGCACAAGCCGGGGGAGAAGTTCGTCAAGGCGGGCGCCAACTTCGTCGTACTGCAGCAGGTGATCGAGGACGTCACGGGATCGCCGTTCGAGGCGGTGATGCGCCGGCTCGTGCTCGATCCGCTGGGGATGACGGGGTCCAGCTACGACCCGTCGTTCCCGGTCGGGCGCGCTGTCGCCTTGGGTCACCTGGCTGACGGCGTACCGCTGGAAGGCGGTTGGCGGGTACGGGCGGACGCAGCGTCGGGTGGTCTGTGGACCACGGCCGGTGACATCGCCACGCTCACGCTGGAGATCCGCCGGTCGTACCTCGGCCGACCGCGTGCCCTGCTGTCGCAGGCGATCGCGCGGCAGATGCTGACGCCGTCCGGGGACGGTTCGTTCGGCCTCGGCGCGACCGTCGAGCTGAACGGCGACGACGTGCAGTTCGGCCACGGCGGCGAACCGCGCGGCTACTACGGCGGCACCATCTGCCGCACCGGCCCCGGCCACGGCTTCGTCCTGCTCGCCAACGCCACCACCGGCAAGAACCTCGCCCAGGGGCTGGCCTCCCGGCTCGCCTCTTCCTAAGGAGCTTTGTGATGACCGTCCGACACCTGATCTCGACCGACGACCTGACCGACGACGAACTGCGCCATGTGGTGAACCGCGGCGACGACTTCTCCTCCGGCCGGGCTGCGCTGGACCTGCCGCTGGCCGGGCAGATCGCGGGGATCTACTTCCGCAAGACCTCGACCCGGACCCGAACCGCCTTCTCCGCGGGTGCTCTTCGGCTCGGCGCGCAGATCGTTGCCTACGGCCCCGATGACCTGCAGCTGAATACCGGCGAGACGAGCGAGGACACCGGTGCGGTGTTCTCTCGCATGCTCGACGTACTGGTGGCACGGACCGCCGGTGATCCCGTGGAGATGCGGGCCTGGGCGTCGCAGGATCGGATGTCGGTGATCAACGCGATGAGCTCCGCCGAACACCCGACCCAAGCGGTCACCGACCTGGTCACCCTGCAACGCCACTTCGGCAAGATCGAGGGCCTGCGCCTCCTGTACGTCGGGGAGGGCAACAACTCGGCTGCTTCGATCGCCCTGGCCGCCACCCGCTACGCCGGCGTACACCTGGAACTGCGCACGCCTCCGGGCTACGGGCTGGATCCCGAGATCGCCGCCCGGGCTGCTGCTCACGCTGCGCGGTGTGGAGCTGTGGTGATCGAGCGCCACGACATGGACGACCTGCCGGACGAGCTGGACGCGATCTACACCACGCGCTGGCAGACCACCGGCACCACCAAGCCCGACGCGAACTGGCGCGACATCTTCGCCCCCTTCCAGGTCAACCTCGCCCTGTGGGACCAGAACCCCCAGGCGATCTTCCTCCACGACCTGCCGGCCCACCGCGGCGAAGAGGTCACCGCCGAAATCCTCGACGGCCCGATGAGCATCGCCTTCGACCAGGCGGAGAACAAGATGCACGGCGCGATGGCAGTCCTCGACTGGTGCCGCCGCGGGATCATGGAATGAGCACCCGACCCGCCCAACAACCCCCGCCCCCCACCCCAGCCAGACCGACGCCGGCCTCCGCCTCAGCCAAACCGACGCCGGCTTCCGCGCCCGCCTCAGCCAAACCGGCGCCGGCTTCCGCGTCCGCGCCCGCCAGACCGGCGCCGGCTTCCGCGGCCGCGCCCGCCAGACCGGCGCTGGCTTCCGCGCCCGCCCCCGCCAAACCGGCGCTGGCTTCCGCGCCCGCCCCCGCCGGTGGGGCCGGCGCTCCCACCTCTACCCCCACTGCCGGAGGCGGTGCGGGTGGGGAGCCCTTGGCTTTGTGGAAGAACAAGGATTTCGGGTTGCTCTGGTCCGGCGCGGCGTTCTCGATCCTGGGGATGCGGGTCAGCTCGATCGCCTGGCCGCTGCTGGTCGTCTTCGACGGGGGATCGCCGGAGCGGGCCGGGTTGGTCGGGTTCGCCGCGCTGTTGCCGCAACTGGTGATCCAATTGCCGGCCGGGGTGGTGGTTGACCGGCTGGACCGCAAGAAGGTGATGATCGCGTGCGATGTCATCGGCATCGTCGCGATCGGCAGTGTGCTCGCCGCGTTGTTCATGGGTGGACTGTCACTGCCGCATCTGTTGATCGCTGCCTTCCTGGAGGGCAGCGCGGCCATCGGCTACCAGCTGAGCGAGCGCGCCGCAGTACGAGCTGTTGTGCACCCTCAACAGTTGCCGACAGCCCTTTCCCAGAACGAGGCGCGCAGCAAGGGCGCCGGTCTTCTGGGCCAGCCGATCTCGACCGGGCTGCTCTCGCTCGCCTCGTGGATGCCATTCATCGTCACGGTGCTCGGGCATCTGTTTTCACTGCTCACGTTGCTCGCCATCCGCACCCCTTTCCAGAAGGAACGCCGTACCGCGCGCCGGAGCGTCCCCAAGGAACTCGCCGAGGGACTGCGCTGGATGCACGGCCAGAAGCTCCTCCGCAGCGCCCTGGTACTGATCTCGTGCACCAACATCATCACCCAGGTCCTCAGCCTCTCGATGGTCCTCATCATCCGCGAGAGCGGCCGATCCGTGGCGACGATCGGCATCATCGGAGTAGCCAGCGGCATCGGCGGCCTACTGGGCGCCTTGTGCGCTTCATGGTTCATGTCCCGCCTGAGCCTGAGCACCCTCTTCGTCGGCACCCTGCTCCTCCGCTTCCTGATGATCCCCACCATCGCCTTCACCAGCAGCCCCCTCATCCTGGGTGCCCTCTTCGCCGCAATGAGCTGGGCCGGCGGCCTGATGAACGTCGTAGGCGGCGTCTACCAGGTCCAGATCACCCCCGAAGAAATGCAAGGCCGAGCCGGCAGCGTCAGCTCCCTGGTCACCTCAGGCGCCAACTCCCTAGGCCCCCTAACCGCCGGCCTCCTCCTAGGCACCCTCGGCACAACCCCCACAGTCCTGACATCCGCAGTAGTCATGGCCGCACTAGCCCTGACCGCAGCAATCACCGCCCACCGCCACCACCCCACCCCAGCCCCCACCGAGAAAGAACTATCGATGTCAGAGCTGTAGCGAAAGCTGCCCCCTACCGACCAGGACCGCATCGCCGAGCCCACCAACGGCGATCACCATGAACGTTGTCCGGCCGTCGCCTGGTCAGTCCTCGTCGTCGCGTTTCTCGTCCTTCGGCCGGCGGAACGCACGCTCGGTGATCCGGCTGGAGAACTTGCCAGTCACCGATTTGGCCCGGTCGAAGGTCTCGTTGCCGAGACGTTTGGCGGCGTCGACGCCGTCTGCCCCTGTCTCGAGCGCTTTGTCCCGCACCTCTGTAGCCGCCTCCGCCCATCGTCGCGCCTCCAACGACTGCCGGCCGCGCTCGATCCCGAGCCTGCCGTGGAAATCAACGACGGCGTCAGCGACCTTGTTGCTCGAAACCACCACCTCCCGGGAACTGGTCGGGTGCAGCAGCACCTGCGTGTTGGCCGTCCCGGCGGCCGCGTCCATACGCGCCATCAGGCGCTCGGTGCTCCGCGATATGAGTTCCAACCGGTTGGTACGAGCAGCCCGGAGCCCGAGGCGATGCCGGTCCAACTCCTCCGGAGACGCATCCAGCACCCGGTCCAGCTCCAGGACGGCCAACGCATCCTGCAGTTGGAAGCAGCGAGCCAGAACGGCGAGCCATTCCTGAACCTTGGCCTGCGCTTCCTTCGCCGTCCTGGCGAGGTCACCGATCTTGGTGTCGCGCTCCATCTTCTCCGCGAGCGCGTCGAGTTGACGCAACACGTACGCCTGAGTCTTCGCGATCGCCATCGTCGTGCCCTGCACCTTCGACCACGTGACCTCGGAAACCCGCCCCACCTGCTCCCGGATGGTCAGGGCCTCCTCGATCACGAAGTCCACGCCGATCATGTCCGCGAACACCGCGTCCTTCTGCGCGCGGAGCACGTCGTCCACCTTCTCGTCGATCGTGGCGAGATAGTCGGTGATCTCGTCCATCGCCTGCTGCATCGCAAGCTGCGCCATGATCCCGGCAGCACCAGCCAAAAGCGCCGGGTTGGACAGAGCCGACCCCTTCGTGAACTGGACGATTCCTTTGATCTTGCCGTGATCCGTCAACACAGCACGGCTGACGCCCGGGCTCGAACCCTTCATCAAGCCGAACTTGTTGACAGCCTCGGCGGACTCCTTGGTCAGCTTCACCCAGCGACCTGAGTTGGCAGCGATCTCGGAGCCGGCCTGTGCAGCCGCAGCCCCAGTGCTGAGAACCGATCCGAGCCGCTGCAGACCGAGGTCCTTCGACGGCAGTCCCTCTGAGACCAGGAAGCGTTCGACAGCAGCCGGATCCCCGATGACCGCCAGCCCATCGCCGTCACTGATCAGCTGAATCTCGTCGTCCATGGTCGGCTCCTGAAGACCGGGCAGGGAACGCGGCTATTCCCAGCTGAGGCGCGGAAGTCAAGATGCGCAGCCGTCCGGCGCCAAGCGTCGAAGTCTTCCACAATCGGGCACCCTACGCTCCCCATCCGACAGAAGATTTGGATGAGGCACACACTTCGTTCGACGCCCCGACCGCGCGCAGCTCTACCGCCACGATCCAACGACGACGATCCGGCAGGATCTCGACCAGCACCGTCCGGAAGCCATCGCCCACGGCTGGAGCACGCCGGCGGCCTATCTGCCGCAGTTGACGGCCTCACACAGCCAGCTCGCAGAGAAAGCCGGGGCCGAATGAGCGGTGAGCACGAACATCGACCTCCCCGCCTCCCGCCTCCGCCGCCTTGGTCGGAGCGCGCTCGTTCGGCGCACCGGCTTGTCAGGTCACGGAGTCACCGGGTGGACGTGACGATTGATGAAGCGTTTGTCCCCACACTCCACCGACTCGATCATGGTGAAGCCCTACCCGGTCTCGGGTATCTCGGTCCGCCACGACTCGATGTGGGGTCTGCCGTCGAGGACTGATGGATTTCCGGCCCTCGTGGTGCGCCTCTTGACCCCAGGGAATCAAACCCGTACTACGCGGAGCAGTTGTTCGCCGCTCCGCTTGGGCATCGCGAGATGGGTCGTCAGCTTCGTGGTGCAGCGCCGTCGACACGCTCGAATCGGTGAGCGGGCGCTCGACGTACGGCGTACTGCCTCTACTGGAGCCGGAGCCGGAGTTGCGGCTGGCCGAGGGCGGCCCTCAGGGAGCGAAGGTCAACGCGGCGTCAGCATGTCTGTACCCAGGGATCGAGGTCGGCATCGACGGCGAGGTGGTGGGGTGGCCGGTTGTGTGATGTTGAGACCGCGGTCTGCAGGCGGGGGGAGCCGACGTGAGGCGCGCCGCATACGCAGTACCGGCGTCAGTCGCTTCCGACTACCGGGCCCTGGTGTCGAGCACTGCGGTTGGAGTCGCACGGACGGGGCGGTATGGGGCGGTGGCGTCCACGCCGCGGAGTCGGTGAAAGGAGGCCGGTTCTGTCGGCGGGTCCGGGTTACCCCGTATCGAGGACGTCTGTGCCCCATGGGTCGAGGGCGGGATCGGCGTCGAAGGGCCGACTGCCGGACCGGTTGCCCAGAACCGCAGGTTCATGGGGGTCGGAGTTGGTGGCGAGGGGTCGGGGAGCGTCGGACCTGGTGTCCTGTGGTTGTTCGGCCCAGGGGTCGAAGGCATTGGCGGCGTCGAAGGGCCGACCGTCGGACCTGGTTGCCGGGACCGCAGGTTGGTGGCGCGCGGAGTTCGTGGCGAGGGGTGAGGGATCGTCGGAACTGGTGTCCTGTGGTTGCTCGGACCAGGGGTCGAAGGTGGAGTTGGCGGTGAGGGGTGGTGGGTCCGCGGCGAGTGGGAACGTGCGGTGTGGGTGAAGGGGGTTGCCGGGGGCAACTTCTTGGTGGGGTGGCTCGGGTGACGGTGGGGTGGTGGGCGTGCGGGGGTTGGGGGTGGACGTGCGGGGGTGGAGGGGGTGGGTGAGCGGGGGGAGCGGATTGGCGGTTGGTGGGTGGGGTGGTGGGGGTGGGTCTGCCCAGGTGGGGCGGGTTAGGTGGACTGTGCCGTTGGTGATGGTGACTGTGTAGTGGCCTTTGTCTACGTCGGTGTGGTGGGCTCGGCAGAAGAGGGCGAGGTTGTCGATTGAGGTGGGGCCGCCGTCCAGCCAGGAGATGATGTGGTGGGCGTCGCAGTAGATGGGGGCGGCGCCGCAGACTACGCAGCCCTTGTCGCGAAGGTTCAGGGCCTTGCGCATTGCGGGGGTGATGAGGCGTTTCGCTCGGCCGACATCGAGGGGTGCGGAGTCGGTGTCGAGGACGATGGGGATGATTTCGGCGTCGCAGGCCAATCGGCGTACGGCGCCTGCGGACAGCGATTCGCCGAAGAGGAGGTCTCCGGTGACGTCTTTGCCCGCAGCGACGAGATCTGACAGGTCCATCGTGACGGTGATGTGTGGCTTTACTCCGCCGTTGCTGGGTAGCTCGGCCGTTTCGGCGGCGAGGTGGAGGATGTCGGTGAAGCGGTCGGCCTGTCGCTTCTCCCTGGAGCGTGGGTCCGGTTCGCCGTCGATGGTTTTGCGGGGTTTGGCGGCGGGTTCGATGAGGGTTCGGAGGAGGGCGGCGCGTTCGCTGGAGAGATAGCCGCCGAACTTTACGCCCTGGTCGGCGTTCTTCAGCCAGAAAGCTTCTCGCCGTGCCGCGGCGTCTTCGGCTGGTTCGGGGCCGTCGGTGTCGAGGAGGTTTCGTGCCTGCTTCGCCAGCAGGGTCAGCTCGCGCGGTGTGAGGTGTCGCGCTGCCTCCACCATCTGCTCCTCGGCGATGCGGATGTCCTCGACCGGGACCATCGCTGCCGGCGGGATTGCCTCGAGGCCTGCGACGATCGACTGGGCCTGATCTTTGTGCAGGATCACGGGCAGTAGACGTTGTGCGTGGGCGTCGGGGGTGGTGTCGTCCGCATCGGCGGACTCGGTTGGCGCGTTGAGGGGCGCGTTGGTCGGGTTGGCATCCGGGTCTGCCTCGGCGTATTGGATGGTTGGGTCCGGACCGGCGACGGCATGTGGGTCGGGGAGGGCTGCTGAGACGGCTGCGTACTTGGGGAGGGCGAGTGCGAGAGCCAGGTCGCGTCGTACGCCGCCGAGGTTCTTGCGGTGCCTGGTTGCGAGTAGGCGGGCGGTGTCGTGGGCGCCGATCTCCTTGGCGTAGCCGGTGTCGTCGAGGCGGGACATCACTTCGAGGCTGTAGGTCTCGAGAAGTGCGATCTGGGCGTGCAGGGCGTCGAGAGTGGCGAGTGCTTCTTCGCCACTCATCAGGTACGCCGGCCGCAGCCCTTCGAGCTCCATGCCTCAAACTCTAGACGATCCCGCCGACAGTTTCTGATCGCGAAAAAGCCTTGTGGATAAGGGATTTCGGGAGCGTCAAACGCAGTCTGGTTATCCACAGCTACGTCGTCATCGACGATGATGGAGCTGGGTGGTGTAAGGGCCGAAGGCAACAAAATGTGGATGCCAGCACGTGCGGCCCAGCAGCCAGGCGAGAGGCGAGAGGCGGGTGAGGGGAGGAGGGTGAGGCGGGGCGGGTGAGGGGAGGTGGGGTGAGGGGAGGCGGGTGTCGGAGCTGGGTTTGAGGTGGGTGAGTTGGCGGGGCTCTGTGTGGGGGTAGTCGGGCGGGAGTTGGCGGTCTCGGCCGGTGGGAGGGGTTGGTAGTAAGGGATGGGAGGGGTTGGTAGTAAGGGAAATGTATGGGTGGGGGTGGCAGCGTCGGGGGCCTGGTAGTTACGGACCCCCGGAGGGCAGACCCATGACATTTGCTGTGACTCGGCGGCGGCCTCGATCTACGACGCGGGTTGCGGTCGTGGGGATCGATGGGGCGGGCCGTACGACGATTTGCCGGTTGTTGCAGGACGGTGCCATTGCCGATCGGCAGCTGGTTGAGCAGGACCTGACCGTGGTTCATGCGCTCCGGCCCTACGAGACGCCGGGGGCGCCGTTCAGGCATCTCTCTCGCAAGCTGCACTCGCTGGCCACAGCGGCAGAGCTGCTCGACGAGCCCGAGCTCAAGGCCGCGGCGCTCTATCTGCAACTGTCGACGTACGCGCCGGTCGAGCACTTCATGATCGAGGCCTACCAGCCCGAATCCCTAGTCACCGCCGGCCACCCGCTGGTCGACACGCTCGCGCATCTCCCGATCCAGCGGCCGCCGGTCGCCCCATCGCAAGGCGATTGGCAGCACGCGATCGATCCCGAGGTACTGGCAGCGGCTGAGGCGTGGGCCGAGGGGATCGGTTGCCCGACAGACCTGCGGGCACTCGGCGCGGAGGTGCTGTCGCTGCACGACCTTCCGCTGGAGCGGCTGCTCGAACGCTTCCGCCGTCGCTTCCGAGCGAACCTGCCCGACGTCGTCGTACTGCTCGATGTCAACCCTGCTGAAGCAGTACGGCGGTTGGGCGGCGAGGGTGACGCAGAGGAAGTCGAGTTGGCGCAGCGGCTTGGTGGACGCGGGGTGAGCGAGGCTCGACTGGCGATCCTGCGTGAGCAGTACCAGCGGGTCACGGACTGGTTGGAGACACGCGGGGTACTCGTCCACCGGATCGACGTGAGCGGTCGATCGGCACAGCGGGTGGCAAATCTCGTCAGCTCCAAGCTTCCACATGTCCCGGTCAGACCGCCGCACCAGGAGCCGCCGCATCTGCAGTGGGCCGGCGATCTCGTGGCCGGGGTACTCGCATGAGCACCAAAACGCTGCCGAAGCGCGGCGAGCCGGGTGGCCCGCTGGAGCGCCAGCTCATCCTCCGCAAGATCTCTCAACGCCGCTGCGACCGCGCCAAGAGAGGCCTGCCCGCCGCGACTCCGGTGGAGTGGTTGGGCTGGGAAGACCGCCGCCCACCAGCAGTGCAGCCCGGTACGCCGGCTCTCTCGGTGATGGCCGTCGTCGGCGACGTCGACTGCGAATCCTTCATCACCGGTCTCCTCGACTTCCTGACGCAACTCCCGTTGGAAACCCGAGACGCCTGGTGGCGCAACCTCACCAAAACCCTCTTTTTCACGGGCAACCCGGCAGAACAGATCGACCACGGGGAGTCGGCTGAGAGTGCCCACCGGGCCGACCTCGCCGGAGGTGGCGAGGCGGGGGCGAGGGACTTTCTTGCTGACAGTGGGGCGATCGGCTGGCTCGGGCCGGGCGGGCCGGAGCGGTTCACCAAGCTGCCGTTGGAGCGGTTCGGCGGGAGTTTGAAGGTACCGGACGAGGTGCCGGTGTACGTCCCCGGCGGGGCGCCGACCGGTCGGCGAATGTTGTTGCGGGTGGCAACGAAAAGCGTCACCGGGCGGGCCTATCTGACGCATGTGCATCACGTGCTGAGTGAGGCGTACCTGCGGAGCTTCCTCCGACCAGGGGACCGCCTGGAGGTCCAGCACGATGACGAACTGGATCCGGTCGAGGAGATCCCGGCCGGCAACCGCGACTTCGAGGCGCGGATCGCCAACGACTCGCGCAGCCCGGGCTGTCTGCGGCTGTACGCCAATCTCACCGTCGTTCCGGCGCTGCACGGCGCCCCCTGAGCGAGTAGCGAAAAAGTATGGCCGCTCCGTCGAGAGTCGGATCAGGAGACGGACCGAGGGAAGGGCTGGACAGATGAGCGCAGTGCAGGAGTGGGAGCCGCGGGTGATCACGCCCGCCGAGGCCGGCGTGGCGCCGAGCGCGGCCGGGCTGATCGACTACCTGCGGGACCGAACCGATCTCGACGACCTGCTGGTCGAGGAGAAGGCGCTGGTGTTCCGCGGGTTCGGTGTCGATCCCGACCACCTGGACCCGGTGATGGACCTGCTGCTCCCGGGCCGGCTGGCCTACGTGCACGGCAACTCGCCCCGTACCAAGGTCGGCGACAACGTCTACACCTCCACGGAGTACCCGCCGGAGTACACGATCTCGATGCACAACGAGCTCTCGTATGCGCACTCCTACCCGTCGAGGCTGATGTTCTTCTGCCAGCAGGCCGCGGAGACCGGCGGCGCCACCCCGGTCGTGGACGGCGTGCGCTGGCTGGAGGCGCTGGACGACGAGATCACCGACGCCTTCGCCGACGGCGTCCGCTACCTGCAGAACCTGCACGGCGGGATGGGTCTCGGCAAGAGCTGGCAGGACACCTTCGAGACCTCCGACCGCGACGAGGTGACCGCGTTCCTGGCGGAGTCCGCTGCCGACGTCGAGTGGACCAACGACGGCGGTCTCCGGATCATCCAGTTGCGTCCGGCAACCATCAAGCATCCGGTGACGAACACCGAGGTCTGGTTCAACCAGGCCGACCAGTGGCACCCGGCGGGCCTCGGTGACGAGACCGCGCAGGCGCTGGCCCAGATCATGCCGGCCGAGGAGCTGCCGCAGGCGGTCACGCTGGCCGACGGTACGCCGATCCCCGACGCGTGGGCGGTCCAGATCCGCGATCGCGGCCTCGACTCGGCCGTCGACGTCAACTGGACCACCGGTGACGTGCTGCTGATCGACAACCTGCTGGTCGGCCACGGCCGCCGCCCCTTCACCGGCGCGCGACGGGTCCTCGTCGCCATGTCGGCCTGACCACCAAGAGGAGAGAAGACACATGAGCACGCTGCCGTACCTCATCACCGGTACCCCGGACGGCCCGGGCATCGTCGAGCGGCTGACCACCGACGGCGCCGAGATCCGCAAACTCCTGACCACGCACGGCGCCGTGATGCTGCGCGACTGCAAGGTCGACGGCGTCGCCGGGATGGAGCAGGCCGTCATCGCGCTGTCCGGCGAACCGCTGAAGTACGCCGAACGCTCCTCCCCGCGTCGCTCGATCAAGGGCAACGTCTACACCTCGACCGACTACCCGCCGACCGAGGAGATCTTCCTGCACAACGAGAACTCCTACCAGGCCGCGTGGCCCCGGCTGCTCTACTTCTACTGCGACATCGAGCCGGAGACCCAGGGCGCCACCCCGCTGGCCGACATCCGCCGCGTGTACGACGCCATCGATCCCGCCGTTCGCGAGGAGTTCGCCCGTCGCAAGTGGATGGTCGTCCGCAACTTCCACGAGGACTTCGGCGTTGCCTGGCAGCACGTGTTCGACACCGAGAGCCGGTCCGACGTGGAGGCGCACTGCGCCCGCAACGGGCTGAAGACCGAGTGGATCGGCGACGGCGGCCTCCGTACGACGGCGGTCCGCGAGCCGATCCGCATCCACCCGGAGACCGGCGACCACGTCTGGTTCAACCACATCACCTTCTTCCACCACACCACGCTGCCGGCCTCGATTCGCGAAGGCCTGCTTGCGTTCCTCACCGAGGACGAGTTGCCGACCAACACGTACTACGGCGACGGCGGCCGGATCCCCGACGACGTGATGGACCACCTGCGCGCGGCGTACCGCAAGGAGTGGACCAGGATCGACTGGAAGCAGGGTGACCTGCTGCTGGTGGACAACATGCTCTCGGCGCACGCCCGCGAGCCGTTCACCGGTCCGCGCAAGATCGCGGTCGCGATGGCCGAGGCGTTCCAGCCCGACGCCACCTCGGTACCGCCGGTCGAAGCGGCTCTCAACCCGTCGGACGCCGCCCGGATCGGAGCCCCGGCGTGAGCTGGTTCCGTACCTATCTCCCACGGCCGCGGGCCAACCTCCGGCTGGTGTGCTTCCCGCACGCCGGCGGGGCGGCCAGCGCGTACCGCGAGTGGGCGGCGCTGCTGCCCGAGGAGATCGAGCTGATCGCGGTCCAGTACCCCGGCCGGCAGGACCGCTTCCATGACTCGCTCCTCACTGACTTCACCGCCCTGGTCGACGGCGTGGCAGCCGAGCTGGCAACCCTGCAAGGCGCGACCGCGTACTTCGGCCACAGCATGGGCGCGACCGTTGCCTTCGAGGCCGCCCGCCGATTGGATGCCCTCGGCAACGGGCCGGTCCGGTTGTTCGCCTCGGCCCGTACTGCGCCCGCGGTGGCCACCCGCCTCGGGATCAGCTTCGACACCGAGGACCAGGTGATGGCCTACATCCGCAGTCTCGGTGGGGCCGGTGTCGAACTGCTCGAGGACCCGGACCTCCGGGAGCTCGCGTTGCCGATGCTGCAGGCCGACTTCCGGCTGATGGAGAGCTACCACTACCAGCCCGGCGGCCGGCTCAGCTGCCCGATCACCGTGCTGGCCGGCTCCGGCGACCACACCTTCGGCGCCGCCGACGCCGGGCACTGGGCGCAGCACACCACCGCCGGGATCGTCACCGAAACCCTGCCGGGCGGCCACTTCTACACCGAAGAGGTGCCCGGGCTCGTCACCGACCTGATCGCCCGTACCTTCACCACCGAGGGAGCACACCCGTGACCACCAACCCGTTCGAGGACGACTCCGCCACCTATCTGGTGCTGCGCAACGACGAGGGCCAGTACTCCCTGTGGCCGGAGTTCGCCGCCGTACCGGCGGGCTGGCAGGTCGCGCTGGACCGCACCGACCGTGCCGCCTGCGTCGATTTCATCAACACCCAGTGGACCGACATGCGGCCCGCCAGCGTCCGCGTCTGACCCGAACAAAACCCCCTGTCCGTAACCCCCGCCCTTCTGCCGAAGTGGCGGCACCGATCGTGCGATGAGGATCATGGCTGAGAATTCGATCGTCCGTCTGCCGCTGTCGGCTGCCCAAACCAGCGTCTGGTATGCCCACCAGCTCGATCGTTCCGGGCACCGCTACACCATCGGCGAGTGCGTGGAGATCCACGGCGCCGTGGATCCCGCCCGCTTCGAGCAGGCCTGGCGCCAGCTGGCGCACGAGGCCGAGGCCTGCCGGGTGCGGGCCGTCCACAACGAGGACGGCCTGAGCCAGGAACTGCACACCGAAGTGCCGGCCGACATCGTTCGGACAGTCGATCTCACCCATGAGGCCGACCCGCGCGAAGCAGCGTTCGCCTGGATGCGTCAGGATCTGGCCCAGGCGGTCGACCTGACCACCGGCGAGCTCACCGCCACGGTGCTGTTCACCGTCTCCGCCGACTCGGCGATCTGGTACCAGCGCGGCCACCACGTGACCTTCGACGGCTATTCAGGTGGCGTCGTAGCGAAGCGGTTGGCTGCCCTGTACGACGACCTGGTGGCGGGCCGCCCGTTCGGCCCGTCACCGTTCGGCACCCTCACCGAGCTGATCACGGAGGAGCAGGAATACCGCGGCTCCGAGGCATTCGTTGCGGATCGCACCTATTGGATGGATCAGCTCGCCGACCTGCCCGATCCGGCCCGGCTGAGCTGGCGAACGCCGGGTCGCGAGCGGACGAACGAAGTACCGCTGCGCAGCTCGGGCGCTTTGACCGGTGACGACACGACCCGGTTGCGGAAGGCGGCGCGCAAAGCCGGCACGCACTGGTCGATCTGGACGATCGCGGTCACGGCGGCGTACCTGCATCGCGTTACCGGACTGACGGATCTGGTCCTCACCCTGCCCGTCACGGCACGCACGACCGCGCTCTCGCTGGCGACTCCAGGCATGCTGTCGAACCACGTTCCCCTCCGCGTTCCCGTGTCGCCCCGGCAGAGCATGGCCGAACTGGTTCCCGTAGTCACCGAGGCGCTGCGCGCTGCTCTCAAGCACCAGCGCTACCGCCAGGAGGACATCCGGCACGACCTCGGCCTGCCCGCCGACGGTGGCGGGATCGCCGGCCCGATGCTCAATGTGATGGCCTTCAACCACGACCTGCGGTTCGGCGGCCACCGGACCACTCTGCACAACCTGTCCCACGGCGCGATCGACGACCTGGCGATCGCCGTGTACGACGACGGTGCCGGGCTCCGGATCGACATCGACGGCAGCGCGGACCGCTACGACACCGACGACCTGGACAGCTATCAGACCCGCTTCGTCAGCTTCCTCGAGCGCGTCGTCGCCGAGCCGGAACTGCCGATCGGCCAGATCGAACTGGTCTCCGCCGACGAGCGCCACAAAGTCCTCGTCGACTGGAACCAGACCTCCGTACCACTGGACGGTGGTTCGCTCGCGGACCTTTTCGAAGCCCAGGTACGCCGAACGCCGACCGCGGTCGCGCTGCGCTACCACGGCACCGAGGTGACCTACGCCCAGTTGAACCGGCGGGCCAACAAGCTCGCGCATCACCTGATCAGTGAGGGCGTCGGGCCCGAGAAGGTCGTCGGATTGGCCCTGCCGCGGTCGATCGACCTGCTGGTCGCCATGTACGCCGTGGTGAAGACCGGGGCGGCATACCTGCCGATCGATCTGAGCTACCCGGCGGACCGGATCTCCTACATCGTCGAGGACGCCGAGCCGGCGTTCGTCATCACCACCGAGTCGGCTGCCGGTGCGATGCCCGCCGGCGTGCGGTTGCTGCTCAGCGACAGCCACCTCGAAGACCTGGTCGCCTCGCGGCCGGACACGGACCCGACCGATGCCGACCGGACGATCGCGCTGACGCCCGAGCACCCGGCGTACGTGATCTACACCTCCGGCTCGACCGGTCGGCCCAAGGGCGTGCTGGTCCCGCACGCCGGGGTGGTCAATCGGCTGCTGTGGATGCAGGCCGAGTACCGGCTGGAAGCCGGGGATCGGCTGCTGCAGAAGACGCCGATGGGGTTCGACGTGTCCGTCTGGGAGTTCTTCTGGGGCTTGCAGGTCGGCGCCTGTCTGGTGATCGCGAAGCCCGAGGGGCACCGCGATCCGGCGTACCTGGCGAACCTGATCCAGGACGAGGGCGTTACGACGGTGCACTTCGTGCCTTCGATGCTGACCGCGTTCCTGGCCGACCCGGGGGCCGCTTCGTGTACAGGGCTGCGCCGCGTGTTCTGCTCGGGCGAGGCGCTGTCGATGGAGCTCGCGGAGGACTTCCGATTCCAGCTGCCCGACGTACCGCTGCACAACCTGTACGGGCCGACCGAGGCGTCGATCGACGTGTCGTACTGGCAGCACGCCGGCGAGACAGCCAGCACGTTGCCGACGATGTTCGCCGCGCAGGTCGCTCGCGTTCCGGGACAGCCTGCGGTGGTTTCGGGCGATCGGCGGCTGAGCTATGCCGAGCTGGACGCGGCGGCCGACCGGATGGCGCGGGTGCTGATCCAGCACGGCGCCGGATCGGAGCGCTTCGTGGCGGTCGCGCTGCCGCGCAAGCCCGAGTTGCTGGTGACCCTGCTGGCTGTGGTGAAGGCCGGGGCGGCGTACCTGCCGGTCGATCTGGCCTATCCCGCCGAGCGGATCGCCTATCTGCTGGAAGATGCGCGGCCGGCACTGATCGTCACCGAGGAATCGGTCGACCTGCCCGACACCGGCGTACCGACTTTGTTGCTCGAAGCACTGGAGGCGGGCGAGCCGGCCGCACCGATTCCTCAGGTCGAGATCTCGCCGAGCAGTCCGGCGTACCTGATCTACACGTCCGGGTCGACCGGCAAGCCGAAGGGCGTTGTCATCGAGCATCGTGCGCTCGGGCAGTACCTGCGCTACTCGGCCGAGCGATACGACGGCCTCGACGGGCAGGCGTTGCTGCACACACCGGTGTCCTTCGACCTGACCGTCACGTCGATCTTCGGCACGCTGGTTCGCGGTGGGTGCGTCCAGCTCGGTTCGCTCGACGACGGAGTGGTGGGGGTCGATGCGCCGCTGACCTTCGTGAAGGCGACGCCGAGCCACCTGGCGTTGCTGGAAGGCGTTTCGGCTGACCGCTTCGGTAGTGGCGCGCTGCTGCTCGGTGGTGAGAACCTGCCGGGTTCCGCGCTGACCGAGTGGCGAGAGGCGCACCCTGACGTCACGATCGTCAACGAGTACGGTCCGACCGAGGCAACTGTCGGCTCGGTGGAGTACCGGCTGCGGCCGGGCGACGAGACGCCCGCCGGCGCGGTGCCGATCGGCCGGCCGGTGTGGAACACCCAGGTGTACGTGCTCGACGACAACCTCGTCCCGGTGCCGCCCGGCTTCGTGGGAGAGCTCTATCTGGCCGGCGTTCAGTTGGCCCGCGGCTACCTGAATCGCCCGAGCCTGACGGCCGAGCGCTTCGTGGCCAACCCGTACGGCGTACCGGGCAGCCGGATGTACCGCAGTGGTGACGTCGTGCGCTGGAACGCCGACGGCGTCCTGGAGTATCTCGGCCGCGCCGACGACCAGGTCAAGATCCGCGGCTTCCGGATCGAGCTCGGCGAGATCGAGGCCGCGCTCCTGCAACAGCCCGAGGTGGCCAAGGCCGCCGTGATCGTGCACAAGTCGTCCACCGGCGATCAGCGGCTGGTTGCCTATGTCGTCGGCGGCGGCAACAGTCTCGACCCGGTCGCGCTCCGCGACGCGGTGGCCGCCCGGCTGCCGGAGTACATGGTGCCGAGCCTGGTGATCGAGGTCGACGACCTGCCGGTCTCGCCGAACGGCAAGCTGGATCGCAAGGCTCTGCCCGAGCCGGACTTCTCATCGCTGACCACGTCCCGTGGCCCGCGCACACCCGAGCAGGAGATCCTCTGCGGCCTGTACGCCGAGTTGCTCGGGCTGGTCCGGGTCGGTATCGACGACAGCTTCTTCGAGCTCGGCGGCAACTCACTGATGGCGACCCGGCTGATGAGCCGGATCCGGGCCACGCTCGGCGCGGAGCTGTCGGTGCGCGCGCTGTTCGAGCACCCGACCGTCGCCGGTCTGTCCACGCAGCTCGACGGGGTGACCGCTGCCCGGCCGCCGATCCGCGTGAGCGAACGCGAGGAGCAGGTGCCGCTGTCGTTCGCGCAGCGGCGGCTGTGGTTCATGAACCGCTTCGAGGGTCCGTCGGCGACGTACAACAACGCTTTCGCGGTCACGCTCGACGGCACTCTCGACATCGAGGCGCTGCAGGCTGCGCTGGGCGACGTGGTGGAGCGGCACGAGACGCTGCGAACGATGTTTGCCGACGACAACGGAACTCCGTATCAGGTCGTGCTGGACGCGGCAGCCATCCAGTTGCCAATAGCAAGCATTGGCAAGGACGAGCTGGCTGCGCGCCTTGATGAGGGTGCGGGTTACGCCTTCGACCTGAGCGTCGAGACCCCGCTGCGGACGACTTTGTTCGCCCTGGGGGCCGACCGTCATGTCCTGTTGATCACGCTGCACCACATTGCGTGTGACGGCTGGTCGACGACGCCGATGGCTCGCGACATCGCCACGGCGTACGCGGCGCGGATCTCCGGTGATGCACCGGCCTGGACCCCACTGCCGGTGCAGTACGCCGACTACGCCCAGTGGCAGCGGGAACTGCTCGGAGACGAGAACGACCCGGACAGCCGTGCCCGCCAGCAGATCGACTACTGGACCGATCAGCTCGCTGGTCTGCCCGACCAGTTGGAACTGCCCACAGACCGCCCGCGCCCGGCCGTCGCGAGCAACCGCGGCGACGTCGTACCGGTTGCTGTTGCTCCCGACCTGTACGCCGAGTTGTCGGCGCTGGCGCAGGCCAACCATGTCAGCCTGTTCATGCTGCTGCAGGCCGCCTTCGCGACCTTGCTCACGCGACTCGGCGCCGGCACCGACGTGCCGATCGGTACGCCGAACGCGGGCCGCACCGACGAGTCGCTCGACGACCTGGTCGGCATGTTCGTCAACCCGCTCGTACTACGAACCGACACCTCCGGCGACCCGACTTTCGAGGAACTGCTGGCCCGGGTGCGGGAGACCAACCTGTCGGCGTACGCGCACCAGGACCTGCCGTTCGACCGCCTGGTCGACATCGTCAACCCGGTCCGGTCGACCGCGCGGCACCCGCTGTTCCAGGTGATGATGCCGTACCAGAGCGACGATCCGGCGGCTGTCGAGCTGCCCGGATTGACGGTCTCGCATGCTCCGGTGGACTCGGGCATCGCCCAGTTCGACCTGCAGCTCGCTCTGCGCGAAGGCGTGGACGGGTTGTCCGGTCACCTGGAGTTCGCGCTGGATCTGTTCGACCGTGGGACTGCCTCGCAGTTGGTGGAGCGCTTCGGCCAGGTGCTCCGGCAGGTCGCGGAGGCGCCGGACCAGCGGATCGGTGCACTCGAGGTGATCGGCGCCGACGAGCGTGAGCTGTTGATTGCCGGACGCAACGAGACGGACCGGGAGATCGATTGGTCGACAATTTCCGAGCTGGTGGAACGCCAGGTCGCCCGTACTCCGTCAGCTGTTGCGGTCCACGATCACGGCGCCTCGCTGACCTACGCCGAGCTGAATGCCGAGGCGAACAAGCTCGCGCATCACCTGCGCTCGTTGGAGGTCGGGCCGGACGTGGTGGTCGGCGTCCACGTCGATCGGTCCGCCGGGCTGGTCGTCGGCGCGTTGGCGGTCCTGAAGGCGGGCGGCGTATATCTGCCGCTCGACCCGGACTATCCGGCGAGCCGGTTGGCCTATCTGGTGGAGGATGCCGAGGCGTCCTTGGTGATCAGCCGGTCGGATCTCGTGAGCGATCTGCCGGCCACCGACGCGCACGTAGTACTGATCGATTCCGATGACTGGGCGGATACGTCGGCCGTGGATCTGCCGGCTGTTGCCGGGCCGGACGACGTCGCCTACCTGATCTACACCTCCGGCTCGACCGGCCGCCCGAAGGGAGTGCTGGCGACCCATCGCGGTGCGGTCAACCGGTTCCACTGGACGCAGCGCGCATACTTCCGCTACACGCCCGAGGACTCTGTCCTGGTCAAGATTCCGACCGGCTTCGACGTCTCGGTGGGGGAGATCTTCGGTCCGCTGAGTCAGGGCGCCCGGCTGGTGATCGCCAAACCCGGTGGGCACCTCGACACGGCGTACCTGCGGGAGACCATCAAGGAGCAGCAGGTCACCCAGGTGTACTTCGTTCCGTCGATGCTCGCGGTGATGCTCGCTGACGGCGGTCTGGAGGAGTGCCGATCGCTGCGGGTCCTGCTGTCCGGTGGCGAGGAGCTTCCGGTGTCGCTGGCTCGGCAGGTGCTGGAACGCCTTCCCTGGGCGGAGTTCTACAACCAGTACGGACCGACCGAGACCGCGATCGACTCGACGGCCTGGCGCGTCACCCCGCAGAGCCTCGAAGGGCTGCACCGCGTGCCGATCGCTGCCGTGTCCGGTCAGGTGGGACTGCACGACAACGTGCGGCTCTATGTGCTTGACGAAGACCTGGCTGTCGTCCCGACCGGGACGCCTGGCGAACTGTTCATCGGGGGCGCTGGTGTGGCCCGCGGATACCTGCGGCGACCGGAGTTGACGGCGGAGCGGTTCATCCCGGATCCCTTCGGCCCCGACGGGCGGCTGTACCGGACCGGCGACCAGGTGCGCTGGACCACGGACGGCCGGCTGGAGATCCTCGGTCGCGTCGACGACCAGGTGAAGCTGAACGGGGCGCGGGTGGAACTCGGCGAGATCCAGACCACGCTGTCCGCACACCCTTCCGTGCAGCACGCCGTGGTGATCGTCCGCGACAAGCGGCTGGTCGGCTACGTCGTCGCGACCGAAACAGTTGACCTGCGGGCCTACCTGGCCGAATCGCTGCCCGAGTTCATGGTGCCGAGCAGCATCGTCTCGCTCGACTCGTTGCCTCTGACACCCAATGGCAAGCTGGATCGCGCCGGGCTACCCGCACCTGCCGCTCCCGCGGTGGTTTCGCGCTCGGCGCTGAGCAGTTCGATCGAGCAGACCCTGGCCGAGCTGTACGCCGAGGTGCTGGGCGTCGAGCTGGTCGGGCAGGACGACGGGTTTTTCGAGCTGGGTGGCGACAGCATCATGTCGATCCAGCTGGTGAGCCGGGCGCGCAAGGCCGGGCTGATCTTCACGCCGCGGGACGTGTTCCGGCACCAGACCGTGGCCAAGCTCGCGGCCGTCACGACTGTGGACGAGACCGTGCAGCAGAAGCCGGCCGAGACGCTGCTGCGAGGACTCTTCGCCGAGATGCTGGGGATCTCCGAGGTCGGGCTCGACGACGGGTTCTTCGAGCTGGGTGGCGACAGCATCATGTCGATCCAGCTGGTGAGCCGGGCGCGCAAGGCCGGGCTGTCCTTCACGCCGCGGGACGTGTTCCGGCACCAGACCGTGGCCAAGCTCGCCGCGGCCGCATCGCTCGATGCTGCGGTCGCTGGTGCAGCCGCCCTCGGGGGTGCGAGCGGGCTCGCTGGGGCGGGCACGGGCGGTGGTGGTGGCGAGGTTGGGCCGGTGCGGTTGACGCCGCTTCAGGCGGCGCTCGCCGCGACCGGGGATGCGTGGTCCGGGTTCCACCAGTCGGTTCTCGTCCAGGTCCCTGCGGAACTTGGACGCGATCGGTTGACCGGCGCGCTGCAGAAGGTGGTCGACCATCACGACGCGCTGCGGTTCGTCGTACGGAAGGACGGCGCCTCTTGGCAGTTGGAGCAGCGGGCGGTTGGTTCGGTCGATGCCGCTGCGTGTGTGACTCGGGTGGACATCGCCGGGCTGAGCGCTGAGGAGTTGGAGGTCGTCCAGGTCGATGCGGCCGAGGCCGCGCGCGACCGACTGGCGCCGTACGACGGGACGATGCTGCAGGTGGTCTGGTTCGATGCGGGACCTTCGGAATCCGGGCGGCTGCTCGTGATGATCCATCACTTGTCGGTGGACGGCGTCTCGTGGCGCATCCTGCTGCCGGATCTGTTGTCCGCCTGGAACGATGAAGCGCTCGACCCGGTCGGTACGTCGTTCGCCGCGTGGAGCAAGCAGTTGCCTGCAGCAACTGTGCTCTCGTCGACCGATGAGCCGTTGCTGGGGAGCCGGCCGCTGGAGCCGTCTGATGTTGTTGCCAACGCGGGTCGTTTGGAGCTGGTGCTTCCGGCTGCGGCGACCGAACCGCTGATCACGAGGGTGGCGCAGGCCGTTCATGGCGGTATCAATGATGTTCTGCTGGCCGGCCTCGCACTGGCGGTGAAGCGGTGGCGTGGGCAGGACTCCGTGCTGATCGACCTCGAAGGGCACGGCCGCGACGCCGTACTGGGGGCTGACGTCTCCCGGACGGTCGGCTGGTTCACCGAGATTCGGCCGGTGCGGCTGACGGCGGTCGACGACGACCCGGGCGCGACACTGAAGGCGGTCAAGGAGCAGTTGCGCACGGCAACTGCGTCAGGGCGGGCACAGATGATCGTGAACTACCTGGGCCGAGTGGAGGCGCCTGCGGCGAAGGACTGGTCGCTGGCTTCGGGTGGTGCTGGAGTGATCCCGGGCGCGGATCCGCGCATGCCGCTGAGCCACGCGATCGAGTTGAACGCGATGGTGCTCGACGGTCCGGACGGGCCCGAACTGAAGGCCGACTGGACCTGGGCGGACGGCGTACTGACCTCGGCCGAGATCGCCCAGCTCGCGCGGCTCTGGTGGGACGCGTTGGCTGAACTGGTGCGGGCGGAAGCCTCGGGCCACACGCCGTCGGACTTCCCGCTGGTGTCGATCGACCAGGAGCGGCTGTCGCTGCTGGAGGCAAAGCACCCGGACCTGGTTTCGTTGCTTCCGGTGACGTCTCTGCAGGAAGGCTTTCTCTACTACTCCCTGTTGGAGGGGGAGGGGATCGACCTCTACACGGGCCGGATCTGGATGGACCTCGAAGGGCCGCTCGACGTACCGGGGCTGCGCCGGTCAGCCGATGGCTTGCTGGCCAGGCACGAGACTCTGCGTACCAGCTTCACCCACGATGCACTCGGGAATCCCTTGCAGGTGGTGCATTCGCAGCTGGACATGCCGTGGACCGAGGTCGATCTGAGTGAGCTGGACGAGCTCAGCCAAGAGGCCGAAGTACTGCGGTTGCTGGAGGCCGAGCAGCTGACCAAGTTCGACCCGGAACGACCGCCGTTGCTGCGGTTCGTGGTGATCAAACTCGGACCCGCGTTGCACCGGCTCGTGCTGACGAACCACCACCTGGTGCTCGACGGCTGGTCCATCCCGGTGCTGCTGCGCGAACTGTTTGCGGCGTACGCCGAAGGTGGCGAAGCAACCGGGCTGCCCCGCGTCGCGCCGTACCAGGACTACCTGGAATGGCTGGCGGAGCAGGATCTCGAGACCGACCGGACGGCCTGGAACGCAGCGCTGGAAGGGCTCACCGAGCCGACGTTGATCGCGCCCGGCATCACCGAAGGACAGGCGGTTCTGCCCGAGCGGGTGACCGAGCACCTGAGTCCTGCTCTGGGCGAGGCGGTGGCCGCGCTGGCTCGGCGTACGGGCGTCACCGTCAACACCGTCATCCAGTCGGCCTGGGGATTGTTGCTGTCCCGACTGACCGGCCGCGACGACGTGGTCTTCGGTACTACGGTGTCGGGCCGGCCGCCGGAGATCAGCGGCATCGAGCAGATGGTCGGGTTGTTCGTGAACACCATCCCGGTGCGCGTCCGGCTGCGGCCGGAGGATGGAGTCGAGGACTTCCTCGGGCGGTTGCAGGACGAGCAGACCGCGCTGTCCGACCATCACCAGCTCGGCACCAGCGAGATCCTGGCCGGCGCGGGACTCGGCCCGTTGTTCGACAGCACGGTCGTGTTCTTCAACTACCCGATCGACGCCGGCGTGATGAACCTGGCGGTGAACGGGGTCCGGCTGGTGCACATCGACGCCCGCGACGACACCCACTTCGCGTTGCGGCTCAGCGTGTTCCCGGGGGCGGACGGGTTCCAGCTGAACCTCGACTCCCGGCCGGACGCGTTCACCCGGGCGGAGACCGAAGACCACCTGCGCCGGTACATCGAGCTGCTGCAGGAGATGACCTCCTCCGACGTTTCCTCGATCGCCGAGCTCGGCGCGGTCAGCCAGGCCGAGCAGGACCGGCTGCTGGTCGAGTGGGGTGGTTACGGCGACTGATCCGCACCACCTGCTTCACCCAAGCGAAGATTCCCTAAGGAGTGCACGATGAACTCGCTGTTGCAACAAGTATTCGAAGCCCGGGCCGCGGGTCCGGTGATCCTCGGCCCGGCCGACCACGAACTGGCCGAGCAGGTCGCTCGCCGGGTCGTGTCCGACGGCGACGGCTGGGTCAACTCCGAAGCCTGGCTGAACGCGGCCCGCGACGGGTACCACGACCTGCCCGCCGTACTGCGGAAGGCGCTCGCGGAGTTCCGCCGCGACTCCGGCCCGGGGGGAGCCTTCTTGGTTCGGGGTCTGCCTGTCGACGAGAGCGCCGTACCGGACACGCCGGCGTACAGCGGCTCCGTGCAGAAGGAGGGCACGATCCCGGCGGCGCTGCTGACCCTGATCGCGAGTGGCTTGGGGGACCCGGCGGCCTTCCTGGCGGAGAAGTCGGGCGCGCTCGTGCATGACGTCGTACCGGTGCCGGGGAGCGAAGCGTTCCAGGGCAACGAGGGATCGGTGATGCTCTCCTTCCACAACGAGAACGCCTTCCACGCCCACCGGCCCGACTACGTCCTGCTGCTCTGCCTGCGCGCGGACCACGAACGCGTCGCCGGCCTGCGGGTGTCGTGCATCCGCAAGGCGCTCGACAAGCTGAGCAAGGAATGCGTCGAGGCGCTCTTCCGGCCGATCTACATCACCGCCCCGCCGCCGTCCTTCGGTGACGCCGGTGAGCTGACCGAGCCCCACGGCATCCTCAGCGGCGCCCCGGACGACCCGGACCTCCTGGTCGACTTCGCCGCGACGAAGCCGCTCGGCCCGGACGCGGTGGAAGCGATGCGCGAACTCCAACGGACTTTGGCCGCCACGGCCGACACCATCTACCTGGAGCCGGGCGACCTCGCCATCGTCGACAACCGGGTCTCCGTCCACGGCCGCACCAGCTTCACCCCCCGCTACGACGGCCGCGACCGCTGGCTCCAACGAACCTTCTCCCTCCGAGACCTCCGCTCCTCCCGCCACCTCCGCCCAGCCGACAGCCACGTAATGATCCGCTGACCCCCTTGTAAACAAGGGAAACCGAGAACCCCGGGCGCCTCCCTCCGCGCCCGGGGTTCTTCCCCACCCACCTCCTCCGTCGGCGCCTGCGTCACGGCTCGCTACGGCTGGCGGTCGCGGTTGGGTGCGGGTGGTCCTCCTCGGAGTGCTTCTGCCCGCCACCCGACAAACGCCGGCCGCGCCGCTCTCTACTCGCGGTCGGTCGCGCGCTGTGGATTTGCTTCGTTGGGACGAACCGGGCGATAGGTCACGTCCACGCTCGCGCGGAGATTGTCGCCTGTAAGCCTTTCGAGCTGGATCGGGACGCCGGCAGGGTTGTCGAACAAGCGAGTGCCGTCGCCGAGCAGGATCGGTGCGATGTGCAAGTGGAGCTCGTCCAGCAAGCCCTGCTCGAGTAGTTGCCGGCCGATGTCAGCCGAGAACACCACCAAATCCTTGCCACCCGCAGCCTTCAGCGCGATTCGTGTCGCCTCCGCCACCTCGCAATTGAGGAAAGTCACCCCGGGACCGGACCCCGCCTGGTCAGCCTTCGCGTCCTCCGGGTGGTGGGTGAGGATGAAGGTCGGCCCGCCCATCGCCCCGCCGTACGGCGCGCTGGAGTCGGGGTAGGCGTCCCAACCCTTCCGCCCACCAAGGACGGCACCGATCCGGTCGGCGTACTCGGCGACCACCCCAGGCCGGATCGAAACCCCTTCGAGCCAGCCGAGCGCGTCCTGCCCCGGCGCGGCGATGAATCCGTCCAGCGACATCATGAAGTGCCAGAGAACCTTGCCGGTCCGCGGCTCTGTTCGCGTGGTCATCAGAAACGCTCCTGTGGTTGAAGAATCGGGAGGTCGTAGGTACGCCGTACGCTGTTGCCGATGCGGCCGAGATCGGTGCCGTAGATGTGCAAGGAGATGCCGACGGTAGCGCTGTCGTTCGTCACGCGATGAATGTCGCCCGGTGGCGCGAAACCGCTGACCGTGCCGGGCCGATCGATCCGTACTCCGGTCAGCACCAGATGCCGGCCGCTGTCGTCGAGGCTGAACCGCTCCTCGCGTTCGCTCCCGGCGACGACAGCGACCACGCACCACGTCGTGTGGTCGTGCACGCTGGTCGCCTGCCCGGGACCCGAAACGAGCGCGACCACTGAGAAACTTCCATCCGGCTCGACATGCAGCAGCTGGCTCCGCTCGCAGCCGCTGCGTGCCGCAATCGGTACCTCCCGCAGGATCGCCTCGGCCGTGGGGAGTTCCCCTTCGAGGCCCTTGACGACATGGCCGACCACCGTCTGCCAGTCGCGCGGGATCCGGGTTGCGCCGCGCACCACGGCGTACAGGTTCTGCAGCTCTGCGTTCATGCCTGAAACGCTAGGCGTGGCAGGTGGCACTCTGTAAGGTCCAGTTCCATGGCTGTTGAGTGGTCCGGTTTGTCGCCGGAGGTGCTGGTCCGGCTGGATCGGGAGAGCTCGGAGACGCTGGGTTCGCAGCTGCAGAACGCGCTCCGCGGCGCGATTCGAGAAGGCCGCCTGGTCAACGGAGAGCGGCTGCCGTCGTCGCGGAAACTTGCCGCCGACCTGGGTGTCTCGCGCGGTCTGGTGCAGTCCACCTATGACCAGTTGGAGTCCGAGGGATACGTGCGCGCCTTCTCCGGCTCGGCGACGCGGGTCGCCTTCAGCCCGCAGCAGACCACGGCCACGGCACCCGACACCGTCGTACCGGCGAAGCCGGCGATCGACTTCGTGCCCGGCCGTCCGGATCTCAACAGCTTTCCCGCACGGGACTGGCTCTGGGCGTGCGGCGAGGCAACCCGTACGGCGTCGGCCCGCGACTTCGGGTACGGCGACGGTCGCGGCGCGCCCACCTTGCGAACAGTCATCGCCTCTTATCTACAACGAGTCCGAGGCGCCTTCGCGCAGCCGGACGACCTGGTGATCTGCAGCGGCTTCACCCAAGGCGCCGCACTGACCTTGGCCGCCCTGCGAGCAAGCGGTGTCACCTCGGTCGCCGTGGAGGACCCCGGCCACCTCGAGATGCCGTTACTCGTACGCCGCGCCGGCCTCACCCCGAGCTTCGTTGCCGTCGACAACCAAGGCCTGGTGGTCGACGACCTCGCCCGAACCCGGGCCACCGCCGTCATCGTCACGCCGGCCCACCAAACGCCGACCGGCGTCGTACTGACCCCTCAACGCCGGCTGGAACTCCTGCGATGGGCCGAGCAAGTCGGGGGAGTGGTCATCGAGGACGACTACGACTCGGAGTTCCGCTACGACAAGCAACCCGTCGGCGCACTCCAGGGCCTCGCCCCGGACCACGTCGTCACCATCGGATCGGTCAGCAAGACCCTGGCCCCCGCGCTCCGCCTCGGCTGGGCGTTGGCACCGCGCCAGTTGGTGCCGTACCTCATCGAGGAGAAGCAACGCAGCGACCGAGGCACGCCCACCCTCGACCAGCTGGCCCTGGCCCGCCTGATCGAATCAGGCCGCTTCGACCGCCACCTCCGCCGCATGCGCACCGTCTACGCCGCCCGCCGCGCAGCACTGGTCGACGCAATCGCCGAGCACGCCCCCACCCTCAACCTGATCGGCCTAGCCGCCGGCTTCCACGCGGTCGCCCTACTCCCCGACGGCACCGACGAAAACGCGCTGGTCGCCGAAGCAGCCCACCGCTCAATAGGCCTCCAACCGCTAGCCCGCTACCGATCCCCCGCCCACCCCGGCCCACCCGGCGTGGTCTTCGGCTTCGGCGACACCAACGAACCAGCAATCCGCCACGGAATAGCCACCATCAAAGACCTTCTACAGTCCCCACCCACCCTGAACAGCTGAGCAAAGACCAACACCATCGAAGGTACTTCGCGGATCCAGCGGCTGGGCGGCAGGCACGGCTGGACCGTTGACGAGCCCGAATCGGCGTTCGGGTGGATCTGCCGTTCGGCAGATACCGGCCCGTCCGGTCGCGATGTCTCATGGTGGCATGAGCGAGCTCGCCGATGTCCCATCCGATCGCGGTAAGGCCTGGCAGCCCGCCGCAGTCCTGGCGACCCTCGCCACCGGCGGGATCGGGGCCTTGTGGCTTGCCCAGCCGGATCTCTACCCGTTCGGCTCGCACGACCGGGTCACGGTATCGGTGACCCATCGCATCGAGCACGCGACGGCCGGCGGCATGCTGGTCGTGTCCGCTCTGATCGGGGTGGCGGCGCTGGCTGTGGCTGCCCTGCACTGGACGCGTGTTGTGGAGCGGGCGGTCCTTGCCGTAGCTCTCCTCCAGGCGGTCTTCTTCGGCCTGGTCATGACTGACGCGTCGGTGATGAGTCTTCTCGGGTACACCGTCGCCTTCGCGGGTCCGGCCATCCTGGTGGCGACGGTCATCGCCTTGTGCCTGCGCAACAACGTCGTCGGGTACGTCATCGCGGCCGCCGCTGTCGGCTTCGTGGTGATCGGTACCACGACCGGCTTCCTCCAGCTCCGGGTCGTCACCACGTTCTGGGGGAACGTGTCGCACAGCTTCGAGTCCTTCGAGGCGCGTCTTGGCTGGGCGCTGCTGATGGCGTCGCTCGCCGCGAGTTGGGGTTGGGCGGCAGCCAGACTCGCCGCCGGTGGCCGCATGGGTCAGTCGACGATCTTCACCTGTCCGCGCGCTGTTCGTCGTTGGGGCAGAGTGGCGACGATCGCCGCAGCGGTCTGCCCACTGCCGTACGCGTTCCTCCGGCTCCTGTGGCTGACCCCGTGGCCGGTCGATTTGCGTGCCGACATGGATCGCCCAGAGGTCAGGATGCAGGGCGCGTTCCTGGGCGTGGCCGCACTCATCGGGTGCATCCTCACCTTCGGTCTGATCAGTCGGTGGGGTGAAGTATTCCCTCGCTGGACTCCGTTCGTCGGTTGTCGGAGCGTGCCGCCCGCGCTCGCGGTGGTCCCGGGCAGCGTCGTCGCCGCGGCGGCCACCATGGCTGGTCCCGGTCTGTTGTTGTCCGGACTCGAGAGCAACGGTGCCGGCCATGGCGTTGCAGGTGTCGTGCTCACCGTCCTCATCTTCCCCTTCCCCGTCTGGGGTCCGCTGCTGGCAGTGGCAGTGCTGGCCTACCGTCTGCGCCGACGCATCCAGTCGACGAACGACGATGGCTCCACGCTCGGCGTACCTTGACAGGTATGCGGGCGCGCAGGTTGCTGGGGGTCGTGGTCGCCGCGGCGATGGTGCCGGTGGCCTGGCTGCTGACACCGGAGCTGGGCGTGGTGAACGCTGTCCCGACCGCCGTCGCCGGCTGTCTGGCTCTCGCCGCTGTCGTCAGTTGGCCGGCTCCAAGTGCGTGGATCGCCTGGGCAGGAACGCTCGGAGCGGTGACGTCGTTGGCCGCGACCGGGCGCGTGCTCGCGGTGTACGGTTCGCGGCCAGGTGAACAGAGTCTTGCGGGGCTGGAGGTGGCCGGGCTGCTCGTACTCCTCGGTCTGGTGGCTCGCCGCGCCCGGCCGTGGCCCGCCGTCGTCGTCTCGACCGTCCTGGGCGTCGCCGAGGCGGCCTGGATTCTGCGGTTCATGCCGGCGGCCGATCTGCTGACCACTGTCGGCGGTGTCTTCATGTGGTCGCTGGGTGCCGTGGTCGCAGCAGTGGCGGGCAGCTATCCCCGGCTCGCAGCGGCCAGGCTCCGGCAGTCCGTTTCCGCGGCACGGAACAGTCAACGGCTGCACCTCGCACATGCCCTGCACGATTACGTCGCGCACGACGTGACCGGGATGGTCGCGCAGGCGCAGGCGGCCCGGTTCGCGGCGGCCGACGATCCGGCCGCGATGCGCACTGCCCTCGAGCGGATCGAGACCACCGGGCAGGAGGCGCTGACGGCGATGGACTCGATCCTGGACATGTTGCGCGACGACGCGGATCCGGAGTTCGGTGTCCGTACGGCCGGGTTCAAGGGGCTGGCGGCGATCGTCGACAGCTTCCGGCGCGAGAGCCCGGACCGGTCCGTGGCCCTGGTGGCGAACGAGTCGGTCCTCGGCGAGCTCACTCCCGAGATCCAGCTGGCCGCGACCCGCGTGGTCATCGAAGGCCTCACCAACGTACGGCGGCACGCCGCCGGCGCACGCCTGGTCAGGGTCACGGTCGAACCGAGCCCTCCCAACCTGCTCCTGATCGACGTGGCCAACGACCACCCGGGCCGCGGGCGCCCGCTGTTGCCCGGGCGGGCGAGCGGGAGAACCGGCCTGGCCACCCTCGGCGAGCGCGTCCGGCAGCTCGGCGGCCACCTGGAGGGCCGGCCGGACGACAACGGAGGTTGGATCCTGCACTGCGAGTTGCCGCTGGCATCCGGGAATTCGGGGTGACTGCGGCTCGAATCCCCCATACGGGCGATGGTGCTCCCTGCCCGGGTCGTGTTGGCTGGTCGACGCACCGCCGGTCGACCCCCGGAGAACAGCCATGTTGATCACAGCTCGCTCGTACGCCGAGTACGTCGCGATGTTCGACCTCGACAAGCTGCCTGCACGGATTCTCGACTGTTGTGCCGGTGTTTCGAGTTCACCGCCGAGGCGCACTGGGCAGGCTCGGACGCCGTCGCCGTGGACCCCGCTACGTCGTCGACGCCCGGCGCGCGGTGGGAGATTCGTGATGTGCCGTACGAACAGCAGCGAGGGGCGAACCGGATGCTCGTCCTGACGAATCACTCATGAGCGGGCCGCTCCGGTGCCGCTGCGGAGTTTCCGCGGAACAGCCGTGGACAACGCGCGATGCTCCGTACAGCCCGGCGTCCGTCATCGGTGGCGCGCTGTGGGTTGCGGCCGGTTTCGCGCTGCTCCTGGCGGGCTACGGGCTACTCGGTCTCGCCCTGCTGGGATGCACGACTCTGCTCGTTGTCCTTTCCCTGTTGGTACAGCTGATCAAGGGCCACCGGAGAGGCTGTCTGGTATGGCGCTGGCTTTGGTTCGGCATCGCAACGCAGGGTTTGCCGCTGCGCGTCGCCTATTGGCTCAACTTCTGATGCGTGGAAGGCTTTACCGTCTCTCCATGAGTCCAGCCCGCGCCGAACGGAGGGACGCCGACAGTGGCTGAGGGCAAGATTCGGGTGCTGGTCGCCGACGACCAGGCCGACATCCGCAGTGCCTTCCGGATGATTGTCGACTCGCAGCCCGACATGGTGGTGGCGGGCGAGGCAGCCGACGGTACGGCGGCCCTCGACGTGGCACGGCATCTGTGCCCGGACGTCATGCTGATGGACATCAGGATGCCGCGGATGGACGGGCTGGAGGTCACCGAGCGGCTGCTGAGCGATCCCCGCACGGCCGGCATCCGCATCATCGTGGTCACCACCTTCGACATCGACGAGTACGTCCGCACGGCGCTCTCGCTGGGCGCCTGCGGCTTCCTCCTCAAGCGGTCCGGCCCCGCCCTGCTGATCGAGAGCATCCGGGCCGCGACCAGCGGCGACATGCTCATCAGTCCACAGATCACCGTCCGGCTGCTGAGCCACCTGAACCAGCGGTCGGCCCCGGGCCGGCTATCCGGCGCGGACGTGCTGAGCGCTCGGGAGACCGAGATCGCCCGGCACGTCGCGCAGGGGCAGACCAACAGCGAGATCGCGTCCGAGCTCTTCATCTCCGCGGGGACGGTGAAGACCCACCTGGCCAACATCGCGGCCAAGCTCGAGGTGCGCAACCGGGTCGGTATCGCGGCCTGGGCATGGGAGCACGGCGTCGCCGATCCCAGCGACTGCCGCTAACCCGCCGAGGGCCGGTCGCGGTACCGGTAGTAGTAGCCGACCAGTGCGAGCGCCACGGCGACTCCCCAGACCGGGAAGAGCAGCCACCCCAGTCCTCCGGCACCCCAGTAGGCCCAGCCTCGCAGAGGCTGCCCCCAGGCCTGGACCTTGTCCAGCTCACCGGGAATGTGCAGCCCGAGCTGTTCGGTCAGCAGGCCGCGGCCGAAGGTGAAGATCCCGATCGCGGCCGAGGCCCCCAGCGTCAGGGGAAACCACATCGGCACCTGTCGCCGGCCGATCACAGGCATCCAGCCGGGAAAGACCCTGCCCCAGCGGCGCAACAGGCCGCCGGTCAGCACCGCCCCACCGAGCGCGAACCCGGCCAGGACGGGCTCGATGTAGACGTTCTCCGGCTGATTCCGCAGCAGGGAGGCAACAAACGGCGCGGGCGCCCCGAAGGCCCAACCGCGCGACCAGGCGAGGCGGATCGTCGCGTAGGGCAGCGGACAGACCATCGCGACGTAGGTCGCCACGCGGCCGACCCGGATCCATCGGTGCGCCCGCCGGGCCTCCCTGCGCAGCGAGCTGGTGTCGGACGGCGCGGTCCGCCGGGCGTACGCCGCCGTGGCGAGGAAGAACAAAGCCGAACCTACGGTCACCAGCCCGCGGAAGATCGTCGGCCAGTCGGCGTCGAGCCACTGCACCGGAATCAGTACTCCGAGCGGCGGCAGCAGCGTGATCATCCGCGCGTCGAGGACGCCACCGACCAGCACGACGGCAATGGCCCCACCGGCTGGAAGAACCACTGTGCGCTCGCCGTGCCGGGGGATTCCGGCGTCGAGCCTGACCGCCACGACGAGACAGACCAGACCTGCCAGAGTGATGGCAGCGCCGCCGGAGCGCGGTTCCAGCCAGGTCAGCAGCGACGAGTAGTCCGGTCCCACGACGTCGTTCCGGCCGAACGGGAAGCCCGCTCCGCCCATCCACCAATAGATCCCGAGTGCGGTCACGAACGCCGACCAGGCCGAGGCGCCGACCGCAGACCAGCTACGCCACGAGCGCAAGCGCCAGCCCTCCGGCCGGCGGGTCCACCGAGAATTCATGGTCCGAGGATGTCAGCGCCGTACCGACGCGCACCTGTGCCGACCGGGGGATCTTTCGGGCCGGAGACACCGGAAACCCGGCCGGATGGCAGACGGAGGTCTCCAGCGATCGCGTTCGATCATGGTGCCATGCTCAGGAACCATGCGGTCGCGACGATCGCTGCTGTCGGTCTTGCCGTGGCGACGATGCTGGCGATGCCCGCGCACGGCCGAACGAGCGGCTGGCACGACACCTTCAGCCCGTCGCTCCCGTACCTCGACGGGCCGCACCAGGTCGGAGCCCGGCGGAAGCTGCTGACGGACGAAAGCCGCCGCGATCCGTGGGCGCCCGCGGAGCCCCGGCACGTGATGGTCGACGTGCACTACCCGGCGACTGCAGGATCGATGTCGCTCGAGCACTACTACCTGTCCAACGCCGCGACCGAGCTGGGCGTTCTGCAGTGGGCGCCGGATCGGGAGAAGCAGTTCGGTCTCGTCCCCGACGAGGTGAACTGGCTGTTCCGGACCCATGGCCACGAGTGGGCGCCAATCGCGGACGGGAGGTATCCGGTCGTCCTGCTCTCCGCGGGACCTGGACGACGGCGCACGGACTGGAGGAGCCTCGCCGAGGAACTGGCCGGCCAGGGGTACGTCGTGGTGTCGGTCGATCACTCGTACGACAGCGCGGTTGTCGAGCTCTTCCCGACGCGCCGGGTCGTTTCACCTGCGGACGCCACGACGAACGTGTCCGCCGCGGTGGCCGACGACAACCGGGCCCGCGACCTCCGGTACGTCGCCACTCATCTGGCCGATGTCGATGCGGACGTCGCGCGGGTCGCGGACCTGAGCCGGATCGGGTTTGTCGGTTGGGTGGGACTCGGCACCCGTGCGTCGAGGATTCTGACGGCGATGCCCGGCGTACGGGCGATCGCGGCAATCGGTGCGGTTCCCGACGGTGCCCGCGGCGACTCCTCCACGCCGTTGCTGGTCCTCGCACCGCGCAGCACCCGGATACCGTCCGTTCCCGGCGCCTGGCGAGTTGTCACGATGGACGGCACCACGGAATGCGGGCTGACCGACGACGGGATCGTCCTGGCGGAGATCGCGAAGGCGTACCCACGGACTGCCGCGGCGGTTGAGCGCGAGATCGGCACGGTGCCGGCCGGCAACGCGGTTCACCGCTACGTTCGCGCGTTCCTTGACCTTCAGTTGCGGGGTTTGTCCGACGGTGCGTTCGAGGCCCGGCCGCCGGCCGGCATCACGGTCAGCAGGTGAGCATGTCGTTCAGCGGAACGACGTACACCGCGTCCAGCCGGACGGGCTCGCGAAGGGAGCAGTGCGCGACGTGCGCGCGCGATCACCGGTGATCGGTGCACACGGGTCGAGTCCGGCGGGCGTACGACGCGCAGGCCACCGCGAGCCCGGCGCCCCACCCGGTGTAGGCGAGGATCTCCAGGGCGCCGCCGGTCCGGCCGAGCGCGACGGCGGTGAGACCGCCGATCCCGAAGTACGCACCGAGCCCGGCACTCATCATCCAGCCGGGACCGAGAAGCATCCAGCGCGGCACGGGCCGCCCGGCGATCGGGCCGAGCCATTTCGGCCAGTACTGGCCCCACGGGCTGATCAACGCGAGCGGCAGCAGGGTTCCCGCCGCGATCATCAAAGCGATGAACAGCGGGAATCCGGCGGGATCGCCGAGGCCGCCTTCCACGATCCAGCTGTGGACCGCCGGCACCATCCGGACGGTGAACGAGGCGAGCGCGAAGTACCCGCCGATACGGCCCCAGCGCAGCGCCTCGTTGTCGGGCGCCGCGTGGTTGCGACCGCAGTTCACGCAGACGTGGCGGAGGGCCCGGGCGACCGGGACGATCGCGGTCGCGATACCGAGCGCAGCCGCTGTACCGATCGCACGGAGCACGATCGCTCCGATCTCGGTGCTGCTTATCGGCTCGCCGAACGGCACGGTCAGGAGCTGCGCGAGACCGGGCCACAGCAGCATGCAGTAAGCGCCCAGGGCAACACATCCCAGCCCGGTGGCACACACCGCGAGCACCCGGACGCTTGTCGCGGCTGCTCGCAGGAATGAGTAGCCCACGGTGGCGAGAGTGGCCGGGAGCGCGGCGAGCCAGACGGGTCCGAACAAGAACTCGGTGCGGACGAAGGCAGGCGGAGCGGTCAGCGACCACAGCACGTGGGCGATCGCGTAGGCGACAGCGAGCAGCGCCGCGAAGAAGGAGTAGGGCGGAAGGTTCTCCGGCATCGCCCGAGGCGTGCGTCGGAGGGGCGCGTCCCGCAAGTGGACTGGGATCTGGTCGTCCTTCTCTGTCATGGTCAGCTCAGGATCCGCCGCGGTGCCGCCGCGCACCATCTGCCGATGGAGGGATGGCGGGCCGGTCGTCACATCTGATGGTGTGGTTCCGTGGACCGACAGATTCCCGACGGCACCCGACCAGTACGACATATGAGGTCGCTCGTCGTCCCGACTCGTGCAGCGCTGACCGTCCTGCTCGGCGGGGTCCTGATTTCGGGGACGGCTGCGGGAGCTGTCATCGGCGTGGCGAAGATCAGTGGCTCGTGGGCCTGGCCGTTGGCCGCACTGGGGGTGGTCGTCGCGGTACCGGCCCTCGCAGAACTGGCCAGGGCTTTCGGCCGCGGTCGTCGCGCGCGTCCGCTGCGTGGCTTTTGCACCAGTGGTGTCGCCCTGGCGCTGTCTGTGACTTGGATCTGGCCGCACGCCGAACCGATTCCCCAGCCTGTCGTACCGGGCACTGTCTTCATCGACGTCGGGCCTGGCGAGAAGCTGGCCGTCCACCGCACGCCTGCTTCTCGTCCGAGCCAGCCACCGCTGATCGTCGTCCATGGCGGCCCGGGAGTGGCCGACATGGCGCACGACGTTCCCGCCTTCGCGCGGCTGGCGCAGGACCGGGACGTCTACGTCTACGATCAGCTCGGCGCTGGACGCTCTAGCCGTCTGCGTGATCCGTCGGGGTACACCGAGCAGCGTGCCGTGGCTGACCTGCAACGAGTGGTGGCGATGACCGGAGCTGCCCGGGTGGCGCTGCTCGGGCATTCGTGGGGCGCGCGACTGGTGACGCGGTTCGCCGTCATGTATCCGGACCAGGTCGCGGCGCTGGTACTGAGTTCTCCCGACGCGCCGTCGACGTCTGACAACACGGGGAAGCTCGGCGATCCCTCCGCACTGATGTCCGTCGCCGATCGGATGCGCCTGTACGGCCAGTTGCTGCGTCCACGCAACCTGTTCCTGTACGGACTGGGCACAGCGAATCCTCGTCTCGCCCGCGAGGTCGCCGGCGACGCCGAGCTGGATGCGAGGTTCGCGCAGATCTACGCGCGGACCAGGCCCGGCCTGCTCTGTGACCGCACGCTGACCGACCGGCTCGGTATCGCCGGCGTCGGCCACTTCATGCACAACGCGCTCGCCGTCAGCAACGGTGACCCGCTCCCGTCGCCGCTCCCTGCGAGCGTCCGGAACCGGCTGCACGCGGCCACGCTGGTCATCAAGCCGATGTGCGACTACTTGCCCTGGGCACCGGTTACGAAGTACGCGCACTGGCTGCCCGACGTCCGGGTCGTGCTCTTCCCCGATGCCGGACACCAGGCCTACAACGAGCGTCCCGACGCCTATGCGGACCTGGTGAAAGCCTTCCTCGCCGCCCGACCACTGCCGATCCCCGCCATACCCGCCGACACCGTGCCGAACACATATCGAGGAGTCAGATAGCGACACCAGTCGAACCTGGTGCCGCTCCTGTGGCGACCTAGTGCCGATGAGCAGCAGGCCACGGGTCGAGGTGCATACCCCATGCATCTCCACACTGGCTCTCTCAGCCCACAGACATCTACACCATCTTCGAAGGGTCTTGGAGATTGGTTGATCGGCGCAATTCGTCGTGGAGTCGGTGAACGCCCTTGTATTGAGGGGTGGTCACGACCGCTCGCGGGTCCGGGGGTTTCGGTTGGCTGCGGTCGTTGGGCGAGGCAGCGGAGGGGCGACGGAGGAGTGCCGTAGTTGGGGGGTGGGGAGCGGCGACGTAGGAGATGCGTGGGCGGGGTTAGTTGAAGGTGGCGGCTAGGGATAAGAGGTGGGGTTCGGAGTTGTGGGGGCCGATTAGTTGGAGGGATGGGGGGATGGGGGCCGTGGGGAGGAGGGGGAGGGTTATGGCGGGGTGGCCGGTTAGGTTGAGGGGGGAGGTTAGGGCGGGGAAGTCGAAGTGGGACTCGGTGCCTAGTTTGGGTGGGGGTGCGGTCATGGTGGGGAGGGCTAGGGCGCCATACCGGGATAGCAACGTGTCCAGTTGGGTGCGGAAGTGGCGGCCTAGGGTGCGGGCGTCGGCGATCATTGAGGCGTCCAGGTGTTTGCCTCGGGTGATCCAGTCTCGGACTCGGTCGCTCATTCGGCCGTCGGCCAAGAGATGTTGGTGGGACTCGTAGCCCTCGGCGTTGATGATGAGGCCTGCGGCGACGCCGGCTCGGAGCCAGCCGGTGAGGGGGACGTCGATGATTTCGTGGCCGGAGTTGGCCAGAGCTTCGTCGATTGCTTGGTCGATGGTGGGGTCGATGGTCAGCTCTGGTAGGCGGAGGCGGGCGATGGGGCCGTCGTACGGGGCGACGGCGAAGCCTGGTTCCAGGAGTTGCATGGCTTGGATCAGGCCGGCGGCGTCGGGGGCGATGGCGCCGATGGTGTCCATGGTTGGGGCGAAGGGGAAGACGCCGTCGAGGGGAAGGCGGCCGGTGGTGGTTTTCAGGCCGGCTACTCCGCAGCACGCGGCGGGGAGGCGGGCGGAGCCGCCGGTGTCGGTGCAGATTGCTATGTCGGCTTCGCCTTTGGCTACCGCGACGCCAGAGCCGCTTGACGAGCCGCCGGGGACCAACGTGCGGTCGAGCGGGTTGCGTGGGGTGCCGGTCCAGGGGTTGACGCCGTCGGGTGGGCGGCAGAGCTCGGTTTGGTTTGTCTTGCCGACGATGGCGGCGCCGGCTGAGCGGGCGCGGGCGACTACTGGGGCGTCCTCGACAGCTGGCTTCGCGTGGTCGCCGACTGCCGGGCAGGCCGCGGTGGTTGGCAGGCCGGCGATGTCGATCGCGTCTTTGACCGCTACGCGTGGCCCGGTCGCGGTGGTGGGAGGATCAAGGCGGACGAGCCAGGTGGTCATGGAGTCCCACTTCTAATCAGAGGTAGTGGTCAGGCCGCGGGTTGCCAGGCGTGCGGGTTGTGGTGGATGCGTTCCAGGGCGGCGCCGCGTTCGTGAGGCGCTTCCTCGGTGAGTGCGCGTTCCCTGGCGTAGGCGCGCACCAACGGGTGCATCGTGTACAGGTCGAGTTGTCCGACACGACTGCCACTGACCTCCGCCAGGCCTCGGTCGGCCAAGGCGTTCAGCAGGTCGTGCACCTGGGCAAGCGGAGCATCCAGCAGTACTGCGGTGTGCCAGACCGAGAACTCCCCGGTCAGCCCGAGCGCCATCAGCCGCAGGGCGCGTCGCCGAGCCAGTGGCAGTTGGTCGTAGCTCGCTTCGATCCGGGCGCCGACGTCCAGATCGCCCAGCCGCAGCTGATCGAACGGCTGCATGCCGTACGTCAGCCGGCCGATCACCTGGGTCACGGTCAGGTCCGGATTGGCGGCCAGCCGGGCGGCGACCACCCGGATCGCCAGCGGCAGGCGACCAGTTGCCGCGAGCAACCTTCGGACCGCGGCCGGGGAGTCGGACCCGTGTCGCGGCCCGGCCAGTGAATCCAGCAACCGCATAGCCTCGGCAGTGCTGAAACCGTTCAACCGAAGGTGATTCGCGCCCTCCAGGGCGGCCAGCCGAGCCCGCGACGTGAGCAGCACGCTGCTCTTCCCACCACCAGGCAACAGCCAGCGAACCTGGTGCTCGTCAGCCACGTCATCCAGTACTACGAGCAGCCGTCGCCCGGACACCAGATGCCTGAAGAGCTGGGTCCGTTCGGACGGTCCGGCCGGCAGTTCGGCCTCGGTCACCCCGAGCGAGTGCAGCAGTTCGGCCAAGGCGGTCGACGGCTCCATCGGGTCCGCCGTACTGCCGGCCAGGTCGAGGTAGAGCTGTCCGTCCGGGAACTCGTCGCGAATCCGGTCGGCCACGTGCAGCGCCAGGGCGGTCTTGCCGGTTCCGGCCAGGCCGACCACGGCCGCGGTGCCGCCACCGGCACGCAGTACTGCGTCCAGTCGGTCGGCCAGCGCGGTCCGGCCGGTGAAGTCGGTGGGTGCCGGCGGCAACTGGGCCGGCGCTGTCGGCGTCGGCCGGGTGACGACCTCGACCACTGGCGGGGCGGTGAGGTCGGCATCCTGTTCCAGGATCGCCTGGTGGAGTTCCTTCAGTTCTTCGCCCGGGTCGATGCCGAGCTCCTCGGCCAGGTGGCGGCGGCAGGCGTCGTACGTCGACAGCGCCTCGGCCTGGCGGCCGCAGCGGTAGAGCGCGAGCATCGACAGGCCGCGGACCCGTTCGGAGAAGGGGTGCTGGTTGACCATCGCGGCCAGCTCGGACACCACCCGGTGATGGTTGCCGCGGGCAAGTTCTGCCGTCATCAGTGCCTCACCGGCGGTCAGCCGGGCCTCGTCGAGGCCGGGCTGCTCGATCGCGGCCAGGTATTCGGTGGCGCCGACGAGGGCATGGCCCCGCCACAGCGCCAGCGCCGAGCGCAGCGAGGTCACCGCCTCGGCGTACCGGCCGGCCGCTAGCGCTGCGTGTCCAGTGGCGGCGTGGGCCTGGAACTCGTCCAGGTCCACCCACGCTCCCGGGGCACGCAGCAGGTAGCCGCCGCGCTGGCGGACCAGCTCGACCTGGGGGCCGAGTTGGTTGCGGAGCCGGGACACGTAGGTCTGGATCTGTGCGTTCGAGGTGCTCGGCAGCTTGCCCCGCCAGAGCATCTCGGAGACCGTCGAGTCCGACACCACCTGGTCACGGCTCAGCAGCAGCGTGGCCAGGACGGTCTGGATCTTGGACCCGCCGAGGGCGAGGCGCTCACCGCCCCGGGTGACCTCGATCGGGCCGAGGAGCTGGAACCTGATCATCGTCGTCACTCGGCTCGATCGGTCCCTCAGCCCCAGCAGCCGATGCACTCGGGCTGGTCGGGGCCGGCCACCGTCACCGTCGCCGAGGTGCCGTGCTGGTCGGCGGCCGCCGAGGCGATCGTCGTGCCGGCCCCCACCAGCACGACGGCGGTCGCGGCGATGACAATTCGGACGGTGCGGAAGACATTCTTCATGGTGTTTCCCCCAGCTTGGTCGTGGTTTTCTCGATGCCACGACCCTGCCTGCGCGCCGACGCGATGTCACCAGTATTCGACTGTCCTGAAGTTGCTTTGGCAACACCCTGAAGGTGATCATCCGGGCGTTTGGGGTGCACCGATGAGCGCCTATATCAGGGATGCCACCCCTTGTTCACCTGGTTTTTCCAGTACCTCCACCGAGGCCCTCGCACGCCTGTCTGACCAGCATGATCACACGCCGTGAGCACGCGGGGCAAGTTTTGTCACGATGCAACGTGTTGATATTCCGGCCCTTCGAACCGGCATTAGCTGTGAACCACATTCAACCCAAGAGATTGCTCAGTTGGTTATTTCCCTTGGTTATTTGAAGGTTAATAAACGGATTTGATCAATTTCCGGCATAGACCGCTCCGCAAGCCAGGCGACCGGTTTGGCTGAGCGTGAACGGCGCGCGCGACAGTCGCCGTCCGTGCTGACGGGATCACAGAAAGTCAGAAGATCAGGCCCTGAGCCGTTGACAATAGATTCGAACGGTTGTTATCTATCCCCATCGAAGGCGCCTTCCTTCCATTCCTGCCGCCCCCAGCTCCACGGGAAGAAGAAGGAGTGTCCGCATGACGCGAGCACGCAAACTCAGCATGGCCGGTATCGCCGTCGGCGCCCTGGCGCTGACGGTCAGTACGTCGATCCCGCTGGCCTACGGTCACGGGTACACCACCTCGCCGATCAGCCGCGCGAAGAACTGTGCCAACGGCACGGTGCAGAACTGTGGCCCGATCCAGTGGGAGCCGCAGAGCACCGAGGGCCCGAAGGGCTTCCCGGCCGCGGGTCCGCCCGATGGCAAGCTCTGCTCTGCGGGGCTGTCCCAGTTCGCCCAGCTGGACGATCAGCGGGGCGGTGCCTGGCCGGCCACTCAGCTGACCGCCGGCGCGAGCTACACGTTCCGCTGGCACCTGACCGCCGCGCACGCCACCACTGATTTCAAGTACTACATCACCAAGCAGGGCTGGAACCAGAACGCCCCGCTGACCCGCTCCGCGCTCGAACTCACGCCGTTCCTGACCGTCCCGTACAACGGCGCCCGCCCGGCCGCCGATGTCGCCCACCCGGGCACGCTGCCGAACCGGACCGGACGCCACATGATCCTGGCCGTCTGGACGATCGCCGACACGGGGAACGCCTTCTATCAGTGCTCCGACGTCAGGTTCTGACCGGAGCACGATGCGGAGGCCGGGCCGACCGCCCCCGGCCCGGCCTCCGAGTTCGCGTTACGGACCACCCGGTCCGGGTTTGGTCAATAACTTTCCTGGGCAAGGCACTCCTTGAAACCTTCCGCCCCATCGTTTCAAGGAGTGCCGCCCATGAAATCCGTCCTCCGTCGCGTCCTCGTCCCGGTCGTCGCACTGATCGTCGGGCTGCTGCCCGGCGTGATCGCGGTCGAGCAGGCGTCAGCCGTCACCAAGATGACCCAGTCCCAGGCAGCGTCGATCTTCAGCGCGGCAGGCATCACGTGGTCTTCGTCCGGCGGGTGCACGACTCGCTCCAACTCGACCTGCACGTCGTTCGAGCAGATCAACAGCACCACCGTGTACGGCGTTCGCACGCTCAAGCAGGCGAGTGGCTGCGCGATCAACATCACCGGCGGCACCGAGGTCGGCCACGCCTCCGGTACGTACAGCCACTACAACGGCTACAAGGTGGACATCAGCAAGTACACCTGTATCGGCAACTACATCCACAACACCTTCACCCGGATCGCGAACCGTGGCGACGGCTATCCCCAGTGGCAATCGGGCGCCGGCAACCTCTATGTCGACGAGGGAAGCCACTGGGACATCACCTACTTCAACTGCGGCGGCTGCTGAACCAAGCGGAGCAGCGTACCGGCGTACGGCGTACCGCGTGCCCGCCTGGGGTGAGGCCCTGGGTGGGCACGGCGCTGTCCAGGCTAGGCTTCGGGTCGTGACTCCATTGCTCTCCGGCCACACCTTGCTGGTGTTCGTCGGCATCCCCGCTCTGGTCATCGCGGTGGTGGCGCTGCTCGTGTTCGCGTCCTCGATCGCGAGTGGACCGCGCTACCGGCCGGGCTTGTCCTGGTGGGCTCCGCCGGTCTGGATCGGCGGCCCCGAGCCGCTGAAGCCGAACCCGGCGAACCTGCCCGAGCTGCCCGCCGGCGACAACTCCGCGACCGCCGCCACCGGCGTCGCCCGCACGACCGGAGGCGCAAGTGCCAGCTGGTGACGCATTCACCCCCGACCAGCTCTACGACATCGAGCGCGCGGTCCGGCACGCGGAGACGGTCTCGGGCCTGCGCTTCTCGGTGTACGTCGGCGGCGCCGACTCCGAGACCCGGCCGTTCGCCATCGAGCTTTTGAACGAGCTGCCGGACCCGGACCGCAGCGTGCTGGTGTTCGTCGACCCGGCCGGTCGCCGGCTGGAGATCGTCACCGGCCCGCTGGCCCGGCGTCAGCTGAGCGACACCGAGGCCGGCCTGGCCGCGCTGGCGATGCAGACCTCGTTCGCCACCGGCGATCTCACCGGCGGCCTGGTCACCGGTATCCAGCAACTCGGTGCGCACGCTCACCAGGCGCCGATGCTGCACGCCAACGAGCCGCACCAGCAATAAGCCTTGCCAGTACTGCAACCTCGTCGGCTCGCGGTCGACGAGCTCGTACTGCGTCCGTTCACGGCCGGCGACGAGCCGGCCGTGGCCGTGGCGCTCGAAGATCTCGGCATCCTGCGCTGGACAGCCGGTACGGCGGTACTGCGGACGCCGGCCGAGCAGCGCGCGGCGAAATGGCTCGAGAACCGGATCGACGGGTGGGCCAGAGGCAACGCCGTCTTCGCGGTCGCTGAGGCCGGTACCGATCAGGTGCTCGGGTCGGTCACGCTCCGGGACGTGCACCGCGTGCCGGATCAGGCCGTCTGCGCCTACTGGGTCAGCCCGGTCGCTCGCGGTCGGCGGATCGCAGGCCGCGCCCTGGATGCGGCTGCCCGCTGGGCCTTCACTCCGACGGTTGAGGGCGGCCTCGGCCTGCATCGGCTGTCCCTCGACCATGCGCTGGTGAACGAGGGCTCCTGCAAGGTCGCGACGCACGCGGGCTTCCGTCTCGAAGGCACCATGCGGGACTACTACGTGGAGCTCGACGGCCGCCGTCACGACTCCCATCTGCACGCCCGCCTGGCCACCGATGAGGGTTTGTAGAGCGCGCGTAGAACCGGCGTGGAGCGCGGTGCGGGACAGTGAGGGCCTTGTCCTTGGGGAGGGGTTCCGATGAGCGCGCCGATTTTGACCTACGTCCACGGCAGTGACCCGATCTCGCGGGCGGGGGTGATCAGTCAGCTCCGGGCCCGGCCCGAGATCCGCCTCGTCAACGAGATGGAGGTCGACGAAGCCGCCGTGGCCCTGGTGGTCACCGACGTCCTCGACGAAGAGACCGCGCGGGCCATGCGAGCCCTGCGGCGTGGGGACCTGCCGCGCCTGCTGCTGGTCGCGACCGTGCTCGACGAGGCGGCGCTGGTGGTCGCGGCGGAGATCGGGGTCGGCGGGTTGCTGCGCAGGATCGATGCGACGCCCGATGCGCTGGTGCGGACGATCACGCGCGTGGCGACCGGCGACGGTGAGATCCCACCCGACCTGCTCGGGCGGTTGATGGAGCAGCTCGGCCGGCTGCAGCGCCAGGTGCTGGCGCCACGCGGCCTGACCTTCACCGGCCTCAGCCCGCGCGAGGTCGACGTACTGCGACTGGTGGCGGACGGGCTCGACACCGGTGAGATCGCCGACTCGCTCAACTACAGCGAACGCACCGTGAAGAACGTGCTGCACGAACTCACCACGCGGCTCCAGCTCCGCAACCGCTCACATGCGGTCGCGTACGCCGTACGCGAGGGACTCATCTAGCTCGGGGTCACGCGGCGCGGCTCGGGCGCTCGCGAATCGCCCGGTCGATCGGGGCGCGCTCGAGTACGCCGTACGGGCTAGCCGGCTAGCAGGCCTTCCAGGGTTCGGGTGGCTACCCGGGCGGCCAACTGGGCGGGGCGGCTGGTGAGGGGATGGGTCGCGAAGCCTTGCCAGGAAGACAATGCGGTCAGGGCTGCCTGGCGGACGTCGTCGTCGGTGGCGTCGTCGGGCAGCCCGAGGCGCGCGGTGGGCGCGTGGCCGGAGCCGCCGAGCAGGCGATCGAGCTGCTCGGTCCGTTCGGGCTTCAGCGTGACGCCACCCGACCTGAGATCGGACAGCAGGCGGATCTCCTGGAACTCGTGGGCCCCGGCGCTGATCTCCTCGACCCTGGCCTGCAGTCCGGGCTCGAAGTTGCCTGCGCGCAGCAGTTCGGTGAGCGCCGCGACCGCGGAGTACGCCTTGAGTACACGGCTGCGGGTCTCGAACTGGCGAACCAGGATCGCGCGGAGCCGGTTGAGACCGCTGCGCTCGGTCAGCTCCGAGCTCAACTCCGACGAGTTCGTGGCGACGCCGGTTCGGATCAGCTCCACGCTCAGCCGTACGCCGTACAGGCCGAGTCTTCCGAGCAGGTGTTCGCGTTCGAGCTCGGTGACGGGTAGGCCGCTCGGCGTCGAGGTGAAGCGGTCGGCGGTCAGCAGCAATTCGGCGACCTCGTCGATCGGGGCCTGGGCGATCGCGGCCAGCATCGCGTACTCCGCCTCGCGCAAGGTGGTCGCGGTGTGGCCGAGCAGTCCGTTGACCGGGACGATCACCGGGCACAGGCGGTGCAGCCGCGGCTCGGCCTCGTACCGTTGGGCGACCCGCTCGGCGACCTCCATCGAGTCGAGCCGGCAGGAGCCGATCTCGTCGGCTCGGGAGAGCACGCCGATCGCGTTCATGGGCGTCCCGTGCGCGAGTTCGTCGTCGTGGAACGACTCCAGGAACCGGATGTCGCTGGAGTGCGTGTGCCGCAGCAGGTAGAGGATCGCGTCCGCGACCGGGACCCGGCCGTCGTCGGCGGCCAGCACGCGTTGGGTGCGTGCGGACACATCGGCCGAGATCGACGCGATCCCAGGGGTGTCGAGGATGGTCAGGTCGCGCAGCCGGCTGGTCGGCCAGCCGATCTCGAGATGGTCGACGTCGGCCGGGCGCAGGCCGCCGAGGTCCACCTGCAGCGCGCC